>NZ_CP167894.1:0-324095 GCF_041504345.1 Vibrio sp. BS-M-Sm-2
TGAACGACGCGCCGAAAATCACCGTGACTGCGGTAGACAGCATCACAGAAGATGATGTGAGCACAGACACGGTAGTGGCGAGCTTCGAGGTGAGCGATACAGATACGCCGCTTGCGGATCTGGTTACCCAAATCGAAAACGATCTAAACGGCTACTTCGTCATCGACGGCACAGACGTGAAACTGACGGACGCAGGTGTGGCCGCGGTGAACAATGACGAGCTTGACCTGAGCAGCCTGACGGTTGAGGTGTCGGTAAGCGATGGTGTGAACGACGCGGTGTCGGATGACGACACGCTGGATGTTAACCGCGTGAACGACGCGCCGAAAATCACCGTGACTGCGGTAGACAGCATCACAGAAGATGATGTGAGCACAGACACGGTAGTGGCGAGCTTCGAGGTGAGCGATACAGATACGCCGCTTGCGGATCTGGTTACCCAAATCGAAAACGATCTAAACGGCTACTTCGTCATCGACGGCACAGACGTGAAACTGACGGACGCAGGTGTGGCCGCGGTGAACAATGACGAGCTTGACCTGAGCAGCCTGACGGTTGAGGTGTCGGTAAGCGATGGTGTGAACGACGCGGTGTCGGATGACGACACGCTGGATGTTAACCGCGTGAACGACGCGCCGAAAATCACCGTGACTGCGGTAGACAGCATCACAGAAGATGATGTGAGCACAGACACGGTAGTGGCGAGCTTCGAGGTGAGCGATACAGATACGCCGCTTGCGGATCTGGTTACCCAAATCGAAAACGATCTAAACGGCTACTTCGTCATCGACGGCACAGACGTGAAACTGACGGACGCAGGTGTGGCCGCGGTGAACAATGACGAGCTTGACCTGAGCAGCCTGACGGTTGAGGTGTCGGTAAGCGATGGTGTGAACGACGCGGTGTCGGATGACGACACGCTGGATGTTAACCGCGTGAACGACGCGCCGAAAATCACCGTGACTGCGGTAGACAGCATCACAGAAGATGATGTGAGCACAGACACGGTAGTGGCGAGCTTCGAGGTGAGCGATACAGATACGCCGCTTGCGGATCTGGTTACCCAAATCGAAAACGATCTAAACGGCTACTTCGTCATCGACGGCACAGACGTGAAACTGACGGACGCAGGTGTGGCCGCGGTGAACAATGACGAGCTTGACCTGAGCAGCCTGACGGTTGAGGTGTCGGTAAGCGATGGTGTGAACGACGCGGTGTCGGATGACGACACGCTGGATGTTAACCGCGTGAACGACGCGCCGAAAATCACCGTGACTGCGGTAGACAGCATCACAGAAGATGATGTGAGCACAGACACGGTAGTGGCGAGCTTCGAGGTGAGCGATACAGATACGCCGCTTGCGGATCTGGTTACCCAAATCGAAAACGATCTAAACGGCTACTTCGTCATCGACGGCACAGACGTGAAACTGACGGACGCAGGTGTGGCCGCGGTGAACAATGACGAGCTTGACCTGAGCAGCCTGACGGTTGAGGTGTCGGTAAGCGATGGTGTGAACGACGCGGTGTCGGATGACGACACGCTGGATGTTAACCGCGTGAACGACGCGCCGAAAATCACCGTGACTGCGGTAGACAGCATCACAGAAGATGATGTGAGCACAGACACGGTAGTGGCGAGCTTCGAGGTGAGCGATACAGATACGCCGCTTGCGGATCTGGTTACCCAAATCGAAAACGATCTAAACGGCTACTTCGTCATCGACGGCACAGACGTGAAACTGACGGACGCAGGTGTGGCCGCGGTGAACAATGACGAGCTTGACCTGAGCAGCCTGACGGTTGAGGTGTCGGTAAGCGATGGTGTGAACGACGCGGTGTCGGATGACGACACGCTGGATGTTAACCGCGTGAACGACGCGCCGAAAATCACCGTGACTGCGGTAGACAGCATCACAGAAGATGATGTGAGCACAGACACGGTAGTGGCGAGCTTCGAGGTGAGCGATACAGATACGCCGCTTGCGGATCTGGTTACCCAAATCGAAAACGATCTAAACGGCTACTTCGTCATCGACGGCACAGACGTGAAACTGACGGACGCAGGTGTGGCCGCGGTGAACAATGACGAGCTTGACCTGAGCAGCCTGACGGTTGAGGTGTCGGTAAGCGATGGTGTGAACGACGCGGTGTCGGATGACGACACGCTGGATGTTAACCGCGTGAACGACGCGCCGAAAATCACCGTGACTGCGGTAGACAGCATCACAGAAGATGATGTGAGCACAGACACGGTAGTGGCGAGCTTCGAGGTGAGCGATACAGATACGCCGCTTGCGGATCTGGTTACCCAAATCGAAAACGATCTAAACGGCTACTTCGTCATCGACGGCACAGACGTGAAACTGACGGACGCAGGTGTGGCCGCGGTGAACAATGACGAGCTTGACCTGAGCAGCCTGACGGTTGAGGTGTCGGTAAGCGATGGTGTGAACGACGCGGTGTCGGATGACGACACGCTGGATGTTAACCGCGTGAACGACGCGCCGAAAATCACCGTGACTGCGGTAGACAGCATCACAGAAGATGATGTGAGCACAGACACGGTAGTGGCGAGCTTCGAGGTGAGCGATACAGATACGCCGCTTGCGGATCTGGTTACCCAAATCGAAAACGATCTAAACGGCTACTTCGTCATCGACGGCACAGACGTGAAACTGACGGACGCAGGTGTGGCCGCGGTGAACAATGACGAGCTTGACCTGAGCAGCCTGACGGTTGAGGTGTCGGTAAGCGATGGTGTGAACGACGCGGTGTCGGATGACGACACGCTGGATGTTAACCGCGTGAACGACGCGCCGAAAATCACCGTGACTGCGGTAGACAGCATCACAGAAGATGATGTGAGCACAGACACGGTAGTGGCGAGCTTCGAGGTGAGCGATACAGATACGCCGCTTGCGGATCTGGTTACCCAAATCGAAAACGATCTAAACGGCTACTTCGTCATCGACGGCACAGACGTGAAACTGACGGACGCAGGTGTGGCCGCGGTGAACAATGACGAGCTTGACCTGAGCAGCCTGACGGTTGAGGTGTCGGTAAGCGATGGTGTGAACGACGCGGTGTCGGATGACGACACGCTGGATGTTAACCGCGTGAACGACGCGCCGAAAATCACCGTGACTGCGGTAGACAGCATCACAGAAGATGATGTGAGCACAGACACGGTAGTGGCGAGCTTCGAGGTGAGCGATACAGATACGCCGCTTGCGGATCTGGTTACCCAAATCGAAAACGATCTAAACGGCTACTTCGTCATCGACGGCACAGACGTGAAACTGACGGACGCAGGTGTGGCCGCGGTGAACAATGACGAGCTTGACCTGAGCAGCCTGACGGTTGAGGTGTCGGTAAGCGATGGTGTGAACGACGCGGTGTCGGATGACGACACGCTGGATGTTAACCGCGTGAACGACGCGCCGAAAATCACCGTGACTGCGGTAGACAGCATCACAGAAGATGATGTGAGCACAGACACGGTAGTGGCGAGCTTCGAGGTGAGCGATACAGATACGCCGCTTGCGGATCTGGTTACCCAAATCGAAAACGATCTAAACGGCTACTTCGTCATCGACGGCACAGACGTGAAACTGACGGACGCAGGTGTGGCCGCGGTGAACAATGACGAGCTTGACCTGAGCAGCCTGACGGTTGAGGTGTCGGTAAGCGATGGTGTGAACGACGCGGTGTCGGATGACGACACGCTGGATGTTAACCGCGTGAACGACGCGCCGAAAATCACCGTGACTGCGGTAGACAGCATCACAGAAGATGATGTGAGCACAGACACGGTAGTGGCGAGCTTCGAGGTGAGCGATACAGATACGCCGCTTGCGGATCTGGTTACCCAAATCGAAAACGATCTAAACGGCTACTTCGTCATCGACGGCACAGACGTGAAACTGACGGACGCAGGTGTGGCCGCGGTGAACAATGACGAGCTTGACCTGAGCAGCCTGACGGTTGAGGTGTCGGTAAGCGATGGTGTGAACGACGCGGTGTCGGATGACGACACGCTGGATGTTAACCGCGTGAACGACGCGCCGAAAATCACCGTGACTGCGGTAGACAGCATCACAGAAGATGATGTGAGCACAGACACGGTAGTGGCGAGCTTCGAGGTGAGCGATACAGATACGCCGCTTGCGGATCTGGTTACCCAAATCGAAAACGATCTAAACGGCTACTTCGTCATCGACGGCACAGACGTGAAACTGACGGACGCAGGTGTGGCCGCGGTGAACAATGACGAGCTTGACCTGAGCAGCCTGACGGTTGAGGTGTCGGTAAGCGATGGTGTGAACGACGCGGTGTCGGATGACGACACGCTGGATGTTAACCGCGTGAACGACGCGCCGAAAATCACCGTGACTGCGGTAGACAGCATCACAGAAGATGATGTGAGCACAGACACGGTAGTGGCGAGCTTCGAGGTGAGCGATACAGATACGCCGCTTGCGGATCTGGTTACCCAAATCGAAAACGATCTAAACGGCTACTTCGTCATCGACGGCACAGACGTGAAACTGACGGACGCAGGTGTGGCCGCGGTGAACAATGACGAGCTTGACCTGAGCAGCCTGACGGTTGAGGTGTCGGTAAGCGATGGTGTGAACGACGCGGTGTCGGATGACGACACGCTGGATGTTAACCGCGTGAACGACGCGCCGAAAATCACCGTGACTGCGGTAGACAGCATCACAGAAGATGATGTGAGCACAGACACGGTAGTGGCGAGCTTCGAGGTGAGCGATACAGATACGCCGCTTGCGGATCTGGTTACCCAAATCGAAAACGATCTAAACGGCTACTTCGTCATCGACGGCACAGACGTGAAACTGACGGACGCAGGTGTGGCCGCGGTGAACAATGACGAGCTTGACCTGAGCAGCCTGACGGTTGAGGTGTCGGTAAGCGATGGTGTGAACGACGCGGTGTCGGATGACGACACGCTGGATGTTAACCGCGTGAACGACGCGCCGAAAATCACCGTGACTGCGGTAGACAGCATCACAGAAGATGATGTGAGCACAGACACGGTAGTGGCGAGCTTCGAGGTGAGCGATACAGATACGCCGCTTGCGGATCTGGTTACCCAAATCGAAAACGATCTAAACGGCTACTTCGTCATCGACGGCACAGACGTGAAACTGACGGACGCAGGTGTGGCCGCGGTGAACAATGACGAGCTTGACCTGAGCAGCCTGACGGTTGAGGTGTCGGTAAGCGATGGTGTGAACGACGCGGTGTCGGATGACGACACGCTGGATGTTAACCGCGTGAACGACGCGCCGAAAATCACCGTGACTGCGGTAGACAGCATCACAGAAGATGATGTGAGCACAGACACGGTAGTGGCGAGCTTCGAGGTGAGCGATACAGATACGCCGCTTGCGGATCTGGTTACCCAAATCGAAAACGATCTAAACGGCTACTTCGTCATCGACGGCACAGACGTGAAACTGACGGACGCAGGTGTGGCCGCGGTGAACAATGACGAGCTTGACCTGAGCAGCCTGACGGTTGAGGTGTCGGTAAGCGATGGTGTGAACGACGCGGTGTCGGATGACGACACGCTGGATGTTAACCGCGTGAACGACGCGCCGAAAATCACCGTGACTGCGGTAGACAGCATCACAGAAGATGATGTGAGCACAGACACGGTAGTGGCGAGCTTCGAGGTGAGCGATACAGATACGCCGCTTGCGGATCTGGTTACCCAAATCGAAAACGATCTAAACGGCTACTTCGTCATCGACGGCACAGACGTGAAACTGACGGACGCAGGTGTGGCCGCGGTGAACAATGACGAGCTTGACCTGAGCAGCCTGACGGTTGAGGTGTCGGTAAGCGATGGTGTGAACGACGCGGTGTCGGATGACGACACGCTGGATGTTAACCGCGTGAACGACGCGCCGAAAATCACCGTGACTGCGGTAGACAGCATCACAGAAGATGATGTGAGCACAGACACGGTAGTGGCGAGCTTCGAGGTGAGCGATACAGATACGCCGCTTGCGGATCTGGTTACCCAAATCGAAAACGATCTAAACGGCTACTTCGTCATCGACGGCACAGACGTGAAACTGACGGACGCAGGTGTGGCCGCGGTGAACAATGACGAGCTTGACCTGAGCAGCCTGACGGTTGAGGTGTCGGTAAGCGATGGTGTGAACGACGCGGTGTCGGATGACGACACGCTGGATGTTAACCGCGTGAACGACGCGCCGAAAATCACCGTGACTGCGGTAGACAGCATCACAGAAGATGATGTGAGCACAGACACGGTAGTGGCGAGCTTCGAGGTGAGCGATACAGATACGCCGCTTGCGGATCTGGTTACCCAAATCGAAAACGATCTAAACGGCTACTTCGTCATCGACGGCACAGACGTGAAACTGACGGACGCAGGTGTGGCCGCGGTGAACAATGACGAGCTTGACCTGAGCAGCCTGACGGTTGAGGTGTCGGTAAGCGATGGTGTGAACGACGCGGTGTCGGATGACGACACGCTGGATGTTAACCGCGTGAACGACGCGCCGAAAATCACCGTGACTGCGGTAGACAGCATCACAGAAGATGATGTGAGCACAGACACGGTAGTGGCGAGCTTCGAGGTGAGCGATACAGATACGCCGCTTGCGGATCTGGTTACCCAAATCGAAAACGATCTAAACGGCTACTTCGTCATCGACGGCACAGACGTGAAACTGACGGACGCAGGTGTGGCCGCGGTGAACAATGACGAGCTTGACCTGAGCAGCCTGACGGTTGAGGTGTCGGTAAGCGATGGTGTGAACGACGCGGTGTCGGATGACGACACGCTGGATGTTAACCGCGTGAACGACGCGCCGAAAATCACCGTGACTGCGGTAGACAGCATCACAGAAGATGATGTGAGCACAGACACGGTAGTGGCGAGCTTCGAGGTGAGCGATACAGATACGCCGCTTGCGGATCTGGTTACCCAAATCGAAAACGATCTAAACGGCTACTTCGTCATCGACGGCACAGACGTGAAACTGACGGACGCAGGTGTGGCCGCGGTGAACAATGACGAGCTTGACCTGAGCAGCCTGACGGTTGAGGTGTCGGTAAGCGATGGTGTGAACGACGCGGTGTCGGATGACGACACGCTGGATGTTAACCGCGTGAACGACGCGCCGAAAATCACCGTGACTGCGGTAGACAGCATCACAGAAGATGATGTGAGCACAGACACGGTAGTGGCGAGCTTCGAGGTGAGCGATACAGATACGCCGCTTGCGGATCTGGTTACCCAAATCGAAAACGATCTAAACGGCTACTTCGTCATCGACGGCACAGACGTGAAACTGACGGACGCAGGTGTGGCCGCGGTGAACAATGACGAGCTTGACCTGAGCAGCCTGACGGTTGAGGTGTCGGTAAGCGATGGTGTGAACGACGCGGTGTCGGATGACGACACGCTGGATGTTAACCGCGTGAACGACGCGCCGAAAATCACCGTGACTGCGGTAGACAGCATCACAGAAGATGATGTGAGCACAGACACGGTAGTGGCGAGCTTCGAGGTGAGCGATACAGATACGCCGCTTGCGGATCTGGTTACCCAAATCGAAAACGATCTAAACGGCTACTTCGTCATCGACGGCACAGACGTGAAACTGACGGACGCAGGTGTGGCCGCGGTGAACAATGACGAGCTTGACCTGAGCAGCCTGACGGTTGAGGTGTCGGTAAGCGATGGTGTGAACGACGCGGTGTCGGATGACGACACGCTGGATGTTAACCGCGTGAACGACGCGCCGAAAATCACCGTGACTGCGGTAGACAGCATCACAGAAGATGATGTGAGCACAGACACGGTAGTGGCGAGCTTCGAGGTGAGCGATACAGATACGCCGCTTGCGGATCTGGTTACCCAAATCGAAAACGATCTAAACGGCTACTTCGTCATCGACGGCACAGACGTGAAACTGACGGACGCAGGTGTGGCCGCGGTGAACAATGACGAGCTTGACCTGAGCAGCCTGACGGTTGAGGTGTCGGTAAGCGATGGTGTGAACGACGCGGTGTCGGATGACGACACGCTGGATGTTAACCGCGTGAACGACGCGCCGAAAATCACCGTGACTGCGGTAGACAGCATCACAGAAGATGATGTGAGCACAGACACGGTAGTGGCGAGCTTCGAGGTGAGCGATACAGATACGCCGCTTGCGGATCTGGTTACCCAAATCGAAAACGATCTAAACGGCTACTTCGTCATCGACGGCACAGACGTGAAACTGACGGACGCAGGTGTGGCCGCGGTGAACAATGACGAGCTTGACCTGAGCAGCCTGACGGTTGAGGTGTCGGTAAGCGATGGTGTGAACGACGCGGTGTCGGATGACGACACGCTGGATGTTAACCGCGTGAACGACGCGCCGAAAATCACCGTGACTGCGGTAGACAGCATCACAGAAGATGATGTGAGCACAGACACGGTAGTGGCGAGCTTCGAGGTGAGCGATACAGATACGCCGCTTGCGGATCTGGTTACCCAAATCGAAAACGATCTAAACGGCTACTTCGTCATCGACGGCACAGACGTGAAACTGACGGACGCAGGTGTGGCCGCGGTGAACAATGACGAGCTTGACCTGAGCAGCCTGACGGTTGAGGTGTCGGTAAGCGATGGTGTGAACGACGCGGTGTCGGATGACGACACGCTGGATGTTAACCGCGTGAACGACGCGCCGAAAATCACCGTGACTGCGGTAGACAGCATCACAGAAGATGATGTGAGCACAGACACGGTAGTGGCGAGCTTCGAGGTGAGCGATACAGATACGCCGCTTGCGGATCTGGTTACCCAAATCGAAAACGATCTAAACGGCTACTTCGTCATCGACGGCACAGACGTGAAACTGACGGACGCAGGTGTGGCCGCGGTGAACAATGACGAGCTTGACCTGAGCAGCCTGACGGTTGAGGTGTCGGTAAGCGATGGTGTGAACGACGCGGTGTCGGATGACGACACGCTGGATGTTAACCGCGTGAACGACGCGCCGAAAATCACCGTGACTGCGGTAGACAGCATCACAGAAGATGATGTGAGCACAGACACGGTAGTGGCGAGCTTCGAGGTGAGCGATACAGATACGCCGCTTGCGGATCTGGTTACCCAAATCGAAAACGATCTAAACGGCTACTTCGTCATCGACGGCACAGACGTGAAACTGACGGACGCAGGTGTGGCCGCGGTGAACAATGACGAGCTTGACCTGAGCAGCCTGACGGTTGAGGTGTCGGTAAGCGATGGTGTGAACGACGCGGTGTCGGATGACGACACGCTGGATGTTAACCGCGTGAACGACGCGCCGAAAATCACCGTGACTGCGGTAGACAGCATCACAGAAGATGATGTGAGCACAGACACGGTAGTGGCGAGCTTCGAGGTGAGCGATACAGATACGCCGCTTGCGGATCTGGTTACCCAAATCGAAAACGATCTAAACGGCTACTTCGTCATCGACGGCACAGACGTGAAACTGACGGACGCAGGTGTGGCCGCGGTGAACAATGACGAGCTTGACCTGAGCAGCCTGACGGTTGAGGTGTCGGTAAGCGATGGTGTGAACGACGCGGTGTCGGATGACGACACGCTGGATGTTAACCGCGTGAACGACGCGCCGAAAATCACCGTGACTGCGGTAGACAGCATCACAGAAGATGATGTGAGCACAGACACGGTAGTGGCGAGCTTCGAGGTGAGCGATACAGATACGCCGCTTGCGGATCTGGTTACCCAAATCGAAAACGATCTAAACGGCTACTTCGTCATCGACGGCACAGACGTGAAACTGACGGACGCAGGTGTGGCCGCGGTGAACAATGACGAGCTTGACCTGAGCAGCCTGACGGTTGAGGTGTCGGTAAGCGATGGTGTGAACGACGCGGTGTCGGATGACGACACGCTGGATGTTAACCGCGTGAACGACGCGCCGAAAATCACCGTGACTGCGGTAGACAGCATCACAGAAGATGATGTGAGCACAGACACGGTAGTGGCGAGCTTCGAGGTGAGCGATACAGATACGCCGCTTGCGGATCTGGTTACCCAAATCGAAAACGATCTAAACGGCTACTTCGTCATCGACGGCACAGACGTGAAACTGACGGACGCAGGTGTGGCCGCGGTGAACAATGACGAGCTTGACCTGAGCAGCCTGACGGTTGAGGTGTCGGTAAGCGATGGTGTGAACGACGCGGTGTCGGATGACGACACGCTGGATGTTAACCGCGTGAACGACGCGCCGAAAATCACCGTGACTGCGGTAGACAGCATCACAGAAGATGATGTGAGCACAGACACGGTAGTGGCGAGCTTCGAGGTGAGCGATACAGATACGCCGCTTGCGGATCTGGTTACCCAAATCGAAAACGATCTAAACGGCTACTTCGTCATCGACGGCACAGACGTGAAACTGACGGACGCAGGTGTGGCCGCGGTGAACAATGACGAGCTTGACCTGAGCAGCCTGACGGTTGAGGTGTCGGTAAGCGATGGTGTGAACGACGCGGTGTCGGATGACGACACGCTGGATGTTAACCGCGTGAACGACGCGCCGAAAATCACCGTGACTGCGGTAGACAGCATCACAGAAGATGATGTGAGCACAGACACGGTAGTGGCGAGCTTCGAGGTGAGCGATACAGATACGCCGCTTGCGGATCTGGTTACCCAAATCGAAAACGATCTAAACGGCTACTTCGTCATCGACGGCACAGACGTGAAACTGACGGACGCAGGTGTGGCCGCGGTGAACAATGACGAGCTTGACCTGAGCAGCCTGACGGTTGAGGTGTCGGTAAGCGATGGTGTGAACGACGCGGTGTCGGATGACGACACGCTGGATGTTAACCGCGTGAACGACGCGCCGAAAATCACCGTGACTGCGGTAGACAGCATCACAGAAGATGATGTGAGCACAGACACGGTAGTGGCGAGCTTCGAGGTGAGCGATACAGATACGCCGCTTGCGGATCTGGTTACCCAAATCGAAAACGATCTAAACGGCTACTTCGTCATCGACGGCACAGACGTGAAACTGACGGACGCAGGTGTGGCCGCGGTGAACAATGACGAGCTTGACCTGAGCAGCCTGACGGTTGAGGTGTCGGTAAGCGATGGTGTGAACGACGCGGTGTCGGATGACGACACGCTGGATGTTAACCGCGTGAACGACGCGCCGAAAATCACCGTGACTGCGGTAGACAGCATCACAGAAGATGATGTGAGCACAGACACGGTAGTGGCGAGCTTCGAGGTGAGCGATACAGATACGCCGCTTGCGGATCTGGTTACCCAAATCGAAAACGATCTAAACGGCTACTTCGTCATCGACGGCACAGACGTGAAACTGACGGACGCAGGTGTGGCCGCGGTGAACAATGACGAGCTTGACCTGAGCAGCCTGACGGTTGAGGTGTCGGTAAGCGATGGTGTGAACGACGCGGTGTCGGATGACGACACGCTGGATGTTAACCGCGTGAACGACGCGCCGAAAATCACCGTGACTGCGGTAGACAGCATCACAGAAGATGATGTGAGCACAGACACGGTAGTGGCGAGCTTCGAGGTGAGCGATACAGATACGCCGCTTGCGGATCTGGTTACCCAAATCGAAAACGATCTAAACGGCTACTTCGTCATCGACGGCACAGACGTGAAACTGACGGACGCAGGTGTGGCCGCGGTGAACAATGACGAGCTTGACCTGAGCAGCCTGACGGTTGAGGTGTCGGTAAGCGATGGTGTGAACGACGCGGTGTCGGATGACGACACGCTGGATGTTAACCGCGTGAACGACGCGCCGAAAATCACCGTGACTGCGGTAGACAGCATCACAGAAGATGATGTGAGCACAGACACGGTAGTGGCGAGCTTCGAGGTGAGCGATACAGATACGCCGCTTGCGGATCTGGTTACCCAAATCGAAAACGATCTAAACGGCTACTTCGTCATCGACGGCACAGACGTGAAACTGACGGACGCAGGTGTGGCCGCGGTGAACAATGACGAGCTTGACCTGAGCAGCCTGACGGTTGAGGTGTCGGTAAGCGATGGTGTGAACGACGCGGTGTCGGATGACGACACGCTGGATGTTAACCGCGTGAACGACGCGCCGAAAATCACCGTGACTGCGGTAGACAGCATCACAGAAGATGATGTGAGCACAGACACGGTAGTGGCGAGCTTCGAGGTGAGCGATACAGATACGCCGCTTGCGGATCTGGTTACCCAAATCGAAAACGATCTAAACGGCTACTTCGTCATCGACGGCACAGACGTGAAACTGACGGACGCAGGTGTGGCCGCGGTGAACAATGACGAGCTTGACCTGAGCAGCCTGACGGTTGAGGTGTCGGTAAGCGATGGTGTGAACGACGCGGTGTCGGATGACGACACGCTGGATGTTAACCGCGTGAACGACGCGCCGAAAATCACCGTGACTGCGGTAGACAGCATCACAGAAGATGATGTGAGCACAGACACGGTAGTGGCGAGCTTCGAGGTGAGCGATACAGATACGCCGCTTGCGGATCTGGTTACCCAAATCGAAAACGATCTAAACGGCTACTTCGTCATCGACGGCACAGACGTGAAACTGACGGACGCAGGTGTGGCCGCGGTGAACAATGACGAGCTTGACCTGAGCAGCCTGACGGTTGAGGTGTCGGTAAGCGATGGTGTGAACGACGCGGTGTCGGATGACGACACGCTGGATGTTAACCGCGTGAACGACGCGCCGAAAATCACCGTGACTGCGGTAGACAGCATCACAGAAGATGATGTGAGCACAGACACGGTAGTGGCGAGCTTCGAGGTGAGCGATACAGATACGCCGCTTGCGGATCTGGTTACCCAAATCGAAAACGATCTAAACGGCTACTTCGTCATCGACGGCACAGACGTGAAACTGACGGACGCAGGTGTGGCCGCGGTGAACAATGACGAGCTTGACCTGAGCAGCCTGACGGTTGAGGTGTCGGTAAGCGATGGTGTGAACGACGCGGTGTCGGATGACGACACGCTGGATGTTAACCGCGTGAACGACGCGCCGAAAATCACCGTGACTGCGGTAGACAGCATCACAGAAGATGATGTGAGCACAGACACGGTAGTGGCGAGCTTCGAGGTGAGCGATACAGATACGCCGCTTGCGGATCTGGTTACCCAAATCGAAAACGATCTAAACGGCTACTTCGTCATCGACGGCACAGACGTGAAACTGACGGACGCAGGTGTGGCCGCGGTGAACAATGACGAGCTTGACCTGAGCAGCCTGACGGTTGAGGTGTCGGTAAGCGATGGTGTGAACGACGCGGTGTCGGATGACGACACGCTGGATGTTAACCGCGTGAACGACGCGCCGAAAATCACCGTGACTGCGGTAGACAGCATCACAGAAGATGATGTGAGCACAGACACGGTAGTGGCGAGCTTCGAGGTGAGCGATACAGATACGCCGCTTGCGGATCTGGTTACCCAAATCGAAAACGATCTAAACGGCTACTTCGTCATCGACGGCACAGACGTGAAACTGACGGACGCAGGTGTGGCCGCGGTGAACAATGACGAGCTTGACCTGAGCAGCCTGACGGTTGAGGTGTCGGTAAGCGATGGTGTGAACGACGCGGTGTCGGATGACGACACGCTGGATGTTAACCGCGTGAACGACGCGCCGAAAATCACCGTGACTGCGGTAGACAGCATCACAGAAGATGATGTGAGCACAGACACGGTAGTGGCGAGCTTCGAGGTGAGCGATACAGATACGCCGCTTGCGGATCTGGTTACCCAAATCGAAAACGATCTAAACGGCTACTTCGTCATCGACGGCACAGACGTGAAACTGACGGACGCAGGTGTGGCCGCGGTGAACAATGACGAGCTTGACCTGAGCAGCCTGACGGTTGAGGTGTCGGTAAGCGATGGTGTGAACGACGCGGTGTCGGATGACGACACGCTGGATGTTAACCGCGTGAACGACGCGCCGAAAATCACCGTGACTGCGGTAGACAGCATCACAGAAGATGATGTGAGCACAGACACGGTAGTGGCGAGCTTCGAGGTGAGCGATACAGATACGCCGCTTGCGGATCTGGTTACCCAAATCGAAAACGATCTAAACGGCTACTTCGTCATCGACGGCACAGACGTGAAACTGACGGACGCAGGTGTGGCCGCGGTGAACAATGACGAGCTTGACCTGAGCAGCCTGACGGTTGAGGTGTCGGTAAGCGATGGTGTGAACGACGCGGTGTCGGATGACGACACGCTGGATGTTAACCGCGTGAACGACGCGCCGAAAATCACCGTGACTGCGGTAGACAGCATCACAGAAGATGATGTGAGCACAGACACGGTAGTGGCGAGCTTCGAGGTGAGCGATACAGATACGCCGCTTGCGGATCTGGTTACCCAAATCGAAAACGATCTAAACGGCTACTTCGTCATCGACGGCACAGACGTGAAACTGACGGACGCAGGTGTGGCCGCGGTGAACAATGACGAGCTTGACCTGAGCAGCCTGACGGTTGAGGTGTCGGTAAGCGATGGTGTGAACGACGCGGTGTCGGATGACGACACGCTGGATGTTAACCGCGTGAACGACGCGCCGAAAATCACCGTGACTGCGGTAGACAGCATCACAGAAGATGATGTGAGCACAGACACGGTAGTGGCGAGCTTCGAGGTGAGCGATACAGATACGCCGCTTGCGGATCTGGTTACCCAAATCGAAAACGATCTAAACGGCTACTTCGTCATCGACGGCACAGACGTGAAACTGACGGACGCAGGTGTGGCCGCGGTGAACAATGACGAGCTTGACCTGAGCAGCCTGACGGTTGAGGTGTCGGTAAGCGATGGTGTGAACGACGCGGTGTCGGATGACGACACGCTGGATGTTAACCGCGTGAACGACGCGCCAACCGCAACAGACTTCTCAGTTACCTTAGACAACCAAGATGAAGCGTTCTTTACATTCGATGGTGGTCAATCGGGAAGCCAAGATAACGTGGGGGATGAGGAAGATGACGCTTCTGGCACATCTGTTGATGTGAAGATTCTTGAAGAGCCTCTATTCGGTGAACTTTACGATGTAAGTGGCGGTGGTAAAGTATTAATTAATGCTGGGGATATCATCAGCAGTGATGCTCAAATCGAGTATGAGCAGGATCAGAATGCTGTCGATAATTTAGACTTCGTCGCAAGTACTTTCCAGAATCAGGTTGGTAGTGGTACGAATAGCGTTAGTTACTTGCAGGGTAGTGTGGTTATTAGTGCTGGTTTATACGATGGTACGGCACCGACGGAAGATAATATCGACGATACGCCGTCGTATCTTGTTTACGATAGTAATAACCAAGAAGATGGTTTTGGTGTTTCGAAGAGTTCGACAGCGAGCAGTGGCGAACTAGATGTAATTAGTGGTGGTTCACAAGAATACATTTCAATTGATTACTCTGCGACAGGTGCGTCAATTACTGAGGCCAACATTGAGTTTGGTAGTGTATATGGTAATTACAATGCGGGTAATAACGCAGGTGGTCGTATTGAAGTTATCGCTCTTGATGAAGCAGGTAATGTTGTCGGAACGTTCTTCTTCGATAGCGATGAATCAGGTGAGAACGGACTGTCCATCGATAACAATGGTAATGCCACAGTTAATGTTCAAGTCGACGGTGGGTTCTCAGAGCTTAGAGTATTTACGACTCAAGATGGCTCTGACGATCCGGATAAAAATTCAAACATCACTCTTAAAGGTGTAGATGTTGTTAGTGCAGAATTAACTGAAGAGATTGATTACCAGTCTATCGATTCAAGCGGTTTAGTTAGTGACGACGTCGCTCAACTTACGATAGCTCCAAACACAACGAATGCTAATCCAGTTGCTCAAGATGACACGGTGTCTGTATTCGGTGGCTTATCTGGTTACTACTACAGCTCTAATGACACCGTTAACGGCAACATCGACTCGGTTCAAGATGCATTGGATGTTATTGCCAGCAAAGATGCCGACCTTACATTTGAAGCAAAAGATATCAATTATACGCTAAACGGAAATAACGACGGCTTAAGTTCTCAAACTCAATTTGAAGATTTCCTAAATAATGACTCTAGTTCTGTTGAGGGTACAGTAGGCGATCACACTGACGGTGTTGTTCAGATGAGCGGGTCAGTTTATCTAGAAGCCGGTGATTATGCGTTTAAAGTTACTGCTGATGATGGCTACACGATCTTAATCGATGGAGTTGCGGTTGCTACTGTTGACCAGAATCAGTCATCTACTACTACATTGCATGATAAATTTACGATTGATAGTGATGGTTACCATTCTATAGAAATCGTTTATTGGGACCAAGGTGGTGCGGCTAACCTAGATATCAATCTTGGTACGGTTGATGGCAATGGTAATTACAACAATGGCGAGCATGACTTAAACGACTTCCCATTGATTGGTGATGTGTTGTCTGTTCAAGAAGGACAGTCGTTAACCGTAAATTCATCGTTACTTCTAGCTAACGATTATGACCCGAATACGGGTGATACCTTTACCATTGTATCTGATGGGTTTAGCTCTAGCGACGGGGTGGTTGTGTATGATGCCAATACTGGAGAGATATCGTTTACACCAAATGCAGGTGTTACGGGCACAGCTTCCTTTAGCTACACGATCATCGATAACGATGGTTTGACAGATACAGCAACTGTAACGACAACAGTAACTCCTATTAGCAATGGATTAACTGTTAGCGCCGATTTAACGACGGCAAACGGCAATATTTCAGACTCTATTGTTTCAAACATCGCATCTAATTTGGCTAACAAGGCATTAGACCCAACTGGTGACGGTGACGACAACCATCTTGAGACTACGAGTGGTGCTTGGCTCGATGCTCTTGGTGGCAATGATACTGTTGTATACGGTAACGGCGATCATATGCAGGTACTTGGTCGTGAAGGCGATGACATCATTGTAGGTAATGGTGGCGGACTTGGCGTTGTTTCTGAAAACCTACAAGGCGGCGATGGTAGTGACATTTTGGTTGGCGGTATAGATGCATCAACAAGCATTAATCTGTTGGGTGATGATACTGGAGAATCTGGTGATGATGTTCTTATTTCTCGCAGCCCGACAACGAGTACAGCATACTATGGTGGTTCGGGTAATGATGTGGCATACCTAGCTGGCGAAAGTACTGACTACACCTTTAGTACAGTAGGGGCTCCAGATTTCCGCTTAACTCATACTGGAACTGGTAACGCCAATCATGATTTCTATAGCATTGAAGCGTTGTACTTCTCTGATGGTAAATTTGAAGTTCAAAGCGGCAACCTAATTAAAGTGGCAGAAGTTTACGAGCTAAACATCGATGTCGATCTGAACGACAATGATGGTAGTGAACAAGTGAGCTCTCTGGTAGTTAGCAATGTTCCATCAGATGTAACACTCTCTGTAGGTACTAAACAGGCTGATGGAACTTGGGTTATTGATCCATCACAACTTGATGATGAAGGTAAAGTTACCGTTCTTGTTGAGGCTCCAGTTGACACCACCCCGGTACTAACTGTTAGAGCAGGCGCTCAAGAGGTGGATAGCCAAGGCCAACCAGTCGATTCAGAGGTGTTCGCCGATACTCAAACTGGCACGATCGTTATGCCAAGTAGTGATATGAATGCAGCAAACACGATCATTGGTTTTGACGGTGATGATGTGCTGTTAGGTGACAGTGGTGGGGTTGTCGATAACTCTGTCGCACCAACTAACTACAATATTGCTTTAGTTGTTGATACTTCGGGAAGTATGGATGATGCGTTAAACAGCAACAGTAACCAGTCTAAATTAGATGCGGTTAAAGCATCACTTATTGCTATGTTGGCAGATATCGCCTCTCATCCGGGTATTATAAATCTGGCGTTGATTGGTTTTGAGGCGAGTGCGAGCATACAAATAGATTTGCAAAACTTAGAAGAATCAGACTTGGATCAGACGGTAAATCCCGCGATAAATACTTTAACTGCGGATGGTGCAACCAACTATGAGTCTGCATTTGATTCTGCTAAAGATTGGTTTGAAGATGATGATCAACCATCGAGCTATGAAAACTTAACCTTCTTCTTAACTGATGGCAAACCTACAGTCTCAAACAACTCTAGTAGTGGCGGCTCTACCACAGAGTTTGATGAGTTTGCTGACTCCGTTTCCGCTTTTGACGAATTGGCTGACGTTTCAAAAGTAAGAACCATCGGTATTGGTGATGGAATTGACTCTGAAATTCTAGAGCATTTTGCCAATGAGAATGGTTCTGCATACACTTATTCTTTAACCACAACGCAACTAGCAAACTTTAGTTCAAGCACAGGCGAAGCTTGGAGCCTTGGTAACTTTACGGTTTCTGGCGGCACGGCGGTGTTGACGAATTCAAGTATCTTGTTGACAGATTCTAGTGACACTTCCAGTTCGGCATCCATGACAAGCCCTGAATTTGTTGTAGCTGACGGTGAAGTTTCGGTACTGACATTTGATGCGTCACAGGGCAACGACTTTGGCGGTGGTGATTCGTTCAATTGGCAGGTGCAGAAATATGATGAACAGAGTCTGTCGTGGGTAAATGTTTCATCTGGAAGTGGCACTGGCTCAATAGAAACAGAACTGCTGCATGAAGGTAAATACCAGCTTGTACTTTCTGTCTACGAAGATCAAAGCGGCTACACTGCAGACGTATACTTAGACAACTTTGCAATTAAGACGGTTTCTAGTTCGACTGGTAACGTGGAGATCGTTCAATCAAGCCAGGGTTTAGATGCTGCACTTGAAGAAGGCAGTAATGAAATTACACTACTACCTGTAGGTAATGATGATCTAAGCGGTGGCGAAGGCAACGACATCTTGTTTGCTGATGTTATTAATACTGATAACTTACCATGGGATGAGAAGGGCCTAACTCGCCCAGATTTATTACCGGATGGCTCTGGCATCGAAGCATTAACGACGTTCTTGCAGATGGTGAATGGTGAAGAACCTACAGATATGGAAGTGTATGAGTACATCAAGAGCAACCATGAGTTGTTTAACGCTGGTAGCGATACGCGTGGTGGAGATGATACCGTTGTTGGTGGCCTAGGCGAAGATATCCTCTATGGCCAAGGCGGTGACGATACGCTGATAGGTGGACTTGGTGATGATATTTTAACGGGTGGTGACGGTGACGATCTGTTCAAGTGGGTCGACGAACCTTTCCAAGGTGATGTTGATACGATAACCGATTTCGCTCTAGGTGAAGACCATCTTGATATCTCGCAATTATTGCCAACGGAAAATTCAATGTCTGATCTTCTGGAACATATCACTATTGAGAAAGTCGATAACGGTGGCGGTGATAAAGATTTGGTTATTACTATTTCTGAAGACGCGAATAATGGAGGTCAAACACAAACTATCATTCTTGATAATACGGGGAACCAGTTTGATTCAGTGAATGCTCAAGGTGATGGTAGTGTAATAAGTAGCGATTTGAGTAATTTGGTCAATCAATTATTCGTTAACTTACCAGACTAAAAACAAAAAGGGCCGAAAGGCCCTTTTTTAATACGTCTGTTTTGCTATAAAAGCTAGATTCTAAAGCACGAAAATTAAAGCACCTTACAAGCAAAACCTTTTAGGTAGAAGCCTTCTGGGTAGGCCGTGTCTGTTAGGTGATCGGCAGCTTGCTCGAAGCGTTCTACGAACTTAACAGTGCGGCCTGCGTCTAATGCTGCGTCGGCGATGATTTTCTGGAACAAATCAGTACCCATTAAACCAGAGCAAGAGTAGGTGAGTAGAGTGCCACCTGGTTTCAGGATTTGCATCGCAAGCATGTTAACGTCTTTGTAGCCGTTAGCGCCTGAAGTCAGGTTGTTCTTGCTTGAAACAAACTTTGGTGGATCCATGATTACTACGTCAAACTTAGTACCTTGGTCTCGATATTCACGAAGCAGTTTGAACACGTCAGCGTTTAGGAATACAGCGCGCTTTTTCGAGATATCAAACTCGTTAAGCTCAGCGTTGAACTTAGCGGTATCAAGAGCAAGTTGAGATACGTCAGCGTTGATAACACGCTTCGCGTCGCCTTTTAGTGCGTAAAGGCCAAAACCACCTGTGTATGAGAAACAGTTAAGGACATCTTTACCTTTAACGTACTTCATAGATTCTTTGCGGCTATCACGTTGGTCCATGTAGAAGCCCGTTTTGTGGCCTTCCATGATGTTTACACTGATTTTAACGCCATTCTCTTCAATCACAATTGACTTAGGTGGTTCTTCACCGTGAAGTACGCCGACAACCTGTTCTAGGCCTTCTTTTTTACGAACCGCTACGTCTGAACGCTCGTAGATGTTGCAGTCAGGGAAGCACTCGATTAACGCTTCAACTAACACGCTTTTGTTAAACTCAGCGCCAGCACTTAGCAGTTGGCAAACAAGGAAGTCTTGATACTTATCGATTGTGATACCTGGCAGGCCATCAGACTCTGCTGCGGTAAGGCGGTAGCCCGTTAGACCATCACGTTTGATAATGTCTTCACGTAAAGACTGTGCGCCTTGAATTCGTTTTACGAAGAAGGCCTTGTTGATTTCTTCTTTTTCAAATGTCCAAACACGAGCTCGAATTTGAGATTCCGGTGAGTAAGCCGCTTTTGCAAGCCACTGACCATTTTGAGCATATACGTCTACAGTTTCACCTTGTTTTGGTTCGCCTTCGACCTTATCGATACCGCGTGAAAATACCCAAGGGTGTTTGCGGCGTAGTGATTTATCTCGGCCTTTAGCTAGATGAATTGAAGGAGTCATAATTTACTCTGTTTGTTGAATTTGAAGGAGGGGTATTGTCGAGGAAGTACAGGTGAAAAGCAAATAAGAAAGGGCTGCAGAAGCAGCCCTAGTAATGATTAATCAACACTTAGTGGTTGGATATCAGTATTAAGCTTTAAGACCTGTCAGCAAACCTTCCATCGTATCGCTTTGTTTACGAAGTCGGTCGACATTGGAATTACTCTTACTGATCATCTCGCAGATACTGTCTGATTGATGACGAATCTCTTCAACACTTTGTGCAATGTTGTCAGCGACTACGCCTTGTTCTTCAGCCGCGGTAGCAATTTGAGTGCTGCTATCTGAAATAGACTGGTTCTTTTCAGCTAATGAACCGATCTCAACGTTTACTTCCGACATCAGTGTTTGGCCTTCACCAGCATTGTTTACCGTTACTTCCATCAGTTTGGTCAGTGATTGGCTGTTACGTTGTAATGACTCAATCATACTTTGGATTTCAACCGTTGCTTGTTGAGTACGACCAGCAAGGGCACGAACTTCATCGGCAACAACAGCGAATCCACGACCTTGCTCGCCTGCACGTGCAGCCTCTATGGCAGCATTCAGTGCCAATAGGTTAGTCTGCTCTGAAATGCCATTGATGGTTGCGACCACTTCATCGATCTGCGCCGCGTTGGCATCAAGCTCTTCTACTGCTTGTGAAGCGGATTGGATCTCTTGAGATAGGTTAGAGATAGACTCCAATGTATTTGAAACCTTGACTTGACCACTTTGAGCAACGCCGCGAGCGTCCATTGTTTGTGAACTAGACTCATGAGCAAGGGTAGCGACTTCGCGAATCGTAGCAGCCATTTGCTCCGTTGCACTTGCTAAGCTATTCAGGTGTTCTTGTTGGTTACCAGAGATGTCTGAACTTTGTTGTGTTGACTGGTTTAAGTCCGAGCTGATCTGCTGCATGAGAGCGACAGACTCTTGGATTGATAGAACCATGTTTTGTTCACGCTCTGCTACCTTGTCGATCGTAATCGCAATTTCACTGAACTCATCACGAACTAAGAAGTAGTTCATGCGGCAAGTTAGGTCACCATTCGCAAGCGTATTCAATGCTTTGTTCATAGAGAACATCGCACCACCGATGAAGGTCATGATGTAGTAAACACCCAGCGCGATAAGCGTTAGGGTTACAGCGATGATAGAAACCTGAGTCGTAGACAGAGCAGACCAAAGGTTTTGGTCATGGTTAGCAACTAGGCTGAATGCACCATTCATCACCGAAACAGAACCAGCACCGTAGCCCAAAGAGATGGTTTCAGAGCTGCTGACAAGTTGAGCGACTTGATCTTTAGTGAGTTGACCCGCTTCGATAAGCCCTTTCATCAAGAGCATTTCTTCTTGATAAAGGTGAGCCAATAAAGAGTCCGCGGCGCTATCCAAAACGAGAGTTAATATGACTAGGGCGAGAAGAGGCAATAAGAAGAGTAGATAGAACTTTTCTTGGATTTTTAGGTGAATGAGATATTTGTCAATCCAACGAAATGGGATTTCTTTCATAATCGTTATACTCGAAGTAAGTCCACCAATAAGTGGTGAATGAATAGAAGCTCAACTATATCATTCATATAATTTATGAGGCAACGTTATGGAAAGTTCACAATATATTTTTGTCGTGTCAGGCGTAGTTCAATGTGTTGGTTTTCGTTATCACACCAGTAGGAAGGCGCAAACTCTAGGTCTTTCAGGCTATGCGAAGAACTTAAATGATGGTCGAGTTGAAGTATTAGCTGTTGGAGAGAGTCAGCAAATAGAGAAGTTACATGCTTGGCTCAATATTGGCCCTTCGAGCGCAACAGTAGACAACGTAGTGATGCATCAAGTGAAAGATAGTGAGCGTCAGGACGTACGCGTAGGGGCCTTTAAAATACTGTAGTTATAGCACTACAGTATTTATATTGAACGTAACTTAATGGCCTAAAGCAGATTAGGCACTACAAGCACTTTGCTGGTTTAGGTAAACCGGCGAGCTTGGTTGCTTGTTTTGCAGGGCCTTTTTTGAATAACTTGAAAAGGTACTTACTGTTGCCTTTTTCTGGGCCGTGCGCTTTTTCCATCGCTTTCACTAGCATACGAACTGCTGGTGAGGTATTGAACTCTTCGTAAAAGCTCCTTACAAAATGTACGACTTCTAAGTGCGCATCCGTAAGTTCAATAGCTTCATCTTGAGCAAGAATTTCAATCATGCCTTCTTCCCATTGCGTGTAATCCAATAGGTAGCCTTGAGCGTCGGTTTCGATTTGCTTGCCGTTATATTCAAACATGTTTAATCCAGAATCCAATTAACTATGTGGGTAGGGTACATGACCAAGTTTATCTTTCTCAACAGAAATTGTAGCTATCCATAGAAATATCGCACTTATAGATACAAAAAAGCCCAAGAGGTAGGCTCTTGGGCTAGATATTCTTCAATGATGGGAACGATTAGTCGTCGCTGCCCATGATGCCTAGAATACTTAGTAGGCTGATGAAGATGTTGTAGATTGATACGTACAAGCTGATCGTTGCAGAGATGTAGTTTGTTTCACCGCCACGAATGATGTTTTGCGTTGTAAGCAAGATAACACCAGTCGAGAATAGGATGAACATACCGCTCATTGCCAATGATAGTAGAGGCATTTGTAGGAAGATGTTTGCAACCATACCTACAAGTAGCACTACGAAACCAGCTAATAGCATGCCGTTAAGGAACGACAGGTCACGCTTAGTTGTTAGTGCGTAAGCTGATGCGCCCATAAACGCCAGTGCTGTACCGCCAAGTGCAGTTAGGATTACATCACCCATGCCTGCGCCAACGTACATATTAAGAATTGGACCAATGGTGTAGCCTAAGAAACCCGTAAATAGGAATGTGAAGACTAGACCCATGCTGTTGTCGCGGTTCTTCTCTGTTAGGAAAAGTAGGCCGTAGAAGCCAACAAGCATGATAATAAGACCCGGGCGAGGAAGGTTCATCGCCATGGATACGCCTGCTACAACAGCAGACCAAAGTAGTGTCATAGACAGTAATGCGTAGGTGTTACGCAACACTTTATTGGTTTGCAGAGCACTTTCTTGAGATGCTGTGCGTGAAAACATAGGGCTGTTCATAATCTTCCTCGTAAGGTGACTTCAATAGTTATTAGTACATTTATGGGGGTGAAAGTTCGAAAAATCAAGTCTTTCATTCCTCTTGTATACATAAAATAATAATCAAAATAGTCGGTTAAGTGTTTCTGAAGGTGTAACAAAGTATTTCTTTAGGCTGTAATTAAGCATAGCTAAAATACGATCTTCAACCTTTAGTAGTCATAGCCTGTTATTTAGAACTTTAGAAAACCATCTATAACCTTGAAAAATAAAGAGGCGACCTAAGCCGCCTCTATAGTTTATGCATCATAACACATTAATGGTGTAAGATTTGGCTTAAGAAGTTCTGCGTTCTGTCTGATTGTGGGTTTTCAAAGAAGTCGACAGGGTTGTTCTCTTCTATGATTTCACCGGCATCCATAAAGATAACGCGATCTGCTACCTCTTTAGCAAAGCCCATCTCATGCGTTACACAAAGCATTGTCATGCCTTCTTCCGCCAGCTCAACCATAACGTCTAATACTTCTCGAACCATTTCTGGATCGAGGGCTGACGTTGGTTCATCAAACAGCATCACTTGAGGATTCATACACAAAGAGCGAGCGATAGCTACACGCTGTTGTTGGCCACCAGAAAGCTGACCTGGGAATTTGTCTGCTTGCTCAGGAATTTTTACACGCTCTAGGTATTTCATCGCAATCGCTTCAGCTTCTTCTTTCGGCATCTTTTTTACCCAGATAGGGGCGAGAGTACAGTTCTCTAATACCGTCAGGTGTGGAAACAGATTGAAGTGCTGGAAACACATGCCGACGTCTCGGCGAACAGCTTCGATGTTCTTTAGATCTTCCGTTAATTCATTACCTGAAACGAAGATATGACCTTTTTGGTGCTCTTCTAATCGGTTGATACAGCGGATCATTGTTGATTTACCAGAGCCAGAGGGGCCACAGATAACGATTTTCTCGCCTTTTTTAACTTCTAGATTGATGTTCTTAAGTACGTGGAATTCACCGTACCATTTGTTCATGTCTTTCAACTCGATCATAAGACCTTGAGAGTTGTTTTCTGTCTGCTGCGTCATAATACGTCCTTGATCTTGTTAATTATCGTTTGTGACCGGTGTGAAGTCTGTTTTCTAGCCATATCGAATATCTCGACATGCCAAAACAAAACACCCAGAACACTAACGCGACAAATACATAACTTTCTGTTGAATACCCAAGCCATTCAGGGTCGGTATTCGCGGCTTGGCCAATTCCTAGTACATCAAACATACCAATAATCAAAACAAGACTGGTATCTTTGAACAAACCAATAAAGGTGTTCACAATTGAAGGAATCGTGATTTTAAGAGCTTGAGGCAGAATGATAAGCCCAGTTTTTTTCCAGTAGCTTAATCCCAGAGCATCAGCTGCTTCGTATTGACCTTTTGGTATTGCTTGTAAACCACCACGGATTACTTCGGCCATATAGGCTGCACTGAATAGTACTACCCCAACCAGTGCTCTAATCAGCTTATCGGTTTCTGTCCCTTCAGATAAGAAGAGTGGGAGCATTACTGAAGCCATGAATAGAACTGTAATGAGCGGTACGCCACGCCAAATTTCGATGTATACGGTACACATACTGCGAATGATCGGCATCTCTGAGCGACGCCCAAGCGCAAGTGCAACACCAATCGGGAGTGACACTACAATACCAACAAGTGCGATGATCAGTGTAACCAGTAGGCCACCCCATTTATGGGTATCAACAACTTCTAATCCGAAGACACCACCGTATAGTAAACCAGCAATGATAAACGGATAGATGTTGACGAAGAACAGCCAAATCCAGGTGCGCTTAGGTGTTTTTTCATACGCTAATAAAGCAACAAAAATAGCTAAAGTAGCGTAGAAAAAGCGAGGTCGCCACAGTTCAGCTTCTGGGTAGAAGCCATACATGAATTGGTCCCAACGAACGCTAATAAAAACCCAGCAAGCGCCTTCACTAGTACAAGCGTCTCGTGTTGTTCCTATCCAGTCGGCACTAATGAATGCCCAATCTGCTATTGCCCATATTAGGGTAAAAGCAAAGTAAGCAAGAACCACAGTGACAACGCTGTTAATTGGTCCATTAAATAGATTTTTTCTTAACCAACCGACAGGGCCAACGGTATTCGCTGGAGGCGGAAGATCAGGTTGAAATTGATGTGTACTCATCTTATCTCTCCACCAACGCTACTTTGCGGTTGTATATGTTCATTAGAGCAGATGTTAATAGGCTCAAGGTCAGGTAGACACCCATTGTCATCGCAATTACTTCGATAGCTTGTCCAGTTTGGTTTAATGTTGTTCCTGCAAATACAGACACGAGATCAGGGTAACCAATGGCCATCGCAAGTGATGAGTTTTTGGTCAGGTTTAGGTACTGACTGGTTAGTGGTGGGATAATAATTCTTAATGCTTGTGGAATAATGACAAGCTTGAGGGTTCTAGAACGTGGGATACCTAGAGACATAGCAGCCTCAGTTTGCCCATGGTTTACGGCGTTAATACCTGAACGAACAATCTCGGCAATGAACGCTGCGGTGTAGATACTTAAAGCAAGCATCAATGCAGCAAGCTCAGGAATTATGCTAACACCACCCTTGAAGTTAAACCCTTTCAAAACAGGGTAATCCGCAGAGATAGGCATGCCCATCACAAAGTAAGTCACTAACGGTAAGCCTAAAATCAACGCTGCAGCAATCCGCAACATAGGTGTTTGTTGGCCGGTTAGTTTTTGCTTGTTGTTAGCCCAAATGTTGATAATAAACGTAGCGATAATACCGACAATCAATGATCCGATGACAATGTTACTGCCTTGTTCTAACACTGGTGCAGGGAAGTACAATCCACGTACGTTCAAGAAAATTGCTTCACCTAGGCTCATGCTTTGACGAGCAGAAGGTAAAGCTTGCAGAACAGCGAAGTACCAGAAAAAGATTTGCAAAAGAAGAGGGATATTTCGGAATATCTCAATGTAGACCGCTGCAAATCGGCTAACCAGCCAGTTTGAAGAGAGCCTAGCGATACCCATACTAAAGCCCAGTACCGTAGCTAGCATGATGCCTAGCACCGAAACTAAAGCGGTATTGAGAAGCCCGACAAAGAATGTACGACCATATGAGAAAGTCTCGTCGTATTCAATCAGTGTTAATCCGATACCAAAACCAGCTTCTTGGGAGAGAAAATCAAAACCAGTGGCGATACCACGGGAATCTAAGTTAGTGAGTGCATTATTTACAATCGTGTAAAAGAAAGCACAAAGCGCCCCGACGGCGATGATTTGGAAAATGATGGAGCGAAAAGTGGGGTTGTAAAATAAGTTGGCACTTTTGGGCTGTGGCTTTGCCTGAGCTGGAGAAATAGTTTCATTAGGTTTCATACTACTATAACCTCAAATCCATTTAATAAATAGGGCGGAAAACTCCGCCCTAATTGATACTTGAAGATTTATTAACGGATTGGTGGAGCGTACATAAAGCCGCCCGCATTCCATAATGCATTTACACCACGAGAGATTTGAAGTGGAGAACCTGTACCAACAGTACGCTCAAAACTCTCACCGTAGTTACCAACTTGCTTAATTACCTGGTAACCCCAGTCGTCACGAATGCCAAGGCCTTTGCCTTTAGGACCATCTACGCCAAGAATACGCTTGATGTTTGGATCTTTTGACTTAAGCATTTCGTCTGCATTTTTAGAAGAGATGCCGTACTCTTCCGCATTAATCATTGCTGAAAGTGTCCACTTAGCAACGTTAAACCATTTATCATCATCTTGACGAACAACAGGACCTAGAGGCTCTTTAGAGATGATTTCAGGAAGTACTTGTGCAGATTTAGGGTCAGCTAGGTTTAGGCGAAGTGCGTATAGACCAGATTGGTCAGTCGTTAGCACATCACAACGACCTGCGTCGAAACCTTTAGATGTTTGTGCCGCTGTATCGAATACCACTGGCTTGTAAGACATGCCACTGTTACGGAAGTAATCGGCTAGGTTAAGTTCAGTTGTTGTACCTGATTGAACACATACAGAAGCGCCATCAAGCTCTTGAGCACTTGTTAGGCCAAGCTCTTTCTTAACCATGAAGCCTTGACCATCGTAGTAGTTAACGCCTACGAAGTTAAGACCTAGAGCAGTATCACGATGTAGTGTCCATGTTGTGTTGCGAGATAGTACGTCGATTTCGCCAGATTGAAGCGCAGTAAAACGCTCTTTTGCGGTTAGAGGTACATACTTAACTTTCGTCTTGTCACCGAGTACAGCCGCTGCAAGAGCTTGACAATACTCAACATCAATTCCTTCCCATTCACCTTTTGAGTTAGGGTTAGAGAACCCTGGAAGACCGGTACTTACACCACAAGTTAGAAAACCTTGAGATGTGACTTTGTCCAGAGTGCTTTCTGCCGCTGATGCCGATGTTGCCATCATCGCAGTTGATGCAGCTACTACTGAAGCAAGAAGTGTTAGTTTATTTGTCATTTGTATCCTTCCTTGTTAACCAGGTGACACCTGATACTCGTGCTCGTTTGAGTGTCTTTATGTGTTGCGTTTTCTATGACCTTGTTGCTCAAATTACAAGAGTTGCATTTTGCAAATGAAACTGTGTGCGATTTAAGTAACTGTTTATAAGGTTAGGAAAGGATCCGTAGTTTCACAAATGTA
Source organism: Vibrio sp. BS-M-Sm-2 (assembly GCF_041504345.1). Taxonomy (NCBI): domain Bacteria; kingdom Pseudomonadati; phylum Pseudomonadota; class Gammaproteobacteria; order Vibrionales; family Vibrionaceae; genus Vibrio; species Vibrio sp. BS-M-Sm-2. The sequence goes on from NZ_CP167894.1 coordinate 28,684, forward strand.
TAATTTAAAAAGAATTTTGAATGAAATCACAAATCCGAACACAATTAGAATGACCAAATGTTAACTGAATGTAAATAGTGCAACAGTTCACACTGTTGGTGCAACGAGATTTAGAGTTTTATATTGATAATCGACTAGATAAATATTCTGAATGAATGTCACAGTGGTGGAGCATTAACCTTAAAAAAGATTGAAATTTGGTCAATAAATATTTTTATTACACTTGGATAGTTATGAATATGCTCCAAATTTGGTAGCATGGCTGAATAGTTATTGAAGTAGTCTCAAGGAAGAACATGCGTTATTTCCCAATGTTTTTGGATGTAGAAAATAAGCCAATCTTAGTGGTTGGTGGAGGTGAGGTTGCTTGCCGTAAAGTCGACAGCTTGCTACGAGCTGGGGCTGATGTGACTTTAGTGTCTCCCAAGGTTGCACCTTACTTAAAGCAGCTTATCGATGAAGACAAACTTCACTGGGTGCAAAACTTTTACTCATCACAGATCATATCGAAAAATTACCTGCAGGTTTGGGCGACAACAGATAACCCTAGCCTAAATCATCAAGTACATAATGATGCAAAAAACCTGGGTATTCTTGTCAATGTAGTCGATGATTTACCCTATTGTGACTTCATTACGCCATCAATGATTAATCGCGGAAGAATCCAAATTGCCATCTCAAGTGGGGGGGCATCACCTGTTTTGGTAAGAAATATTAGAGAAAAACTCGAAACCGTCTTGCCTCAGAATATCGGCTTGATCGCAGATTTTGGTGCATCAAAACGCAACTCGATTAAAGAGTCATTTCCAACTGTCGATGAGCGTCGTAAATTTTGGGAGCGCTTTTTATCGTCCAGTTTCATCGAACAGGTGACTGACAGAGAGCAGTTAGAATCATACTACCAGCAAGCGCTAACGGAAGGCATTGATAGTGAAGGACAGGTGACTTGGATTGAATTCGAGCAGGACGTTGAGTTGCTGTCTATGAAGGCTTTACGTTTGATGCAAGAGGCAGAGCTCGTACTTTCACCGAGCGATTGTCCATTCGAATTTGTCGACCTGTGCCGTCGAGACGCAGAAAGAGAGAGCTATGCTAACAGCGGAGAGTTATCAACCAAGCTTGAGCAGGCAAGAGCTGAGAAATTGCGAGTGTGTGTGTTTATTCCACCAGCAAGCGTAGAGTTTAATTTGTTGGTCGGCAAAGACCTAAAATTGTCAGCGGCCAAAGTACTTAGTTGAGTTGGCTGATTACCAGCTAGGAACTTCGATTTAAACTGACCAGATAAATAAAAAGCCACTTCCTATAAAGAAGTGGCTTTCTGCTTTTCAAACACGATATTGTGATGATGAATGAGCAACCTAAATAAGCGGTCGCTCAAACTCAAAAATTAGTCGCGGAAGTTGTCAAACTGGAATGGTTGACCAAGCTCACCGCTGCGAACTAAAGCCATAACAGCTTGTAGATCATCACGTTTCTTACCTGTTACACGAACTTTGTCGCCTTGGATAGAAGCTTGAACTTTGACTTTGTTGTCTTTGATTAGCTTAACGATCTTCTTAGCGACATCCGTTTCGATGCCTTGCTTAAAGATAACCGTTTGGTGCCAAGTGCGACCTGTTTGGTCAGCAGCCTTCGCTTCCATCGCGTTAGGATCAACATTACGCTTTGTTAGGTTGCTACGAAGGATATCGCGCATTTGCTTCAGTTGGAAATCGTCTTGAGCAGTCAATTTTACTGATTCATCTTTGTAATCAAAGCTTGCTTCAACTCCGCGGAAATCGAAACGAGTCGATAGTTCGCGGTTTGCGTTGTCTACCGCGTTACGCAGTTCTACTGCTTCTACTTCAGAGATAATGTCAAATGATGGCATTGTGTTGTTTCCTTAAGCTAAGTTTCTATCTTTAATTGCTGTTGCAAGCATGTCTAGCATTGTTGCCGTATCTTCCCAGCTTAGGCATGGGTCCGTAATCGACTTGCCATATTCTAGGTTGTTGATGTCTGTCATTGGCTGGTTGCCTTCAATAATGAAGCTTTCTGCCATGATGCCTGCAATTTGGTTCTTGTTAGATTTAATTTGCTCACAAATGTCTTGTGCCACTTCTAACTGTTTACGGTGTTGTTTCTGACAGTTAGCGTGGCTAAAGTCTACAACCAAACGTTGAGGTAGGTCGAATTCAGCCAGTTGCTTACATGCAGTATCTACAGATTCAGCGTCGAAGTTAGGGCCTTTATCACCACCACGTAGAATAACGTGACCGTATGGATTGCCAGAAGTACGGTAAACCGTCATGCGGCCGTTCTTATCTGGCGAGTAGAAGTAGTGTGAAGCATGTGCTGCACGAATTGCATCGATAGCAATCTTGATGTTGCCGTTGGTTGCGTTCTTGAAGCCAACTGGGCAAGACAGTGCAGAAGCCATTTCACGGTGAATCTGAGATTCAGTCGTACGAGCGCCAATCGCGCCCCAAGTGATAAGGTCCGCAATGTACTGACCTGTGATCATATCAAGGAATTCAGTCGCAGTAGCTAGGCCAAGCTTGTTGATATCTAGAAGAAGCTTACGTGCTTTGTTCAAACCTGTTTCAAGAGCGTACGAACCATCAAGGTTAGGATCGGTAATTAAACCCTTCCAACCTACAACAGTACGAGGCTTCTCGAAGTAGGTTCTCATTACAACGAACAGTTCATCTTTGTACTGGTCTTGAATTTGACTTAGACGTTCAGCGTAATCAAGTGCCGCATCTGTATCGTGAACAGAGCAAGGGCCTACGATAACTAATAGGCGGTTATCACGACCAGTTAGGATATCTTCGATTTGGCGGCGAGAATTTTTAATGCGCTCAGCAACGTCGTCAGTAATAGGGTGTGCATTGCCTAGTTCGGCAGGAGTTGGCATAGGACCCAGAGCTTGGGTTCTCAACTCATCAGTTTTTAATGGCATGTGATAGCTTTTTTATTCTATTGCGAAGTGGTTAAGATAACGGAATTGAACAGAGGAATAAACTCTCTTAAGTCAAAGTTATCTCTGTTATTGCTAATATTCTTATTTTTATCAGCAGGCCAGCGTCAAATAAGGGATTTTCACTTGTATTAACAGGCAGCTATCGGTATTTTCGTTTGAACACAACATAAAAATGCTGGAGCAGCAATGACTCAAGAAAATCAAAGCACTTTGCACCCAGAACTTGTTTTAGGTGATGTGCTGCCTTCTTACAACGATAATAATAATTCCAACCACTTATACGTTTCATTATCCGAACTGGTAATGGACCGTGTCTTCTACCACCCAAGTATTGAAAGTCATCTAGATACACTTACTGATATCGAAAAAACGTCTTTAAATGCGATCCTTGGTGATAAAACAGTTGATGAGCATTTTGTTTCGACCTTGGTGATTGCGATTCAAGCTGCCGTTCAGCCAAATCACACTTCTGTTCGTATCGCATTAAGCAGTGCAGACAGCTATGGTTTCCGTTCACTGCTAGGCGGCAATTGTGAAGCTGAAGAGATTAACCCAGCGCTCGGTATTCGCGGCGTAGCTCGTTATGCGACACCAGAGTACAGCAAGGCTTTCGCTTTAGAGTGTCAGGTCATTAAAACGTTGCGAGAGCAGGGTATTAACGTTGAAGTGGTTGTACCGTATGTACGAGCATTAAGCGATGCTGCTAAGATTATCGATCTGCTTGCCGAGCAAGGCCTACCACGTGGTCTGAACGGTTTGAAAGTACTGTTCTCGTGCGATGTGCCGTCTGCAGTGCTACTAAGCGAAAGATTACTGCATTACTTCGATGGTGTTGTGGTAAACATTGATAGCTTAGCGTCTTTCGCTTTAGGTGTAGACAAGCATAATGAAGCTCAACAACATGCTTTTGATCCTCAAAATGAGGCGGTTATTACCTTGTTGGATATGATTGTTAAAGCGACACTGCACGCGAAGAAACCAGTACTGCTAGTGACCCAAGGCTTAGTGGATTACCCACGCCTACAAGGTTACATTGCCGATCTTGAAGGTGTAGAAACGGTCGTGACTGCATAAAATAGCTTGTTGTTTTAATCAATCAACGTGCTGTATCAGTTTGTTTGAAGCGAAAAAGCTTTGAGAATGAAAGAGATATCATTATGCGATGATATCTCTTTTTTATAACATTTTTTTGACATTCACATCACTAACCGATTAACTGGTCTGATGACTGAATTGATTAGGCAATCCGAATGTTGACCCCTCTACAAAAAGCAAATTTCTACTTGAGCATGTTTGGCTTTTTTAAAGTGCCTCTGATCTGGTTATGCAGACCAAAATTGCTCGCATTGGATAACCAGCATGTTGAGGTCAAAATCCCTCTTAAAAGACGAACGAAGAATCACCTTAATAGTATGTACTTTGGCGTATTGGCTGTGGGTGCTGATGTGGCGGGTGGTTTTCTTGCGATGAGCAAATCTCAGCAGCAAGGTGAAAAGATTTCGTTGGCATTTAAAGAGGTGACGGGCAACTTCTTAAAGCGTCCGGAAGGCGATGTGCATTTCACTTGTAACGATGGTGAGTTGATCAACACCATGCTGGCAGAAACCATGTCTACAGGGGAGCGTGTAAACCAACCTGTAACCATTATTGCGACTTGCCCATCTTTGCATGGTGACGAGCCAATGGCCGAGTTCACGCTAACGCTTTCGATTAAGAAAGTCCCGTCTAGGAAATAGTTTGGAAATAGATGGTCCTTTTGAATAAGTGGAGAGCGGTATGTGAATTGAATACACACATACCGTAACAAGATTAAGATTCTTGAGTGATTTGCTCGATGTCCACTATCTTTGAACGGTTCATTACGATTTTCCAACGGTAATAGGTCGGTTCGTTATCGTGATTGTTCTCTTTAATGATTAGGTTGAGCAAGTGACGCTTTTCTACGGATTCACGGCTAACTTGCCCTTCATTCAAGCGATACACCTTATTTGATCCCTTATCCATCAAACGGGTCAGCGCTCTGAGACTGATAGATAGTGTTTCACGAGTCTCTTCATAACCACTCATGAACGTCGACGTCGACATCTCCGTATGCGAACGGTAATGCAATATTTGCTCTTCGCGTTGAACGACACGCTTCTTACGTATCGATTGAATACGGTCTGCTAACTTGGAGAAATTCGCATAGTCCAACCATTCAAGCTTATGGCCGACAGACTTATTGGTCGTTGGGTCATAGTAACGACGCTTCCATTTCGGCTTGCCTTTACGCAGCCAGCGCCAAAGGATGTCTCTCAAGTCATCTTTGAAGATTTCACGCAACGCATAGATAAATGACATCGACACGATGAAAGAGGCCGTAATTTCGCCCAAGAAATCACGGGCCAAAATGACGGTTGTCGTCACCACCACCATAACTAAGCCAGTCGCGATACCTTTAACGGCACGTTTGACGTTTTTACCCATGGAGGTGGTCTTCTCCTTGAGTACGATAGGGTGTTCTATCAAACGTCGCAGTAGTCTCATCTTATTACTCAGACGGGTGACGTCTTCACGTACTTTAGCTGAGTTGTAGCGATTAAGTTTTCGATGGGCTGTCTCTTTTTCACAAAGCGTCAAGAGGCGCTCTTTTATCGTCGAGTATTCGCTGCCACGTGGCATATGTGATACCAAAGATAAGAACTTTTGCTCCGTATACCAAGAAAGGTAATTATCGATATTGGCATAATAGCGCTTTAGGTTTTCTTCATAAGGAATACTACGACGAAGCTTCTTCAAGATGTCTAACGCGAGCTCAATGACTTCATCAACCTCATCAGCTGTTACGTCGTCACTATCAGTTTTATTCAAGCTGTTTACTGCTTTATCTAAAGCAATAACATATTGGTAGGCGAACAAACTCAAACTGACACGATACTGTGTTGTCGATAAGCGTCCACGTTTTGCCAAGCGGCTATGTACTAGTGGTAATAGTGTCTTGTCACTATAGTAAGCGCGCTTTTGAGTAATTGAGCTGTAGAAAAAGGCACTTTCAGAAAGTACTTCAGGAGTCAGTCCGAGTTCACCGGGAATGAATAGATAAACGTCCATGTCGAGCTTTTTGGTCTTCGCCATCGCATGGTTAATTTTAAGTGTTATCGCATCTTGTTTGTCAATGGTGATCAACGATGTCTCCTAGAATGTAAAAATATGAATGAAACTAGCGAAAGCATATCAGAGATCACGTATAATCTCCGCCAAATTTAAAGTAGAGACAATCTTGATGATTAATATTGGTCAAATAAACAACTTAGAAGTAGTAAAACAAGCAGACTTCGGTGTATTCCTTGACGCTAGCGACTATGGAACCGTGTTGCTGCCGAAACGATTTACTCCTGAAGGTGTTGAAATTGGTCAAAAGCTAGATGTGTTCTTATACATTGATTCTGATAACCAGATCGCTGCAACCACTGAAACCCCAATTGCCCAAGTAGGCCAGTTTGGCTTGATGACAGTTGAAGGTGTTAACAGTACGGGGGCATTCATGAGCTGGGGCGTGAAAGGTAAAGACCTTCTTGTTCCTTTCAGCGAGCAGCGCGGTCGTTTAAACGAAGGCCAGTCAATCTTAGTCTATGTGTATATCGATAAAGCATCGAGCCGCATTGTAGGTACAACAAAGTTCAACAAATGGTTAGACAACACACCTGCGACTTATAAGCAAAATGAACAAGTGGATCTTATAATCGCTGAACGTAGCCAATTGGGTTACAAAGCGATTGTGAACGGTGAACACTGGGGTATGATTTTCCCGTCAGACATTATCGGTAAGCTGTTCATTGGTAAAACGCTAAAAGGCTACATTAAAAACGTTCGTGAAGAAGACGGTAAGATTGACTTATCTCTTCAGAAGATTGGTGTAGCTAAAATGGATGACCTGAGCACAAAGGTTCTTGACCTACTTGAAAAGAAAGGCGGTTACTTGCCTCTGAATGATAAGTCTTCTCCTGAGGTTATTTTCTCTGCATTCAGAACCAGCAAGGGTACTTTCAAGAAGACGATAGGTGGTTTGTACAAATCTGGTAAGATCACTATCGACAAAGAAGGTATCAGCTTAGTTAAATAAGCTAACCTGTCGGTCAAAAAAAAGCCCAAACCTTCCTGTTTGGGCTTAGGGGAAAGGGCTCCGAAGAGCCTACGCTAATTGTTTTAATCTCTGGACCATAGATAGAAGTCTAGTTTAAATTCTCCAATAAGCGATTTTTGTTTTTTAAAATAGCGACTTGAATTGATATTTGTATAATTAAGTGTTGATTTTTCAGTGCTTCCCTTGAAATGAACTAGCCGACAAGAATAGAAAAAGCCCAAACAATGAATGTTGTTTGGGCTTTTTGTTTTTCTCAGTACAGTGTGAGCTTTAATCGAACGACTAGAAAAGGTTTTTGTCGCGTACTAGCTCTCTTGGTAAGCCGTTCTTCAGTCGGTTACCTACCCATTTACCAAGGCCGATGATTGCGCCGTTGTATTTTACTAGCACTTCGCCTTTGCCTGACAAGCCTTCTGGGCGAACGTCTCGGCCCATGAACCATTCTCGAGCATCTTCGATGCTGAGGTCTACGATGTTAGCTTCATTACCTGTCGCGAGCGTTGTCGCGACTTGGTGCTGCCATCGGTAACCTTTTTTATGGGTTTCCGCGATCTTAATTCCCATGCGAGAGAAACGGAATTCACCGATCATCGGCTCTAGCGCTTCTGGGAATAGCCAAACGTCTTTATCTCGAATCCAAACTTGAGTATCACTTGGCAATTCGATATCGAGAGTACACATTAGTTGTTCAGCGACTTCTTGCTGAGTTTTCTTTGATGCTTTCTCAAATGGGAATTTACCCATACGTTTTTTAACTTCTGGTGGAGTAACTGACGCTAATTTACGGATACGTGCAACGAAGAAACCTTCTGAGTCATACACCTGTGGGAAAATGTGTAGAAAGCCTTCTTCTGTTGTGGTTGCTTTCGCATTGTCGAACAGTGATTCAAGGGATTCGAATTCTACCGCATCACCAAAGGTCTCTTTTAGGTGATGGCACACTTGTTGGTTCTCTTCAGTACTTAACGTACATGTTGAGTAAACCAAAATACCATTAGGTTTAAGAGCATGAAACGCGCTTTCAATCAGATCTTTTTGAGTGTCAGCAATATCGACTACAGATTGATAAGTCCAGTTCTTCATCGCATCAGCGTCTTTACGAATGGTACCTTCGCCAGAGCAGGGCGCGTCTAGCAGCACAGCATCAAACTGTTCTGGTAACCAACCACCGAAAACTCGACCGTCAAAGTTACTTAGAGCGGCATTACGAACACCACAACGTTCGATGTTAGCGTGAAGGACTTTCACACGGCTTGCTGCGTATTCATTGGCAACCAATACACCGCGATTATTCATTAGCGCAGCGATTTGAGTGGTTTTAGAGCCTGGTGCAGCCGCAGTGTCTAACACCGCTTGGTAATCAGCTTCACCTTGGAAAAGTGCCGAAGGTGGCATCATCGAGCTGGCTTCTTGGATGTAGAAAAGACCAGACATGTGTTCTGCCGTATTACCTAGTGGCGCTTCACTCTCATCAGCTGTAATCCAAAAGCCCGTTTCGCACCAAGGTACAGGTTCCAGTTCCCAGCCTTTCTCTTTTGCTCGTAGGAGGAAGTCTTCAACACTGATTTTCAATGTGTTGACTCGAATACTTTTACGAAGTGGTTTTTGGCATGAAGCGACAAAAGAAGCCATATCTAGATGACTAGGCATGATTGCTTCGATGTGCGTTAGGAATTCTTCTGGAATATATACGTTAGCGTGCAAAAGAGTATCTCGATTTATTGCATTAATGCGGTGAGTTTAAAGCAAAATGAGGCCGTCCTAAACCATATTTATAGCAAACAACAAAAATGCAGCCTAATGGCTGCATTTTGATGAAGAATTAATCTTCCTGAAACGTGTGGGAATTCACTCTATGGGCGAGGAATCGCGGTTCTCCATGATTTCCACTCATCTTCGGCTTGAGGATAGAGATAGAAAGACTGATCTTCGCTTGCGACTGGTTGAAGTTCATTCGTCGGTGGGGTTGAGAATGTAATACCACCTCTTAATAAGCTGTCTACCGTTCCGGCTTTGATGTTTGCGCCTGACAGACCAATAGAGACATCGACACCCGACACGTTCCAGAACACAGTGTTTGCGCGAATTAGATACGCGTAATCAGGTTCTATTTGAATCGTAGATATAATGCGGTCGGCAAACTCGCCTAGCTGAACATCGATAACACTGCCGATTTCAAGTTCGCGGAATAGGATAGGTGTGCCTTCTGATACCGAGCCTCGCGTTTCGCTTTGTAGCTGGAATATTTTGCCTTCAGGCTGCACGGGTCCCTTGCTAAGCTCAAATTTCGTGTTTCTTTCACCTTTGCCCGGATCTACGTTGATGTGTTTAGAGAGCAGCGCAGAGACGTTTTTGATGCCGTTAAGGCCAATCTCAGGTTCTGCCAACCAGAAGTGACTGTTCGCCACGGCAATCTTGTCGACGTACTCAGGTAAAATACGCGCAGTAATCTCAATACCGCCTTTGTTGAAGTTCGGAATCACCAAAGTAACCTCACCAACAGTGACACCTTGATATTTGATCGCCATACCCTTGCTGACTTCTTGATCGCCAGAAGAGGTGATAGTAATCGCGCGGCCAAATTTTCGAGCGGATTTCGAATCTTTATAAAGCTTCCACACATCACCAAGTTTGTTGTCGATTCCCGGCAGAGAGTCAAAAGCAATACCGCCTTGGATAAGAGTTTTAACTGGCGCCGCTTTAATACTGATACCCGATAGTGACGCATCAACCTCAACGCCTGAACGGTTCCAGAAAACGGTATGCTTATTGAGCAAGTGCGTATAACGATTTTCGATCGTGACTTTGATTCTTACACCACCGTCTGCAAGCTGAAAATCAGAAATACTACCCACTTGTAGGTTGCGATAGAGTAGTGGGCTGCCTTTAGAAATTGAAGGTAACTCACTGGCAAACAACGAAAGCGTCTTTGAGCCGGACTGATTAAACTTAGCGATTTCTGCTAACGATTTACTTTGGAAAAGTTGGTAGTCCGTTCGAGCTTCAGATTTACCTTCACTTACAAAGCTAATCGAGCCAGTCAGAAGCTGTTTTGCTGGTGGAACAGTAACACTCAAACCTGATTCGGTAAGCTCCGCGGTCGCACTGCCTGTCACGAAGAAACGGTTGTGACTTTTGATAAGGTGCGCGTACTCGTTGTCGATAAGCGCATCCATGAACACTTCGTGCTTATCAGAGCCAGTGCCAACACCATCGACTAAGCCCACTTGGATGATAGAGCCAACAGCAATACCTTTGTAGAGCAGTTGTGTACCGACATCCAGTCCGAACGAATTGTTTGAGGTTAAGCGAATCGCAACGGATTTCTCTTGTTCCTGACTGAATTCGTTCTTACGGATCGCAGTAAATCGACGGGCTTTTTCACCTTTGCCCGGTACCAAGGTTAAAAAGTTACCTGTCACTAAGTTGGCAATGTTTTTCATGCCAGTAAGCGATAGTTCAGCTTCTTCTAGAACGAATTTACTGCCGCTATTTAAAAAGTCACTGAATGCAGGCTGGATAGCAGCGGATGCGACCACGTTTTCACGTCCTTCGCTTAAAGATAAGTCGGTGATTTGACCGATTTCAATGCCGCGATACATGATCGGAGCGCCCGTTGCACTGATCTTGTTATCATCGGGAACAGCGATCTTGATAGAGATACCACGACCTGCTGTTTTCAAATCTGGGTAGAGCTTGAACTTGGTGTTCATCTCAACCGGTTCGCCTTCTCCTGGAGAGTCCACGGCGATAGAGCCACCTAATAGGGCACTTAGACTTTCTAAGCGCACGTCAACACCTGAAAATCCAATACTGGCACCTAAGCCACTTACATTCCAAAAACGGCTTTGATCGGTAATGATATGGCTGTATTCATCTTTAATTGACGCTTGAATGGTTACGGATTTAGCGTTGTCGTTGAGCTGGTAGTTGTAAACCTCACCAATGGGGATTTTACGATAAACGATTTGAGAGCCAACAGACACACCACCTAGATCTTTGGTCGTCAATGAGATGTTTAGACCTTCAGAAGCCAGCAAATCAGAAGGGGACGACTCTAAAGCCTGAAAAACGGTTTCTGGCTCTTCTTTAGTTTCGCTAGGGTGTATAGCGATATAGTTACCTGAAACAAGTGCATCTAACCCAGAGATACCAGACAAACTGGCCGTTGGCTTTACGAGCCAAAAACGTGTGCCTTTTGATAGTAGTTTCTTCGCTTCTGGGTAGATGTCAGCATCGACATAGATGCTCGATAGATCTTTGGATAAGGTGATGTCGCGCACCATACCCACCTCTAAGCCTTGGTAACGAATCGTTGTTCGACCTGCGACTAAACCTGCGGCATCTGAAAAGTATATCTGAACACGTTGGCCTGCATCGTGGATCGATTTCATGACCAACCAACCGGCTAATGCGACGGTTAATATCGGCAGAATCCACAAAGGTGAGATGCCTTTGTTTTTCCTTACTTCTGGTGAATATGACGTTTGTGATTGGTTATCGTTGTTCATTCACTGACTCATCTTTAGAGGTGTAGTTATCCCAAATTAGCCTAGGATCTAAGCTTTCCGCTGCTAGCATCGTGAGAACAACCACGACGCCAAAAGCGACTGCACCATAACCTGGTGTAAAGTTTAAAATTTGTCCGCGGTCGACCAAGGTCATCATGATCGAAATAACGAATAGATCCATAACCGACCATTTTCCCACCCATTTCACGATGAAATAGATGGTCATACGTTGTCTGTGGTAAATCGTACGCTTCATCTTGATACAGATTAAGATGTACGCGAGGCCCAGTATTTTCGCGACGGGAACGACGATACTGGCAATGAAAATGATCGCTGCAATGCCATACATATCGCTATTTATTAGCGACGCGACACCGGAAATTATTGTGTCTTCTAGCCTTTGTCCGTTGGTGATAAGGATAGAAATCGGAATGACGTTGGCTGGCACAATAGCCACTGATGCGGCAAACAACAGTGCCCATGTCTTCTGTATAGAGTAGGGCTTGCGGTGGTATAAGTCATGGTGACAACGCACGCAAGTATGCCCATCCGGTTGAGATAGGTGGCAGTTGTGACAGTGTACGTTCTTACTTTCAGTAAATGAGTAGTCAGATTCTTTTGTCCAAGCTTCCCAGTAGCGACGCACGCTGATGCGGCTTACTAACAATACACTGAAAAGCTGCAGAAGAATGAGGCCAACCAATCCAGGGCCGACAAAAATATCTGAGTAATCTTGCAGTTTGAAACATGAGACCGCCAAACTTACCAGAAACACATCCAACATCATCCAATGTTTTAATGTCTGGATGATGGCTAACGCATACCTAAATGGTGTAAAAAATTTGAAGCGCAATGATAAATGGGTAATGAGTACCGATGTACACACGAGCAACGGAGCGATCGAACTGCAGAACAGGATCAGTAAGCCAAGCAGAGGGAAGCCTTCACCCATTAAAGTAAAGACGCCGGATGGTAATGTAGCAGGTATCATGACACCAATCAGGCGAATACTGATGAATTCAAAAAAGTGCGAGGGGATAAACAGCAATAAGCAGGTAATCGCAATTGCTAGGTTTCCAGAGAGGCTAGGGGTCCCGCCTCTATAAAGCTGAGTACCACACCTTGGACAGTAAGCAGATTTCCCCAAAGGGATGTCCATTTTATCTACGGGAAGCTCGCAGCCCTGACAAAGACGCACTGAGCTGCTATCGCATTGATGCTTCGTTGATAAAGGGGTGGTAACGGATGGGGAGGTCACGCGACCTCCCAAGTTGAAACGTTAGTCAGACTCGATGCCCGACTTAAAGACTCAGAACTATAAACATCAGGCGTGCGATTGCACACTGCCGTAGAGTGTTTGATAAAGTCCTTGTTGTTCAACCAATTCACCATGTGTTCCCGTCTGTGTGACTTGCCCATCTTCTAAAACATAGATTAGATCGGCTTGTTTCACCGCTGATAATCGATGAGCCACTATCAAAGTTGTGCGATCTTTCAAAAACTCGCTCAGAGCTTTATGCAGTGCCGACTCTGTTGCAGTGTCGAGTGCAGATGTCGCTTCATCAAGAATAACAAACTTAGGATTGCTCAGCACCATGCGGGCTATGGCTAGACGTTGTCGTTGACCGCCAGACAGTCGAACACCATTCCTACCAATTTGTGTATCCAAGCCATTACTCAGCTGCTTGATAACATCTTGCATTTGAGAGACTTCAAGCGCACGCCATAGCGACATTTCATCGTATTCAGCGCCAAGGGTCAGATTATGCCTCAATGTATCATTAAAGAGTATAGGTTGTTGTAAAACAACGGCAATTTCATTGCGGATAATATCAAAGCTGATGTCATCAGTTTTTTCGCCGTTATAGCGTATACAACCTGAATCAGCTTGATAAACCCCAATCAGCAATTGGATTAATGTCGACTTACCGCCACCACTCGCACCCACCAGAGCGACCTTTTTACCTGCAGGGATGTGCAGTGATAGGCTATTTAAAACAGTGTTTTCTAATGTGTAAGAGAATGTAACGTTTTCGATGTCTACCGTCACTTCTTGGTTTTCATTGAAAGGGTTTACCTTGCTTACTGGGCGATGCTCTTCTTCTAACTTCAGAAGATCATTGATTCGTTGTAGTGCCGCCTTCGCGCTATACCAAGAGAATTGAATCCCTAGCAGCTCTTGAACTGGGCCTAACATAAACCATAAGTAACCGAATACCGCAAAGATCTGACCGATGGTTAAGTCACTGAATAGCACCATTAACATCGCGACAGCTCGGAAAAGTTCAAAGCCTAATAGAAAGAGCAGAAACGAAACACGCCCAGCAGCTTCAGATTGCCATGCATATTTGTCGGCATCGATTCTTACTTGGTTCGCTTGAACCTTCAATTCATCTAGGAAGATACGTTCTTTGTTGGCTGCACGTAGCTGATAAATACCATCTAAGGTTTCAACCAAGCGGTTTTGAAAACGTTCGAAAGATTGGTTCTCGTACTTTTTAAGGTGCTTAACCTTGCTGCCTAGTTTACGGGAGAAATAAATCACAACAGGATTGACCAGTAAAATGAACAACCCTAATCGCCATTCTAACCACAATAACACGATCGCGGTGCCAAACACGGTTAAGAAGCTGATGAGGAACTTAGACAGAGTCGAGCCAATGAACTTATCTATCGTCTCTATGTCTGTTATCAGGTGGGCGTTGATACCACCGCTGCCTTTGGTTTCGTACTGTCTAATACTAATGCGGCCAAGCTTATCTATCATCTTGCTTCGCATTTGATAGGTAATTGTTTTTGAGACGAGTGTAAATTGACGCCCTTGCAGAATGTTTAACGCTTGGCTAACGGTGCGCATGATAATCACTAACAGCAAAGTTAGTGCTATATAGCCAGTCGGTGTTTGTAACGATGATGGAAGTAGGTGGTTCATCATCTCTAAGCCTGAAGCTGGCTTATCAAGTAATACTTCATCAACCATTAATGGCATGAGCAACGGGATAGGGACACTAATGAGAGTTGCAAATATGGCAATAATGTTAGCAAACAGTAATTTGGACTTGTGTTTTTTTACTTGAGTTATTAACCAAGAACGGCTAATAGTGTCTTTTGAATTGTTCATTGTAATGAGAATAAGTCCTATTTAGTTTGATGGCCGCATTCTACTGCGTTCTCTTGATAATGGAAGTCTCAATTTAATTGGAAGTTAATATGAAAATAGAACATTACCAACGCTTAACCAAACAAGCCGTTGCATTAATTGAATCAGAAACCGATCTAACTGCTAATCTTGCTAATATCAGTTCATTATTATTCATGGAATTGGATGAACTGAATTGGGCGGGTTTCTATTTAATGAAGCAGGACCAAGCTAAGGAAAAAGACGAACTTGTACTGGGTCCTTTCCAAGGTCAACCTGCTTGTGTACGAATTCCGGTAGGGCGTGGTGTGTGTGGAACTGCGGTTGCGACGAATACAGTTCAGCGCATTCATGATGTTCATGAGTTCGAAGGTCACATCGCATGTGACGCTGCAAGTAACTCAGAAATCGTCATTCCGTTCTCGATTGGCGGAAAAATCGCTGGCGTTCTTGATATCGATAGCCCAAATATTGGTCGTTTTTCTCAAATTGACGAGGACGGATTAACATTTTTCATGGCAGAAGTGGAAAAGCTGCTTAATTCGCACGCGAACAAGGCATAAATTATTCTCTTACTGTGGTTTTTCCCAAGCATCTCTCTATAATACGTAAAAATATTTTCTTAATGCTCGCGGAAAACCGCAAAAACCAGGAACCCACATGGAAAACACTGAAAAGTTAAAAAACAGCAAAGAAGTTATCGCATATATTGCTGAATGTTTCCCTAAATGCTTTACTCTAGAAGGTGAAGCGAAGCCACTTAAAATTGGTATTTTTCAAGATCTTGCTGAACGTCTAAACGAAGACGAAAAAGTAAGTAAGACTCAGCTTCGTGCAGCGTTAAGACAGTACACATCATCATGGCGTTACCTGCACGGCGTAAAAGCTGGCGCAGAACGTGTTGACCTAGACGGCAACGCGTGTGGCACACTAGAAGAAGAGCACGTTGAACACGCTAAAGCGACACTTGCAGAAAGCAAAGCGAAAGTTCAGGCTCGTCGTAAAGAACAAGCACAAAAAGCTCGTGAAGAAGGCAAAGCGAAACCTAAGGCGAAGAAAGCTCAACAGCCTCGTCGTCAAGCGCCTAAAGCACCAAAAGTAGAAAAGCCTGTAGAAACACGCGCTTTGAACGCTGACGAATTTATCGCTGGCAAAGAAGTAAATGTGAACATGGGTAAAGGAAACATGGCTGCGACCATTGTTGAAATCAATAAGGAAGATGTGCGTGTTCAGTTAGCAAACGGCCTACAAATGGTTGTTAAAGCGGAGCACTTGCGCGCTTAAAGGAGATACTCCTACGCATGAAATGCCGTTCAAAATTGACACTGATTGCTGCTAGCTTTTGGCTAGCAGCTTCAGCTCAGGCTCTCGAAGCCAAATTAGATCAGGACGATTTACCTCTACTCGCTCCTGAGGTCCAACACGAAACTGCTAGTAAACGTGTTACTTCTCGATTTACTCGTTCTCACTATAAGCACTTCAATCTCAACGATGATTTCTCTCAAGCTATCTTTAATCGTTACTTAGAGATGCTAGATTATAATCGTAATATCTTCACTCAAGCTGATATTGACTCTTTCGCTGCGTCTTCTACACAAATTGATGATCAGCTGAAATCGGGCAATAACCAGCTTGCATTCGATGTTTATAATTTGTCTATGCAGAAGCGTTTTGAACGTTTTCAATATGCATTGTCTTTGCTAGATACAGAGATTAAGTTTGATACCGATGAAAGTATTGAGCTCAATCGTAGCGAAGCGGAATGGCCAAAAGATATCGCTGAAGTGAATGAGCTTTGGAGAAAACGCGTTAAATACGATGCGTTGAATCTAAAACTTACTGGTAAAGAGTGGCCAGAGATTCAAGAAGTTTTGGAAAAGCGTTACAACAATGCGATGAAGCGTATTACGCAATCGCACAACGAAGATGCTTTCCAGATCTACATGAACGCATTTGCGCGTGAAGTTGATCCGCATACCAGTTACCTTTCTCCAAGAAATGCAGAGCAATTCCAATCTGAGATGAACCTATCTCTAGAAGGTATTGGTGCTGTACTTCAGATGACAGACGACTACACCGTTATTCGATCTTTAGTTGCTGGTGGTCCTGCGTCAAATAGCAAACAGCTGAGCGATGGCGACCGTATTGTTGGTGTTGGTCAAGATGGTGAAGAGATTGTTGATGTTATCGGCTGGCGTTTAGACGATGTAGTGCAATTAATTAAAGGACCGAAAGGGACCAAAGTTAAGCTACAGATCTTGCCAGACGGTAAAGATGCAAAAAGTCACGTTGTCACAATTGTACGTGATAAGATTCGTTTAGAAGACCGCGCTGTTAAGTCAGAAGTTATCGAGAAAGATGGCAAGAAGATTGGTGTACTAGAAGTACCAAGTTTCTATGTTGGCCTTTCTAAAGATACCGATAAACTGATCACCGAACTTAAAGAGCAAGGTGTTGAAGGTATTATTGTTGATCTGCGAAACAACGGTGGTGGTGCACTAACGGAAGCAACCGAACTCTCTGGTTTGTTTATCAAAGAGGGGCCTGTTGTTCAGGTTCGTGATAGCTACGGTCGTGTCAAAGTGAACAGCGATACTGATGGTGAAATCAGTTACCAAGGTCCTTTAACGGTATTGGTGAATCGCTACAGTGCTTCGGCATCTGAGATCTTTGCAGCAGCGATGCAGGATTACGGTCGTGCAATCATCCTAGGTGAGAACTCTTTCGGTAAAGGTACGGTACAACAGCATCGTTCTTTGAATCATATTTATGATTTGTTCGACAAAGAGTTGGGCTACGTTCAATACACGATCCAAAAGTTCTACCGAATCAATGGTGGTAGTACGCAAAACAAAGGTGTAGTGCCTGATATTGCTTACCCAACACCAATTGACCCGGCAGATACCGGAGAAAGTGTTGAAGATAATGCTCTACCTTGGGACAGCATTGATAAAGCAAACTACTCAGTGTTACAGCGTAACGACGAGCAAATTGCTGCTTTAACGGCTCAACACCAAGCTCGTATTGCGACAGATATGGAATTTGGCTTTATCGCGCAAGATATTGAAAAATATAAGGCAGATAAAGACGATAATGACCTTTCTTTGAATGAAAAGGTACGTCAGCAAGAGAGCGATGATGCGGATGTACTTCGTCTAGATCGTATCAATCAACGTCAAAAAGCTGCTAAGTTAGAGGCGTTTAAAACGTTGGATGATATTCCTAAAGACTATGAAGCCCCGGATGCTTATCTTGATGAGTCTGTTGCTATCATGCTGGATATGATCAAGAAATAGAGCAAATGCCTGTTAAAGGTAATTGTTTAAAGAAGCGAAATTTAAAAAGCGAGCCTAGGCTCGCTTTTTTTGTGCCTATGATTTGAAAGGAATATTTGATTATTTTGATTGAGATTGTCGCAAAGTACTTTAAATATTGAGGGGGATTTAGCTCTATTTTGCGGTCAATAATGACAGATAAGTTACTTTGCATTTGAAATTTAGTGACTTGGATCAAATTTTTTCGCTTTCTATTCATTACGTGCCTAAGCTTAAAGAAAATGAGGGGGCGCGTATGAAATGGATTCTACTATTTTTATCTTGTTTAAGTTTTGTGGCTTTCGGCAGTGAAGTAGCTCCGAGCAACCAACAATCAAAAAGTGATAGTAATCTATCTCATTTTGATCTACCTCTGTTGCTTGGCGATTGGTATTTGATGAATCCAGATCCTGAGCAAGGCACTGAAAACTTTAGAGCAATTAAGCTGACTCTTGATTCAAACTACTCATTTTCAATTGATATTCAAAAGAAAGACTACAGTGTGGATCATTGGGAAGGTTTGTATAACGCTAATGAAGACACGATTATTTTAGGTTTGAATACTTCTGAACCGCAGGTTTATGCGTACAGCAGTAACCACAATATGCTAAATCTTAACGGTGTTATGTTCACCAAAGCCTTGCCAAACGCATTAGCGGGGATCTGGTCAAGCGCCGAACTTTCCGGAAGTGATTTACGTGCGAGTAATATTCAAAAAATGGATTTGGTTCTTCAACCAGACTTTATATTCATGTTCCGAGTTTCCGATGAAGAAGGTGGTGAAGTCATTCGCCGCGGTGTGTACTACACCGAAGGCGACCAGCTAGTGTTACTTTATGAGAATGGTGAACATGGTACTCGTTACACACTGAACAGCGATGTGTTAACACTGCAAGGTGAAGAGGGAGACATGTTTGCGGTGCTCAATCGCATCCGATAATCGTGAGTTTTAGCAGTTAAGTCGTACTCGTTGATAATATTGTGCACAGTTCATTTCTTAGGCGTTCCTGTCTGATTTGATTGATAAAATAGCAAAACATGGAGGCATTTTCTTACAATGCCTCCTTTTTTTAATATTCCCCTTGTTTTATTGGCGCTCAACCTTTAGATATAGACAGTTAAAAAATAATTACGCATAACGATCAAAAGGAACCCGTCATGGCACATACACCTCAAGCCAAGTATCGTAAAGATTATCAATCACCATCTCACACTATTTCTGAAATCGATCTTACTTTCGATTTGTACGATTCAGCATCCATCATTACGGCTGTGTCTAGTGTTAAGCAAGAGAAAGATAGCTCGACCTTAGTACTTGATGGTGAAGGCTTGAAGTTGGTTTCTGTTTTGGTAGAAGGTAAAGCGTGGACTCAGTATGAGCAGTCTGAAACTCAACTGACACTGAACGATTTACCAAAAGAATTCACATTAATGATCGTTACCGAAGTTAATCCTGAAGGGAACAGCGCACTTGAAGGATTGTACAAATCAGGTGGTGCTTTCTGTACTCAATGTGAAGCGGAAGGTTTCCGTCGTATTACTTACTACATGGATCGCCCAGACGTACTGGCGAAATTCACCACAACGGTAATCGCAGACAAAGCAGAGAACCCGTTCTTATTAAGTAATGGTAACCGTGTAGATGAAGGCGAAGTTGAAAATGGTCGTCACTGGGTGAAGTGGCAAGATCCACATCCAAAACCAGCGTACCTGTTTGCACTAGTAGCCGGTGATTTCGATGTACTTCGTGATGCTTACACTACGCAATCAGGCCGCAAGGTTGACCTAGAAATCTTTGTCGACAAAGGCAACTTAGACAGAGCTAACCACGCGATGGTTTCTTTGATTAACTCAATGAAGTGGGATGAAGAGCGTTTCAACTTAGAATACGACTTAGACATCTACATGATCGTAGCCGTTGATTTCTTTAATATGGGCGCGATGGAAAACAAAGGTCTGAACGTATTCAACTCGAAATTTGTTCTAGCGAATGACCAAACTGCAACGGATACAGACTACCTAGGTATCGAAGCGGTAATCGGTCACGAATATTTCCACAACTGGACCGGCAACCGAGTGACTTGCCGCGATTGGTTCCAACTAAGCTTGAAAGAAGGCTTAACGGTATTCCGTGACCAAGAGTTTTCTTCGGATCTTGGTTCTCGTGCAGTAAACCGTATCAACAACGTACGTATTATCCGCGGTCCACAATTCGCAGAAGATGCGAGCCCAATGTCACATCCAATTCGTCCAGAAAAAGTGATAGAAATGAATAACTTCTACACTTTGACAGTGTACGAAAAGGGCAGTGAAGTGATCCGTATGATCCACACATTGTTGGGCGAAGATGGTTTCCAAAAAGGTATGAAGCTGTACTTCGAACGTCACGATGGTACGGCAGCAACATGTGAAGATTTCGTGGCAGCAATGGAAGATGCATCAGGTGTTGATCTGTCTCAGTTCCGTTTATGGTACAGCCAGTCTGGTACGCCAACGCTGTCTGTTGAAAGTCATTACGATGCAGATAAGAAACAATACACGTTAACAACTCGTCAAGTAACGGCACCAACACATGAGCAAGCTGAAAAACAAGCCCTGCATATTCCTCTAGACATCGAACTGTACACAGCGACAGGTGATGTGATTGAGTTACAATGTAACGGCAAGCCTGTTCACAATGTATTAGATGTGAAAGAAGCTGAACAGACTTTTGTGTTCGAGAACGTAAGCGAGAAACCAGTGCCATCATTGCTGCGTGAATTCTCTGCACCAGTAAAACTTGAATACGACTATTCAGATGACGAGCTGATCTTCTTAATGGTGAATGCGTGCAATGAGTTTTCTCGCTGGGATGCGGGTCAAATGCTATTGGCTAAGTACATTCGCAGTAACGTTGAGAACGTTCAACAAGGTCAGAAGTTTGAATTATCAGAGTCTGTTGTTGATGCATTCCGCGGCGTACTACTGAGTGATTCGCTAGAACCTGCATTCATCGCAGAAATGCTTTCATTGCCAAGCCACAACGAAGTATCAGGTTGGTATGAGCGTGTTGATATTGATGCGGTTGCATCTGTGTTGAATTCAATGAAGGTAACACTGGCTACAAAACTTGAAGACGAACTGGCTGCGGTTTATCACAGCAATGCACTAGCGGAATACACAATCGATCACGATTCGATTGGTAAGCGCACTTTGCGTAAAGTTTGCCTAAGTTACTTAGCACATACAGAGCAGGGTAACAATTTGGTTGTTGCAATGTACCAGCAGGCAAACAACATGACAGATACAATGGCAGCGATGGGCGCGGCAAACAGCGCACAACTGGCATGTCGTGAAACTTTGATGGCAGATTACAGCGACAAGTGGAAACACGACGGCCTTGTTATGGATAAGTGGTTTGCATTGCAAGGTACAAACCCAAGTTCAAACGCACTTGAAGTTATCAAAGCGTCGATGTCGCACCAAGCGTTCAGTTTGAAGAACCCGAACCGTACCCGTAACTTGGTCGGTTCATTCTTAAACATGAACCCGGTTCAGTTTCACGACAAGTCAGGTCAGGGCTATGAGTTTGCAGGAGAAATCTTGCGTGAACTGAACAGCAGCAACCCGCAAGTGGCTTCACGTCTGATTGACCCGTTACTTAAGTTCCGTAAGTACGATGATGAACGCCAAGCTCTTATCAAAAAAGAACTAGAGACGTTAAAGAACATGGACAACCTAGCAAAAGACTTGTTTGAGAAAGTGACGAAAGCACTAGAGGCTTAAGTCAGCAGCAGCTCATTCAGGTAAACGGTTTGCTATAACTAAAGGTCATCAGTGGTAGAGAATATCTACCGCTGATTTTTTGTTTCTGGTTCATCGAATTTTCGATAAGCTAGAGCAGTTTCAAGCTCAGTTTCACAGTCAGACATAGTTAAGTGCCAAAAAACACCGGCACTGTATATTTATACAGGTATCGTATGAATCGCTATATTTTCCAACTTAACATCTCATATCAGCAGTTTTTGGCCAGCTATTCTGGTGCGGCAAGTAAAGTTCAAGTGATAACAACAACAGGTTTACGTTTGCAGTTACCTGCAACTCGGTTCAGACCATTTCTTACACAAATAGGGGTTAGAGGGCAGTTTAGGCTGACAACTGACCAAAAAAATAAGTTTATTAAGTTAGAAGCTCTGTAAACCTTGGCGTGCCTAGTGAGTTAAAAGGAATCTTAATCACATAATCAAACATTTCACCTCTTACCACCTCCAAAACAATTAACTATTTTTCAATAATGCTTTTACAATAAATGAATGCATTACCTTTGCTTAACTCGTTAGTAGAAAAGCGCTCAACGGCACGTTTCAAACATCAGATTAAGTGATCCCCCTAATAATAAAATATAATTCTAATTGTGGAGTGTGACTATGACCGCACGTGAAACTGTGGTTCCAGTTTTACTTGAAAAAGTTTACAAGCTGATTCAAGACAAACTTGACCTTGCTCATCGACCTCTCGTAACTCAACTTGCTCAACACTTGTTTAGTAACGTTTCTCACGACGATCTGACTCAGAGAAACGAATCCGATTTATATGGTGCTGTAGTTAGCTTATGGCATCACATCAATGAAAAGAAAGCCGACGAGATCTCTGTACGCGTTTTCAACCCGACGGTAAGTCGTCAAGGTTGGCAGTCTACTCACACTATCGTTGAGATAGTCGTTCCAGACAGCCCATTCCTTGTTGATTCTGTAAAAATGGCACTTACTCGCCTAGACCTTTCTTCTCACCTTATGCTTCATAACCCAACACAAATCTCTCGCTCAGATAAGGGCAGTGTTGTCGGTGTTAGCAATAACGAAGGTGCATTCCAATCGCTTTTCCATATCGAAGTAGACCGTCTTAGCAGCAAAGCTGAAATGACAGCGCTCAAAACGGAACTGCTGGATATTTTTACCGACACTAGCTTAGTCGTGAACGATTGGTTGAAGATGGTTGAAAGACTTGAAGAAGTGACCAATCAAGTTGAACAGCAGAAAGAGACGATTCCAGTAGACGGCCAACGCTTTGATGAAACGTTGGCGTTTCTTCGTTGGTTAGGTGAACACAATTTCACATTCATGGGTTATAAGGAATATGACTTAGTTTCAGTTAACGGCGACACTGAGCTGCAACCGACCAAGGAGCAAGGTCTTGGTTTGTTTGCGAGTTCAGATCGTGTACGCAACGTTAAGTTGTCTGAGTTTTCTGATTCGGCACGCCTTGAAGCAAAAAAACCGTATGTACTTATCGTAACCAAGGGCAACACGGCTTCACGTATTCACCGCCCAGCATACAATGACTACATCGGTATTAAGAAGTTTGATAAGAACGGTAAGGTCATTGGTGAGCACCGCTTTACTGGTCTTTACACATCTGCTGTTTATAACCAAACCGTTGAAACGATTCCTCTCGTCCGCGAGAAAGTAGAGCGTATCTTAGACGCGAGTGGTTACCGTGAAGGTTCATACTCTTACAAAGCGCTGCACAACATTCTTGAAAACTACCCACGTGACGAACTGCTTCAAGCTCGAGAAGAAGAGTTACTTGAAGTCGGTACGGGCGTAGTACAAATGCAAGATCGTGATCTTCTGCGTTTGTTTGTTCGCAAAGACCCGTTTGGCCGTTTCTTTAGCTGTATGGTTTACGTAACAAAAGATCGTTACAACACCGAGCTTCGTCGCCAAACACAGCGCATCTTGAAACAGTACTTTGGTTGTGAAGAAGAGGTTGAATTTACAACGTACTTCTCTGAAAGCCCACTAGCAAGAACGCACTATATTGTTCGTGTTGATAACAACAACATGGATGTGGACGTGAAAACAATTGAGCAAAATTTAATGGAAGTATCGTCTACGTGGGATGACCGTCTATCTGAATCAATCATTGCAAACTTCGGTGAAAGCAAAGGTCTTCCATTGTCGAAAGAGTACATGCGTGCATTCCCACGTTCGTACAAAGAAGACATGATGCCAGGTTCTGCAGTTGCGGATATTGAGCGTTTAGAAGCACTAAGCGAAGACAACAAACTGGGTATGCTTTTCTACCGTCCTCAAGAAGAAGCAGCAGATTCAAAAGCCGTTCGTTTGAAGTTGTTTTACCACAGTGATGAGCCCATTCACCTTTCTGATGTTATGCCAATGCTTGAAAACTTTGGCCTACGCGTTATCGGTGAATCTCCATATGAAGTGCGTAAAACCAACGGTGTGACATATTGGATCCTTGATTTCTCTATGCTGCACAAGAGCGACAAGACCATTGATCTTCGTGAAGCGCGCGATCTTTTCCAACAAGCTTTTGCGGCAATTTGGGCGGGTGAGTTAGACAGCGATGGTTTCAACCGCTTAGTGCTTGGCGCTGGTCTTTCTGGCCGTGAAATCTCAATCTTACGTGCTTATGCTCGTTACATGCGTCAAGTTGGTTTCCCATTTAGCCAACAATACATTGAAGACACATTGTCTCATTACCCAGAGTTAGCGAAAGGGTTAGTAAGCCTATTCGGCAAGCGTTTTGACCCGAAACTGAAGGGCAGCGCAAAAGGCCAACAAGATCTTATTAAGAAGATCACTGAACAGTTGGATCATGTAGAGAGCTTGGATGATGATCGTATCATTCGTCGCTACATGGAAATGATCACTGCAACGCTTCGTACTAACTACTACCAAGTAGACGAAAACAAACAGTCTAAGCCTTGGTTGGCTCTGAAAATGAGACCAAGCGAAATTCCAGATATCCCAGCGCCGGTTCCTGCGTTTGAGATCTTCGTTTACGCACCAGACATTGAAGGTGTGCATCTACGTGGCGGTAAAGTAGCACGTGGTGGTTTACGTTGGTCAGACCGTCAAGAGGACTTCCGTACTGAGATTCTAGGCCTAGTTAAAGCGCAACAAGTTAAGAACACGGTTATCGTACCGGTCGGTGCTAAAGGTGGTTTCGTTTGTAAGCGTCAACACACCATGTCTGGCCGTGATGAGATCTTCGCGGAAGGTCAACGTTGTTATAAGCGATTCATTCGTGCATTGCTAGACGTTTCAGACAACATCATTGAAGGTGAGGTTATCCCACCTAAGAGCGTTGTTCGTCACGATGAAGATGACCCGTACTTGGTTGTTGCTGCCGATAAAGGTACAGCGACATTCTCAGACCTAGCGAACTCAGTAGCTGAAGAGTACAACTTCTGGTTAGGTGACGCGTTTGCCTCTGGTGGCTCTAACGGTTACGACCACAAAGCTATGGGTATCACGGCGAAAGGTGGCTGGGAATCTGTTAAACGTCACTTCCGTGAAATGGGCATCAACTGTCAAAGCACAGACTTCACTGCCATTGGTGTGGGTGATATGGCAGGTGACGTATTTGGTAACGGCATGCTGCTATCTAAGCATATTCGCTTACAAGCTGCGTTTAACCACATGCACATCTTCATTGACCCGAATCCAGAATCAGCGTCCAGTTGGGTAGAGCGTGACCGTCTGTTTAATCTGCCTCGTTCAAGCTGGGAAGATTACAATAAAGAGCTGATTTCTCAAGGTGGTGGCATCTTCTCTCGTCGAGCGAAGTCTATCTCTTTAACGCCTGAAATTCAGAAAATGTTGGGTACCAAGAAAGCATCAATGGCACCCAATGACTTGATCAAAACGATCTTGTCTATGCAGGTTGATCTACTTTGGAATGGCGGTATCGGTACTTACGTTAAGTCTTCTAACGAGACTCATACTGATGTGGGTGACCGCGCAAATGACGTGCTACGTATTGATGGCCGTGACCTGAAAGCTAAGGTTGTTGGTGAAGGCGGTAACTTGGGTATGACTCAGTTGGGTCGTATTGAATACGCTCTAACGGGCGGTCGAGTTAATACTGACTTTGTTGATAACGTTGGTGGTGTAGATTGCTCGGATAACGAAGTTAACATTAAGATCTTCTTGAATGGCTTGGTGTCTAATGGTGATCTAACCGTTAAGCAACGTAACCAAGTTCTAGAATCTATGGAAGACGAAGTAGGCGAAATCGTACTAGACGACGCATACTGCCAAGCTGAATCTATCTCTGTTACTGAGCATCAAGGTGTTGGCTTAGTAAAAGAGCAAATCCGCTTTATCCACACAATGGAAAAAGCAGGACACTTAGACCGTGGTTTGGAATACATCCCAGATGACGAAACGCTGCTAGAGCGTGAGAAGCAGGGCCAAGCACTAACAAGACCTGAATTATCAGTATTGATCGCTTACGGTAAAATGGTCCTAAAAGAAGATCTTGTGAGTGATGATATTGCGAATGATGAGTTCCATGCTCAACAACTGATGCAATACTTCCCAACAGAGTTACGCCGTAACTATTCTCAGCACATGGATAACCATCCACTTCGTGCAGAGATCATTGCGACTGCACTTGCTAACCAAATGGTTAACGAGATGGGCTGTAACTTTGTGACTCGCTTGCAAGAAGAGACGGGCGCGAACATTGTTGATATTGCGAATGCTTACGCGGCATCACGTGAAATCTACGGCCTGGGTAAGGTATTGAAGAGCATCCGTGAACTGGACAACATCTCAAGTTCTGAAGCTCAATACGAATTGCTTTACCATGTACGCCGTACGCTTCGTCGTCTAGCACGTTGGTTACTAAGAAACCGTACGGGTAAACAGTCAGTGAATGCATTGATTGAGCTTTACCAAGGTGATGTAGTCGCGATTACTGAGAAGCTGGATGAAAACCTAGTAGCTTCAGAAGTAGAAGAGCATCAAGCAATGGCTCAACTATGGATTGACCAAGGTGTCAACGCTGAGCTGGCTAATTCCGTGGCTCGTTTGTCTAGCTTGTACTCAGCACTGGATATATCCACAGTGGCTCGTGAAACAGGTAAAACAGTACAACAAGCTTCTAAGCTTTACTTCAACCTCGGTGATCGTTTGTCACTGCATTGGTTCTTGAAGCAAATTAATGGCCAAGCTGTAGACAACAACTGGCAAGCACTGGCGCGTGCAGCATTCAGAGAAGATCTGGATTGGCAGCAACGTCAGTTAACTGGCCAAGTACTTAACTGTGGTTGTGCTTCAGACATTGATGTAATTAAAGCGCTTGATGACTGGATGGAAAGTAACTCTGTTTCCCTACATCGTTGGGAAAGCATCTTAAACGAATTCAAAGTGGGTTCGGTTCATGAGTTTGCTAAGTTCTCAGTAGCATTGCGTGAATTGATGCTGTTGAATCTAAACTGCATGTCAAAAGACTAGTCACTAGATAAAACGAAAAAAATAAGGGCAGGCCATAAGGTCTGCCTTTTTCGTTTCGGTAAAGTGGGATCCATTGGTCTAACGATTTTTGAAGGGGCAATCTCGACGCACACGTTGTTTGTTGTTAAGTGAGTTGCTTGTTGTTAAGTGAGCTGGTGGCCGTAATGTGGTAAAGGCAAGAAATGAGCTAATAACCTGAAGAAACGATAACGTTTGCTTAATAATGAACCGCATTCGTTAGCAAACTCGATTATCTTACCCTTACAGACAGTAATAGATTGAATAGTTGGGTAAATAAGTAAATAATATCGCCCCGTTTACACGGGGCTTTTTTCTATCGGAGGCACAATGCTTTACCGTCTAGCCAGAACTGGCTTTTTCCAACTTGATGCCGAAAAGGCACATGATCTAGCAATTCAAAATTTCAAACGCTTCACAGGCACGCCTATTGATCTTTTGTATCGCCAACAATTACCTCACCGACCTGTAGAGTGCATGGGTCTTACTTTTAAAAACCCAGTTGGCCTTGCTGCCGGCCTAGATAAAAACGGCGAATGTATTGATGCGTTTGGTGCAATGGGTTTTGGTTTCGTAGAAGTAGGGACTGTTACTCCGCGTCCGCAAGCGGGTAACGACAAACCTCGTTTGTTCCGTCTTGTTGAAGCTGAAGGTATCATCAACCGCATGGGTTTTAATAACCTAGGCGTTGATAACCTTGTTGAGAATGTTAAGAAGTCGAACTACGACGGCATCTTAGGCATCAACATCGGTAAGAACAAAGACACACCAATTGAAAAGGGCGCTGAAGATTACTTGATCTGTATGGAGAAGGTATATCAATACGCTGGTTACATTGCTGTGAACATCTCTTCACCAAACACTCCAGGACTTCGTTCTCTTCAATACGGCGAAGCACTAGACGATCTATTGTCTGAACTGAAAACGAAACAATCTGAACTAGAAGAGAAGCATGGTAAATATGTTCCTCTTGCTCTTAAGATTGCTCCGGATCTAAGTGACGATGAAATCAGCCAAATTTGTGAATCATTGATCAAAAATAAGATCGATGGTGTGATCGCAACGAACACAACATTGGATCGTTCAATCGTTGAAGGCATGAAACATTGCGATGAAGCAGGTGGCCTAAGTGGACGTCCTGTTCAATCTCGCAGTACTGAAGTAGTTCGTAAACTTCACGAAGAGCTGGGTGACAAACTGCCGATCATTGGAGTAGGTGGTGTTGACTCATATGTTGCTGCAAAAGAGAAAATGATGGCAGGCGCTAAGCTTGTACAAGTTTACTCTGGTTTCATTTACAAAGGTCCAGGCCTTGTAGGCGACATCGTTAAAAATCTTTAAACGGCAAGACGCTTTTATTTCTGAAAAGCGACAATCTGGCATCGTCTTAATAAAAGAGACACTGTAACTCACTGAGTTGTAGAGAAAAGCGACAAGAAAGAGGAATTCATTTCCTCTTTTTTTTGCCTATTGCTCAGTAAAATTACTGTAATTGAAGGTAATTTTGCGTTTTACCTAATGGAATGGTTCAACAGTGTGAGACGAAATGATGCTTAAACCTAGCGATACATGGAGTTGGTATTACGATGAGCAGCAATGTTCATTAATGCTAAACCTCGGAGAGGATATGATTTTCAAAACGAATCTGGTCCGTAATAAGCTGGTGGACTGCGCGTTTAGAGATAATGAATTCACCGTTGATGACGCATCTTCATACCAAACCTTCAAAGAACAAATTTCTGGCTTAGAACTGTCTGAGCCTCGCCAAGCTGAACTTGCACTCTATTGTGTGGCAGCAAAGCGCTTCCATAAGCCTGTACAGCCTAAGAGTTGGTTCTTCGACTCACAAGGCACTGGCCATGAATATCCTCAAGAAGGGGATATTGTACAAATGAATAACGAGCATAGCTTAGGGTATTTCATTGTATTAGAAGTGGGAGAGTGTGCGAGCCTATGTGCATTTGTCGACCTAGAAGAGTTCCTATTAACGCCTTCAAAAGGGCTGCGATTTGGAGACTCAATCAAGGTGATGCACGATAGAATGGTAGACGCGAACGCTATCCTTCATCAAGCACACATAGCGATGGTGGGTTAACCTCCAATCTAGTACATCATTTCTACCACGCATCGCAGCACACAAGCGTATAAACCTTCCTCAGAATCGGCTTAATAGCCGATTTTTTTGTGCCTAAAAAACCTCACCCTGATAAATACATCACTGCTTAACCATTTAAATAGTGAACTTACGACTATTTTTTCACCTTAATTTCTGCCTGTTTTCATCACCAGAAGAGTAAATTCCCCGTCTTTATTCCCTGTTTATGGTCTTTTGTAGCTAAATTTCACCCATAAATTACCACTGGTATATACCAATTTTAAAGTGAATATAAATTCACACTGCTACTTTGGTTAAGAAATGGTCCGAAATGGAGTTGGTTTGATAGGTCTTGTGTTCTAAGGGGATGTGGGTAAGCGATCGCTTCAAGACTGTGCATTTGCTAGCCAGTTAGTCGAAAGATTCAATGAAAAGACGTGTTTAGTGTGATGCTCTAGTTACAAATTCAGGTATAATCGAGCTCATTTTTATCAATAAAAGAACACTATGAATCAATATCTAGCGGTTACCTCAAACGGCCTTGAGAATTTATTAGTTGAAGAACTAACCCAACTAGGGATTACAAACGCAAAACCTGTTCAAGCAGGTGTTAAATTCAAAGCGACCAATGAGCAAATTTATCGTTGTTGTTTGTGGAGCCGTTTGGCTTCTCGATTTGTACGTGTCCTTTCTGAATTCACTTGTATGGACGACATGGATTTGTACCTATCAACCACTGCGGTTAACTGGGTAAATCAATTCCATAGCTCTAAGCGTTTTGTTGTTGACTTCAATGGTACGAACAACGAAATCCGTAATAGCCAATACGGTGCGATGAAAGTAAAAGATGCCGTTGTCGATTGCTTCGAGAAGAAGTCTTTGCCTCGTCCTTCTATCAGCAAAGAGAACCCAGATGTTCGTATTCACGTTCGTCTACACCGTGATAAAGCGATTCTTGGTGTTGATATGGTGGGTAGCGGTCTTCACCAACGTGGTTACCGTCCAGAATCAGGTCGTGCTCCGCTGCGTGAAACGCTAGCTGCTGCAATCCTTCTTCGTAGTGGTTGGGATGCAACGAAACCTTTCTTAGACCCTATGTGTGGTTCAGGTACGTTAGTGATTGAAGCTGCAATGATGGCTGCAAACCTAGCACCAGGTGTTAAACGTCAGAAATGGTGCTTTGAATCACTAGAAGATTTCGAACCTGAGCTTTGGGCTGAAGTTAAAGCAGAAGCTAACGTTCAAGGCCGTCGTGGCGTTAAGAAAGTCGAATGTAAGTTCTATGGCTACGATAATGATGAACGCATGATCAAAACAGCGCGTGATAACGCTCGCCGTGCTGGTGTTGAAGAGTTAATTGAATTCGAAGTAGGTGATGCTGCAAAACTTAAGCGTCCTACAGAGTTTACTGATGGTGTGATTGTTTCTAACCCACCTTACGGTGAGCGTCTCGGTACAGAGCCGGGTCTAATTGCACTTTACACGGCATTCGGTGCACAACTTAAAGCTGAGTTTGGTGGCTGCAACGCGTCTATCTTCTCTAGTTCAGACGAACTACTTAGCTGCTTACGCATGCGTGCAGACAAACAGTTCAAATTGAATAACGGTGCGTTACCGTGTCACCAAAAGAACTACTCAATTTCAGATCGTCCGATGTCAGAGCGCCCAACAGGCGAACAAGAACAATTGATTGCACCTGATTTCGCGAACCGTCTTAAAAAGAACATCGGTAAAATTGGCAAGTGGGCTAAGAAAGAGCAGTTAGATTGTTACCGTATCTATGATGCTGACTTACCTGAATACAATGTAGCGATTGATGTATACCCAGGTCACCTTGTGATTCAGGAATATGCAGCGCCTAAAGATGTACCGGAAGAGAAGGCAAAACGTCGCTTAACCGATATCATCCGTGCTTCTATTCAAGTAACAGGCGTTGAAGCAAATAACGTGGTTCTTAAGGTTCGTCAGAAGCAGAAAGGCCGTTCTCAATACCAGAAGATGGCTCAAGACTCGTCTAACCTAGAAGTGAACGAATACGGCGTTAAGCTGATTGTTAATCTTCATGATTACCTAGATACAGGCTTGTTCCTAGATCATAAGATTACTCGTCGTCGCATCGGCGAGATGGCTGCAGGTAAAGATTTCCTAAACCTGTTCGCTTACACAGGTAGTGCATCTGTTCATGCTGCTGTCGGTGGCGCACGCTCTACAACAACGGTTGATATGTCGAATACCTACCTTGAGTGGGCAAAGCAGAACATGGAGCTTAATGGCCGAGTTGGTCGCCAACATCAGTTTGTTCAAGCTGACTGCTTACAGTGGTTGGTTAAAGAGCAGGGTTCTTACGACCTGATCTTTATTGATCCACCTACGTTCTCAAACTCAAAGCGTATGGATCAATCTTTCGATGTTCAACGTGATCACATTCAGTTGATGGAAAACCTCAAGCGTCTTCTTCGTGAAGAAGGCACGATTGTGTTCTCTAACAACAAACGTCACTTCAAAATGGATCTAGAAGGTCTAGAAGCGTTAGGCCTTAAAGCTCAGAATATCTCAGCTAAGACGCTTCCATTGGACTTCTCTCGCAATAAGCACATTCATAACTGCTGGTTGATTACTCATAAGTAGTTAAGAGATTGTATAAGGATATATAGTGCTGACTCTCTACAGTACAGAAGGGTGCCATCTATGTGAGATGGCATTCCAACTCACGGAACAGTTAAATATTAGCCATCACGTCAACGTTGTCGACATTGCATTCGATGATGAGCTCTTTTCCCGTTACGGGGTCACTATTCCTGTGCTCAAATTTGAAAGCTCTGACCTTTCTCAAAGCTCAGAGCTTAACTGGCCATTTGGCTTGTTAGAACTTAATGATTGGTTAAAGAAAAATGGCATTACTTACAATTCATAATGGGCAATTAGCGTTTGGCGATCACCCATTATTAGATCGTGCGGACTTTGCGCTGCAAGAAAACGAACGTGTGTGTTTGGTAGGGCGCAATGGTGCAGGTAAGTCTACATTGATGAAAATCCTGTCTGGGAACATCATCATGGACGACGGCAAGATGCAAATAACACAAGATGTGGTTGTATCTCGCCTTGAGCAAGATCCACCGCGTAATGAAGAAGGCACCGTTTATGATTACGTTGCTGGTGGCCTAGCGGAAATTGGTGAACAGTTGAAGATCTATCATGATCTTCTGGATCTCATTGGTACTGACCCGAGCGAAAAGAACCTAAACCGTCTTACTCGCGTTCAAGAGCAACTGGATCATGCGAATGCATGGCGCTTTGAAGATCGCGTAAGTAACGTATTAGCGGCACTTAAACTGACTGCTGAAACAAAGCTGACGGATCTATCTGGTGGTTGGCAACGTAAAGCGGCCCTTGCTCGTGCACTTGTATGTGACCCAGACGTTTTACTTCTAGACGAACCGACTAACCACTTGGATGTTGCGACTATTGAATGGTTAGAAGGCTTCCTGAAAGACTTCCGTGGTTCAATTATCTTTATCTCGCATGACCGTGCTTTCATCAAATCGATGGCAACACGCATTGTTGATCTTGATCGCGGCAAACTAAGCTCGTTTCCAGGTGATTACGAAAACTACCTAGTTGAAAAAGAAGAAGCGCTACGTGTTGAAGAGATGCAGAACGCGGAATTCGATAAGAAGCTCGCTCAGGAAGAAGTATGGATTCGTCAGGGTATTAAAGCTCGTCGAACTCGTAACGAAGGCCGTGTACGTGCGCTTAAGAAGCTACGTGAAGAACGTTTGAATCGTCGTGAAGTGCAAGGAAAAGCGATCATCCAAATCGACGATGGCCAGCGTTCAGGCAAGATTGTATTTGAAGCTGAGAACATTAACTTTGGCTTCGAAGGCAAAGAGATTGTTAAAGACTTCAGCTTCAACATTATGCGTGGCGATCGTATCGCTCTTATTGGACCTAACGGTTGTGGTAAGAGTACGGTACTTAAACTGCTTCTTGATCAGCTTAAGCCAGATTCAGGTCGTCTGCATTGCGGTACTAAGCTTGAAGTCGCTTACTTCGACCAATACCGTGAAATCCTAGACCCTGAGAAGTCTGTAATTGATAACCTAGCGGATGGTAAGCAAGAAGTCACTGTAGGCGGCCGAGAGCGTCATGCACTAAGCTACTTACAAGATTTCTTATTCTCTCCAAAACGTGCTCGTACTCCTGTTAAAGCACTATCTGGTGGTGAGAAAAACCGCCTGTTATTAGCTCGTATCTTCCTTAAGTCGAACAACTTATTGATTCTTGATGAACCAACCAACGATCTAGATATCGAAACTTTGGAACTTTTAGAAGATTTGCTTGCCAACTATCAGGGTACGCTTCTTTTAGTGAGCCACGATCGTCAGTTTGTTGATAACACAGTTATGACAAGTTGGATCTTCGAAGGTAACGGTGTGATTGAAGAATTTGTTGGCGGCTATCACGATGCTCAGCAGCAAAGAAAGCAAGCATTAGAGTACCGACAGGTTGAAAAGCCATCAAAGCCTGAGAAAGTAGTTGAGGAAACTCCCAAAACTGCGCCAGCTAAGGCTAAACCTAAGAAGTTATCGTATAAGCTACAACGAGAACTAGAAGCGCTACCAATGCGTTTGGAAGAATTGGAAACTCAAATTGAAACTCTTCAGGAAGAAGTCAACGATCCAAGCTTCTTTTCAAAATCTGTAGAGCAGACACAACCAGTTTTAGATAAGCTATCTGCAGCAGAGCAGGAGCTTGAAGTTGCTTTTGAGCGCTGGGAAGAGCTCGAGGCACTACAACAGGAAAGTTAAGAAGTAATAATGACTTGTACTAAATTTAAATTAACAACAGTTGCAGCATTAGTCTTTGCTGCAACTAATGCGAATGCTGCGCTCTACCAAGTAGTAGAAGTTGCCACTCCTAGTTCAATTACGGGTGCTTCAGAAACCTTTGGAGTGGCAATTCAACCAGCGACGGTAACCGGAACAGAAAGTTGTTTTACTACCGGCACTGTTGGTAATGTTGCATGTGGTGACTTTAAACTGGCTGGTGAAACTCGCGATACTCTTGAAGCTGTAAGTTATCGTGAAGAAGTTCCTTTCGCAATGGACGCACCGTTCCAATATATTCAAGAGTTTGATGATTTCGAAAACTATTGTTACCGAGAGTTAAGATATTCTACTTGTGAGAGTTGGGCTCAAAATCGTTGGAATGATACGTGGAGCAAGGAAAGAAATGACTTGAGTTACGTAAATGCCAAAGCCTTTGTTGAAGGTGGTGAGACATTTACGACTCGAAATACTGTCATTAACTCACTATATGCCAAATCTGCGACAGAAGTTGAGCCTTTGGGTGTTAAATCAGAAGGCGGTATCCGTAATAATGCCCTTCATACAGATTCAGTAGCTCCTGCAGGCTCTTCGGAAACTCGTGCATGGCGTGCGATAAAAGCGAGTGACGGCAAAGTTTACAATGTAGGTAGTGTCTCTGAAGAGTTTGATCCGACTGATACATCTGAACCAGATAAGGCCTTTGCTTCTAAAGCCGCTATTTGGGATGGCACCACAACAAAACAAATCGATTGGATACGAAGCGGCAATGCTCAACAGGGAGACTACTTTGCTCAAGGAAGTATGCGCTCAATTGTCGAGTCGAACTCTGTTTTTTACGGTGTAGGCTATAACACAGCAGATGGTAATGGTGATCTACAAGATATGAATGCCTCTGTATTCATCAGTAAATCTTTGGACCTAGCTGATAGCAATAACACATGGACAACTAGACAGATTAGCGGTGCAGAGGTTAAGTCTGGTTCATCGAATGACGATGCTAGATACAGTAACTCCGTTGCGACTGATATTAACCAGAATTTGTTTGCTGTTGGTTATTCTAAGCGTAATGGTTATGTGCCAGAAAGTGGTAGTGCGGGTAACAAGATTTTTGTTGTAACTGATGCTAAAAACCCGACAGCAACGTATTTGTCTGGTGGTATCTTCTTCGGCGGTTCGAGCGGTGAAGCTAAAGCAGTTAACAACTTTAATGAGTTTGTTGGCCAAATAGATGCAGAAACCACTCGTGAGGTTGATGGTAGTGAAAGAAGACACAGAGGCTTTATATATCCTTATAACGTATCTTCATCAACTGAAGCTCGTCGTGTAGACATCTTTAATGGTCAGGCTTGGTGGCTAGATGATCTAACAAATGGTGCAAACGTAGATGGGCAAGATTACTCTGATGCTAACAACTATTTCCGTGTTATTGATGCGACAGATATTAATGATGCTGGTGTAATCTCTGCAACCGCAATTAAGTGTACGGTTGGTGGCAAGGCACAAGCATATGACACAACTTCTCACAACTCATACTGTGGTGGCGCTGCGTCTAACGCGGTAGAAGAGGTGGTAGCCGTTAAACTGGTTCCAATTGCTGGTGCTACTAAAGCTGATATCCAAGCTCGTAGTGCCGATTCAGAAAAAGTTGATCGCCAAGGTGGTAGCCTAGGTTGGTTAACTTTGACTGTGCTTGGTCTGTTAGGGTTCCGCAGAAAATTTAAATAATTTTATCTCTTGAGCCCGAGTTCACAATTCTGAACTCGGGCTTTTTTTCGCCTTGAGAAAAGTGAAAATCTGATCGATTCTTAAAGTTGGAGTCACAAAAACTCCGCAAAGTTGTAATCATTGTATGTTAGTAAATGGAACGCCCGTATGAGGACTGCACTATGAAGAGACAAAAGCGTGATCGACTAGAACGAGCACAATCTCAAGGCTACAAAGCTGGTTTAAATGGTAGGTCGCAAGAAGCTTGCCCATATAGCCAAATGGATTCTCGGTCTTATTGGTTAGGTGGTTGGCGTGATGCCAAAGATGATAAGCAATCTGGTCTCTATAAATAGATAGGCCGCAAAGAATTAAAGGTCAGGGCTCCATTGTTTGTTGATACAACAGCTGGAGCCTTGTTAGTTTCAGAACAATACAAAGATTACCAGAGCTTTTTAGCATTCTAGTTTCGCTATTATAAGCGTATCGCTGGTGGATTTATTCTGTTTCAAATAAAGATGTGATACTTTAATGCACTATAACTAAATTTATTGGAGTGAAAATAAAGCAGCCATGGGCTGCTTTATTAAAAATCTAACTAACAGATTAGAATGCTGACGTATCTTGGAAAAGGCCAACTTTCAAATCTTTAGCAACGTAGATCTCTTTGCCATCAACAAGTACGCGACCATCCGCAAGGCCCATAACTAGGCGGCGGTTAACAACACGCTTCATGTGGATCTCGTAAGTTACTTTTTTCGCTGTAGGCAGAATTTGACCAGTGAATTTCACTTCGCCAACCCCTAGAGCACGACCTTTACCTTCGCCGCCAACCCAACCAAGGTAGAAGCCAACAAGCTGCCACATAGCATCAAGGCCTAGACAACCCGGCATTACAGGGTCACCTGGGAAGTGACAATCGAAGAACCATAGGTCAGGAGTAATATCCAGCTCAGCAAGAACTAAACCTTTACCGTAATCACCTTCAGTTTCAGACATCTTAGTGATGCGATCCATCATTAGCATGTTCGGTGCTGGTAGTTGAGGGCCTTGTGGCCATAGTTCGCCTTGGCTTGATGCTAGAAGCTCTTCGCGAGTGTAAGAATCACGTTTGTTTTGCATTATCAATTACTCCGATTTTTGATAGGTGCATATTAGTGAACAGGTGTACGCTAAACAAGTCCGATCAGTACTAGACAAACCAGTTTTTAATGCGTCCAACAATTCCAATAGGGTGCTCATGTCTTTCAAAGTTTTCAATACGTTCCGCGATTTTGCTCAGAACGCTTTCTTGTTCATCGTCTCTAAATGGCTTGTTCATAATGAGAGGAATTGCTTCATCTACATTAGACACAGACCAAATATGGAATTCTTCATTTTTAATGCTTTCAATAAGGTCTGGCTTCAGTGCAAGGTGCCTTAAATTCGATCTTGGAAGGATCACGCCTTGTTCGCCAGTTAAGCCATTGTGCTTACACACATGGTAGAAGCCTTCGATTTTTTCGTTTAGCCCACCAACCGCTTGTACACGACCAAATTGGTCCACTGCACCAGTAACCGCAATTTGTTGATTGATAGGGTATTCAGACAAAGCACTAACCAGAGAACACAACTCCGCAAGAGAAGCACTATCGCCATCTACTTCGCAGTAAGACTGCTCAAATACTACGGAAGCTGCGTATGGTAATGGATCTTCAAGGTTTAGTGCGCTGCTCACAAATGCTTGCATGATCATCATGCCTTTAGCATGAAGATTACCACCCAGCTCGGCTTTGCGCTCAACATCGGCAATATCACCATCACCAAAGTGAATAACACAGGAAATTCGTGCAGGTTCACCATACGATATTGGGTGTCCCGGTACATCGATGACCGTCAATCCATTAACTTGACCAACTTGTTCACCTTCAGTTTCGATAATGACTTGGCCATCACGAATATCATCAAGGGCGCGTTCTGGTAGATAAGATTCACGGTTGTATTTGTGCTGTTGAGCTTGCTGGATATGGTGAATATCAATCTCACCATTGTCGGCTTCAATCAAAGCTTCGTTCAATAACGCATTGTGCCAAATAGGGCACAGTGGGATATAGCTTTGATCTTCGGTTTCTCTTGCTCCGGCAGTAAGAATGCCAGTCAACGCTTGTTGCGTGATGTTTGGTAATTCATAGCGTTGTTGAAGCCACTTAAGGTAACCAAGATATTGAGTCAGAGTGTCTTCTGAGAGCTTAATGTCCTGTTCAATTTCGCTGAATAGGCAAAAACCGGTTTGAATATCGCTGTCTAGGTAATCAAGGTCACCTAGTTGAGCTCTGTCTCCAACTACAATTAACTTAATATTGTAAGTAAGAGGTAAGGTTGGCGACTGATTCAAGTGTTCAGGGTTACTGCTGATAGGCTCTACAGCTTCACCAAGCAGCGCAGATTTAAGCAGTAACCAGCTTCCTGGGTTTGCCAAGATCAGGCTTGCTGAAACGATCAGATAACCGTTGTTTGCTCTAGCCAGTAGGCCAGGTTTTGTCGCAATAACCTTACCGTCTTTCGATTGAACTTGGTCAAACAGAGAGGCAGCATTTAAAGACTCAGTTTTGATAACCGGCAGAGTGTGATCATCTAAAGCAGTGACTAGAGGTTCAACAATCATTTGACGATAGATTGAATTGTCCGGAGCATTTACCAGTAAAACGCGCGAAAGGTTAGACAAGCGAACAAAGCGGGTTAGCGCATCTTTGAATCTATGTTGAATATCTGAAAACGGGAAAGGCGAGATGTCAGGGAATTGCTCTAATTGAGCGCTATATTCGTCGTACTGAGGCGTAACATGTCGCCAATCTACTTGAGTCATTTAAGTTTCTGATTATGATAATGAGGTAGGGAGTATATAGAAAAACCGATCTCGCTTGTAGCTCTATGTGGTAGTTACTAATCACTAAGCTAATATAAGTATGATCTTGGTCTATTCTTTCAAGACAATAATTGTGAAATAACCCATTCTGGGTTACGCTGTCACTAGGATTAACTCTCGAGATTAGACATGAAATATCAGCAACTTGAAAACTTGGAATGTGGTTGGAAATGGAACTATCTGGTCAAAAAGTGGAAAGAAGGTGAATCGATTACTTGCCATATTGATTCAAGTGAAGCTGACGTTGCTGTTCAAGCCTTATTGAAGCTGGAACACCAGCCTACGGGTGTTCTTGAGTGGATCTCTAACAACATGTCTCTTGAGCTCGATAACAAGCTTAAACAAGCGATCAGAGCTAAGCGAAAACGCCACTTCAATGCTGAACAAGTTCACACCAAAAAGAAATCAATCGACCTTGATTATCGTGTATGGGAAAAGCTATCTCAACGAGCGAACGAGCTAGGTTGTACGCTTTCTGACGCCATCGAGTATTTGGTTAGCGAAGCGTCTCGTAGTGAACAGGCCAGCAAGACAGTGACTAGTCTTAAAGAAGACTTAAGCAAACTCCTTTCTGACGATAAATAACCATCAACAGTAGTGGTGACATTATGATGTACGTAATCTTAATCGGTGCGGTATTAGTTTTTTGGTTAGTAGCAGTCGATCGACCGGTATTGAAAATTAAATTTAGCGACGGGGCGATCGAACAAGTTAAAGGGCATCTTCCACCAAGCTTTAAGCACAACCTTCAAGAGATTGGTCATAATAATACCTTTAAAGGTGAGCTAAAAGTGTATGCAAAACGCTCTGGCTATAATCTCAAGTTCACTAAAGATGTGCCTAAAAACGTACAGCAACGTATTCGTAACGTGTTCCCGCATAATGGTTTTAAGTCTAAAGGCTCAAAGAAAGCGTAATTGTTGAGAAATACGCCTTACTTGGTAAACCCTCATACTTAGTTAATCCTTCACTTTCCTTAACTATCTGCATACTGTTCTCACTTCCTAACAGAGAGATCAGTATGAGATATCTAATATTCTTGTTGTGTTTTGTATCCCCATTCGCATTTCCTGATGATGCATTGGTCAACCCTGTAGCCAAAAAGATCAAAGTCACTGTTATGAAAGGCTTCAACAAGAGTAAAGTTGATTTCGATGGCTATTGCGATCTAATGATTGAGATGAAGCACTCTAAAGGCTATACAAGAATTAAGAGGGTGAGAACATCGGGCGATAGTAAGGTTTGTAAACAGGCTAAAAAGCACCTACCAAAGGAGAGAAAGTTCAAATACAGTTTCCCAGAAAAGTATATTCGTCTCCATATCGCAAATTAACGGGTTTAGTGCACTATAACTAAATAACCTCAATTTTATTGAAACAATTTCGTGAACCAATCTCTAATTTCTATTAATATTAGTTTTATTATAAAGGCAGCATATGCCGATAAAGGCAATTAGGGCAAAGGAAAGTTACGGTTGTTGTTAGCAAATAAAAGTTACTCCCCCGAAGTTATTGAGATCTCAAGGAAGGTCACAATCAATGTTGAAGCTCGCTTTAATCGATGGTTAATCTCACCAGAATATAAGCTTGCGCAATCGACAGTAGATACGTTACTAAGTTTGGAAAATAGGTATTGTGATAGCGTCATATTTGATGAATCCGACCGTATCTCTCACAACCAACGTATTTTATTGCGCTGTGAGCAGGATCGAGTCAATGCTCATCGCGAGAAGGTAAATGCAAAACAGCAAACATTACGGTATGTGATAGACGATGTCAGCAATGCCGCTTCTGCGCTTATGCTTGAGAAACTACAAGGAACGCTAATAAGTTCTTTGTTCTCGGAACTGCCAGATTACAATGAATTCGCTAGTGCTGCGTATTCGCCATCCTTAAACTTTTCCAAACTCCATGAAATATCAGCGAAAAGCAGGCCATTGAGCTCAAGTTTAATCGAGTTTGTTTCTAATCGTGAGTTCACAGAAAAGTACGGCAAGAAGTCCAAGGTAATTCTCGATCCAAAAATTGCAGCACGCCAAATAGGTATCGAGAACTGTCGTTTATTGTTCCCATTGTTAATGAGCCAGCAGCTAATTAAATGGAATGATGGCAACATTAAACACATCACACCTAAGGTTTGGCAGCACCTGGTCGTGACGTCAAATGCGACTCGAATTCGACTTCAAGAAACATCGGTAAAAGACCCTAATGTTGGTATTCTACTTGGCGTATTGAGAACTCTCCCTTTGTTTTTGATTTGTAACCACTTTTCTTCTATATTTGAAGATGCATTAGTAAAAACTATGCTCGGTTACCGAGATGCCAGTGACAAGCATGATGAATATTATGCTTGTGCAGAAGTGCTCCCAAACACCCAGTTTCTCGAAACGATGGTAGAGAAATTAGAGCTGAAGTTACTAAAAAACCTCGTTGAATTTGTAGATTGGAGCCCAAGTAATCAGTTTATAAAGAGGGCTCTTCTAGAGGAAGTGAATGATACCCCCGTGCTTGAGCGAACAGTTTATGGTGCTGCTCTGGCCCAAGGTCGAAAGTTTTCTATTTTCGAAGCGTTAGATAACAGCGAACTATTTAACGTTAAGCATCGACCTTATTGGTTTTCTACAGTTCAAATGTCTATAACGACAATTGAACAAATGCAGGATAGGGTGCCTGGAAAACTGACGACGAACATGTAAAAAGGGGAGCCACATTAAATGTGGCTCCCCTTTTTTGTTGCACTGTAACTTAATGCGAGAGCCTGACTTATTGTTATAATCTTGCTTTATCCCGTTTAACAGACGACTTCGAATGTAAACGACTCTTGTTTGGCTATTGCGTGCTTAACGGGTATACCAAAGCGCTGGCAAGTCATCAGAACTTTCAGTTTTCTGTCGGCCGGAGCGTGCTCAGAGAGGATCACCGAACTTAGGCACTCTCTATTAAGGTAGAGCTTATTACCCGTTATCTCCTCATCAGGTAACACCCAGCGATATTCCTTTTCATAACGCCAATTAGAATGCTTGAGCTTGAATATTTCGGAACCTAACCCTAATGCCTGCAATCCACTCAATGATTCTAAGTGGGACATGTTTAACTCATCTTCATATTGAACCTCAAAACAGTTGAGGTTGGCCTCGCCGCTATAGCAGTTGAGATCATACTCGATACACATGCCTTTAAAGTTGTCGCCATATTGAGACCATAGTATTGGGTGGTCGCTAGATTGAGAAAAACACATAACCTTGAAATTGTTCTGAAGTTCATTCTTGAATATATGGTTAGATTCAAAAGGATTATTGAAAGTTTTAGCGTAGTCGAACCACAACGAACACTCGGCAATCGACTGTATGTTTCTATCATGGAGAGATCTGAACTTATAAAGTTTAGGCAACATATCAAACACCTAGTTTACAAAATTGCCTGATGTTAACACTTTAATTTGCTTTTATAGCTTGAATGCATTGCATTTGATTGCTTAATCACCAAATTTATTCATATAACTGCTTGATAGGTCGAAATTTAAACACGAAATAGCAGCCTGTTTAAGTGGTTTATCTGGTGGTTGAGCGATAGCGAGCTAGTGTTCGCTTGTTGAAAATAAGATACAACGTAACTTCGAGTTTGTCAGGATGAGGTTGGTAAACAGGGACTGCTGTGTTTAATAAGCTTCGTGTCAATATCTTAAAGCTATCGGATATATTCTCTAGATCGATTCCAACGATATCCCAGTAAACTAAGTGTGACGTAAAGTACCCATGTGAAACGCGTGCGCATGTTAATTGTTTTAGATGCTAGCACGAACATTGGCGTCAGAAGAAAAGCCACATGAAAAGTTGGTGACGGTTGTAGGTAAAATAACTCAATTTGATTGGCTATTGATAAAGGTGTCGTTTTGGTGTTATCAATAAAGATGGTCGCCTGTGTGAAATCTGAAAAGAAAACAACAGCATGCCCACAAGATTCACACACAACACAGCAAAAATGACTACAAACAAGAGCATGAATCAGTAAACGAGAAGAGAAAAGCTTTCTGTTGATAAAGTTTGTGTGAATGGAGACCAAATTCGACGGTACAGACGTTGGACACATATATAGCTATTTGTTTTTTGTGATCTTAAGAGAACGCTGGTGAACGCTTAAGTAGACCAATACAGGTTAGATTAGGCGGACATTTTAAAGTGGCTCAAACCGGACATTACTAAATTGCTCTAACAGCCTATGTCAATCCCATTTTAAAATGTCCTCATTTGTCCCAAATAGAAATGTCCCCTTGTTAGGTCTTTCGACTGGAAGCTTTGAATGGTTCGGTGAGGACAGGGTTGATGGCTCGAGGTGCTGTTTGAAGGGCTCTTTGTTGTGCACGGCGCTTGGGGGCTTTCTTACTGCGGGTTCGTTGCTGTTGTTGTTCGAATTCTTCTTGTTGTTGCTGAGCAAATTTTAAAACTTGGCCGAGGCGTTTGTTGTCGACGATTTGGGCTTGTTGAACGTGCTCGAGTTTGTCGAAGGTTTTGAATTCGAGTTTTCGATGCCCGTATTGGATGGCAATTTCACCGTTTGGGTAGTCGAGTATCTTGACATGTTCGTGCGCTAGTCGGCTGTTTTCTTCAGTAGGTTCAATGAGATAAACCACTTTATCGTATTGAAATGTCAGCGACTTTGAGAGCTTGCGGGTTTCTTGCCAACTGAAAATATCGTTGAGTTCTTGCTTGGACTCTCGAACCGGACGATGCATGTTTTTCGGGTATTGAGCGGGCTTAGCAAAGCGGTGGTTAAAATCGGCGATGAAGTAGGGAAGCCAGGCGTTGGCTTGCTCGATGGTGTTGATGCCTTGTAAGCGCATCTCTTTAACCAGCCGGTCTTGCAACGTGAGATTGGCTCGCTCAACACGGCTTTTGGCTTGGGAGCTGTTGGCACAAATGAGTTCTATCGCCAGCTCTTTCAGCACGCGCCCGTATTGGGTTTGGCCAACTTGTTTGTGTTTCTCCTGATTCACTCGAAATATGGAGTGTTTGTCGCTGTAAAATGCGATGGGTTTACCGTGCTCATTGAGGTATTCACGCGTGGTCAACATGTAGTCAAATGCGGATTCTGTCTCACTGAATCTTAGGTTCATCAAACGGCCAGTCGCATCATCAATGAACACCAATAGGCAGCATTTGTCGCTGCGGCCTTCAAACCAGTCATGATGGGAGCCGTCAATTTGGATAAGTTCCCCCAAGCAATCACGACGGTAACGAGGCTGATAGACT
The DNA here is from genome assembly GCF_041504345.1 of Vibrio sp. BS-M-Sm-2. Taxonomy (NCBI): domain Bacteria; kingdom Pseudomonadati; phylum Pseudomonadota; class Gammaproteobacteria; order Vibrionales; family Vibrionaceae; genus Vibrio; species Vibrio sp. BS-M-Sm-2. The sequence goes on from NZ_CP167894.1 coordinate 72,780, forward strand.
CGAGGTTTGCGTTGTGAATGTGGAAGCCACAGTCCGTCGGCGATCATCCATTGACGGAGTGTTTCTTTAGAGACGGATAGATTGTGTCGTTCAGTCAGTTTTTCCAGAGCGAACGTTGGTGAGAAGTCAGAGTAATGCTCACGGATAAGTTTCAGTATTTCAATTCTGAAATGTTCTGAGTAGCGTCGATTACTTGGGCGTCCACGCGCTGCGTGTGTAAGACTTTGAGCGCCAAGAGAGACAAGTTTGTTTACCAAACGTCGGATATGACGGGCAGACAGATTCAAAATGATAGCAGCGTCAACTTGGCGTAGTCGTTTTTCACGTACGTCAGTAAGCACCTTGAATCGATGAATATCTTTTTCACTCATAGTAATAAGCATCCGGATAACTCCTAAGCAGACCAATATAGGTAAGCTTAGGAGGACATTTTAAAATGGCTCAAACCGGACATTACTAAATTGCTCTAACAGCCTAAGTGCGTATTATGTACGTTATGTTAAATTGGATTTGATGTTTATAAGGCGGGTACCATTCTATGATGCCCTGTCTTTTGTTTATCTACCAAATTGACGTTCTATTTAACAGTAAAGCTATTTACCATAAAATACCTAATAAACATATTTCCTAATCTTTGATTAAGAATACGTTTATTAGACTTCAAGCATTAATCGATCAATTGCTTCTGTGATCTCTTTGGTTCTTACTGGCTTGGTCACGAAATCATTCATGCCGACGTCTAAGCACGAACATTTGTCTTCTACTGATGTGTGTGCCGTTAGTGCGACGATTGGTATTTTGATGTTGGCATCTCTCATGTGCTTGGTTGTGGTTAGTCCATCCATCACTGGCATCGACATATCCATTAAAATAATGTCTATCGAGTCAATGGCTTTTTCAACAAAACCAATAGCTTCTTCACCGTTGCTGGCGATGAAAACTTTGTGGCCTTGTCGCGTCAGGATTAACTTAATGACCATTTGATTCGTTGGATTGTCTTCGACAACTAACACCGAATAACGGCTTCTTAACTCGGGTGAACATTTATTGTCTTCATTATTGGCCAGATTGTTCTTAACTCTGGTAAGCACTGGCAACTGTACTTCGAATTTTGAACCTTTTCCTGGCTCACTCTCTACCGATATACGTCCACGCATCAGCTCAACTAGTCTTTTGGTTATTGCCAAACCTAAACCAGTGCCACCAAATCTGCGTGTGATTGTGCTATCAGCTTGTACAAATGGACTGAATAGCGACGAAAGTTGTTGCGAGCTAATGCCAATACCGGTGTCTTCTACCGTTATATAGAAAGAGCTCTGCTGGTACTTGATAGAAACGTGGACATGCCCACGTTCAGTGAACTTAATCGCGTTGCCAATCAGATTAAATAGGATTTGTGCTAGGCGACTTGGATCTATGTAATGAAGTTCGCCTTCAGGGATATCGCTTGTTACTGTTAGCGCCAAACCTTTATCGTCTGCTGTCTTCTTTTGTTCAGATAATACAAAAGTTACAGTGTCTCTTACATTGCTCCATTGAGGTGTTAGAGAGAAACATCCAGATTCAATTTTAGAAAAGTCCAACACGTCACTGATAATTGCTAATAGAAGCTCTGATGACGTGCTCATATTAAGAACTATAGACTGTTGTTCTTCGTTGAGTGACGTGGATTTTAGTGTGTCGATTAAGCCAATGATAGCATTTAGCGGTGTTCTCAACTCGTGACTCATCATCGCGAGGAATTCAGACTTGGCCTTGTTAGCTCTTTCTGCGTCTTTTCTTGCCGTGACTAGTTCTGCAGTACGTTCTCTAACTGTCGCTTCAAGCTTTTCTTTGTTCTCAATATCGAAAACAGCGCGCTCTATTAGCGGGCGGAAACGGTTTAGTGTGGCTTTGGTTTCAATACTAAAGTGCTTAGTATTTGAGTGGATAAAAATGATAACGGACTGTGTTAGACCACTATCTATCCCAGTAATCAGCACTGAATTGATTTGGTCGAGAATAATGGGATGCAGAGAGTTAAATTCCCCAAGAGATTTGGGTTCGAAAAGGATGGCACATTCACCATTAATGACTCGCGATAGTTTGCCACAATCACTCCAATTCATCTGTTCGAAGACTTTGTTATTGGTTAGCAAAGTTTTGAAGCTACCTTCGTTCCCTACCCTTGATACCACTATAAAGTCATCAAATTTAATGTATTTTTTGAGTACGAACTCAAGGCTGGAGAATATCTCAGATATATTACTCGCCTTACTGATCGCTGAGATGGTTGATAAGATCACCCTGTTCTCTTCAGCCAGTTTTCGCTCACGGGCTTTTAGTTTTTGCAGTTCAATACGAGCTTCTTGCAGCGCTTCTTGACCTTCAGACCCCATTACTTTCTCAACCTATAAAACGTTGCAGACGATACCATTAAATTCCCGTGTGCATTCTCACCGCCAGATAGCCTACCTTGCTCACCAAACGTGAATGGACATATGTAAGGAAGCCCGTTAAGTGCTTGATTTATTTGCTCACAAACCTCCTCCATGTCTTGTTTTAGATTCAACATTGGACCGGCACAAAATATATTGATCGCCCCTAATTTCTCTTCAAGATCCATATCGTTGTAGTACGAGGAGTGAATGATGTTCGCGGCGCGGCTGATCAATTGCTGCTTGGAGCCTTGCATCAAATAAATGGTGTCGCCTTCACTGATATCCGTAAAGAGCTCGATACCGTTGCACTCCGTTTCGCGAATTGAGTGAGATAGTTTGAAATACGGATAGTTGTAAGATGTACCGACTTTTCTGCCTAGTGGATAGACAGATGACTTTTCAAAGATATAGCCGTCGTCACTGCCACCTAAATGGAAATTAGTCCATTCATTGTAAACCGTGGCGGCTGGCCTGTGATCTATCTCAAGCAAGATTCTATTTCTTACTTTGGTCACGGTTCCTAAGTATCGCGTAGGCGTGTGCCCTGCACTGAATGATGAATAGATAGACTGAGAGGAGAAAAAGACGGTTAATGAGACGCCATTAATTGAGAGTGACTCTTCGGTAAAGATACTCCAATTTCCAGAAACCTGATTGTCTGCAGCACTGCCACCGATAATTGGAACCTCAGTGCCGAATTTCTTATCGATAGCCGCCATCACTTTCTCTTCATTACCAGGAGTGGAATGAAGCAAGATAAGGTCGGGAATTTCACCTTCTCGGTTGGCGTTCTTGAGTGCTTTATCGATCGCGCTGAAGGTGCTGGCGTCTATGGAGTCACCGAAGTGCTCAATGCCCGTGCCGTAAGCGTTGATGCCTGAATCATAAATGATGAGCACACCGATCACAGGCCCTGAATGGAATCCAGTTTCAGTCATAATCCCATGGCATGTCGTGCATCCATGTATTGGAATATTAGGGAGAGCATCTACGAAATATCTCTGCACAGCGAGTGTCGAGTACTCTTCTGTGCAGTAGCAAATAAGACAAGCGATATCCTCGGGGTTTTCTACCCCAAGAAGAAGTTCATCTACGGCGATTTTATCATCTAGAGAATAAGAGACTTTTGATAGAAATTTCATAGAGTTCTGGAAACTTTATTAATGTTGTCTTTATAACACTTTAATGCGCAAGGTTTCACTGATTTAGTCAATATTTCTATTAAAGAGCGAGGTGTTGCTCAGTTTTGAGTTTTATTCTTTTGAGAGATTTACTGTATACGTCATGACCTGTTGTGGAAATGTAACCGTTATTGAGGAAGTCTTATCATTGGTTTGTAAAAGCCAAGATGAAGCCCCTTTCGATTCTAAAACTCCGCTTCCATCATAGTTAATGATAAATTTGCCAGTTTTAGATGTTTCAATTGAATACCCCTGACTATTGCCCGAAATCGAAACATTATTATTATCAATACCAAATTCACAAGGTTTTGAAACTATACAGCTTATTGTTTCGTTATTATCGTATGTTACTGTTCTCCAAGTAAATGCAGCTATTAAAATAATCAACATGACGATAATTTGAACAAGCCTGCCTTTTGTTAGCTTTTGTGCCGCCATTATAATCTTTACTCCTTGTTACAAAGTTCAAAGTTTTTAAATAAAAATCCAATTCCAGACCAAGCGTAAGGTTACTACTCTGTCATTGATTTGTTAATTCAAGTATAGTGTCGCGTTGAAAATGCCACTTTTTTTAAAATCAGCAAGTGGAAATAAAGCCCTGAATAGGCTGAATTTCCTTTTCTAATTTGGGTGGCATTACGACGTGAGTCGTGTTGGAAGTAAAGTGTAGTAAATAAGAAATTGGAAGCATGCAAATGAGCCAAGAAAAGCAGCTTGAACAAAACTACAACTATACGGTCGTCCGTCAATTTACCCTAGTTACAATTTTGTGGGGTATTGTCGGTATGGGCGTTGGTGTTTTGATTGCCGCTCAATTAGTTTGGCCACAGCTAAACTTTGATACGCCGTGGTTGACGTACAGTCGTTTACGTCCCCTGCATACTAATGCGGTTATTTTTGCGTTCGGTACAAGTGCGCTGTTTGCAACATCATATTATGTTGTACAACGTACCTGTCAGACGCGTCTCTTTGGTGGCCCTCTCGTAGCCTTTACCTTTTGGGGTTGGCAAGCGATTATCCTGTCCGCTGCAATTACTTTACCGTTAGGTTTAACCTCTGGTAAAGAATATGCGGAACTTGAATGGCCAATCGATATTGCTATTACTCTTGTGTGGGTAGCTTATGCGGTCGTGTTCTTCGGAACAATGATAAAGCGTAAGACATCGCACATTTATGTAGCAAACTGGTTCTTCGGAGCCTTCATCATCACGGTTGCCGTGTTGCACATCGTTAACAGCCTTGCTGTTCCTGTATCTGCGTTTAAATCGTACTCGATTTATTCCGGTGCGATCGATGCAATGGTGCAATGGTGGTACGGACACAATGCGGTAGGCTTCCTATTGACAGCTGGTTTCCTAGGTATGATGTATTACTTCGTTCCTAAACAAGCTGGTCGCCCTGTTTACTCTTACCGTTTGTCGATTGTTCACTTCTGGGCTCTAGTGTCTTTGTATATCTGGGCTGGTCCTCACCACCTACACTACACTGCACTTCCTGACTGGACTCAATCTCTAGGTATGGTTATGTCTTTGGTTCTGTTTGCTCCATCTTGGGGTGGCATGATCAACGGTATTATGACTCTATCTGGTGCGTGGCATAAGCTTCGCTACGACCCAATCCTACGTTTCCTAATTGTTTCTCTATCATTCTACGGCATGTCGACTTTCGAAGGCCCAATGATGGCAATCAAAACGGTTAACGCACTATCTCACTACACGGACTGGACTATCGGTCACGTTCACTCTGGTGCGTTAGGTTGGGTTGCAATGGTTTCTATCGGTTCGGTTTACCACTTAGTTCCTAAACTATTTGGTCAAGAGCGTATGTACTCTGTATCTCTAATCAATGTTCACTTCTGGTTGGCAACGATTGGTACGGTTTTCTACATTGTTGCAATGTGGATCTCTGGTGTGATGCAAGGTCTGATGTGGCGTGCAGTTAACTCTGACGGTACATTAACTTACAGCTTCGTTGAATCTGTAGAAGCGTCTTACCCGTTCTACTTTGTACGTTTCTTAGGTGGTTTCATCTTCCTATCTGGTATGTTCTTAATGGCATACAACACGTACAAAACTGTTTCTGCACCTAAAGATAGCCTTAAAGCTATCGCTCAACCGGCTTAAGGAGATTTAGAATGAGCTCAAATTCAAATAATCGCCATGAGTTGGTAGAGAAGAACGTTGGCCTACTAGCGATCTTGATCGTTATTGCTATCAGTTTTGGTGCGTTAGTAGAAATTACCCCTCTTATTTTCCAAAAGCAGACAACTGAACCCGTAGAAAACCTACGTGTTTACTCTGCTCTCGAAATGGAAGGTCGTGATATCTACATTCGTGAAGGTTGTAACGTATGTCACAGCCAAATGATTCGTCCTTTCCGCTCCGAGACTGAACGTTACGGTCACTACTCTGTAGCTGGCGAAAGCGTTTGGGAACATCCATTCCTATGGGGTTCTAAGCGTACTGGTCCTGATCTAGCGCGTGTTGGTGATCGTTACTCTGATGAGTGGCACCGTGTTCACCTTATCGACCCTCGTGAACTTGTTCCTGAATCAAACATGCCTGGTTTCCCATGGCTTGCTGAGAATGTACTTGATGGCAAATTGACTCAACAGAAGCTTGAACTCTTCCGTAATCAATTTGGTGTTCCTTACACAGATGAACAAATTGCTAACGCTAAACAAGATGTTGAAGGAAAAACAGAGATGGATGCAATCATCGCTTACCTTCAATCGCTTGGCCACGCAATGAAATAAGGAATAATTATGGACATTATTACATTTCAAAGTGTTTGGACTGTGACTGTTTTTGCTTGCTTCATCGGCATCGTTTGGTGGGCATACGGCAAGAACCGTAAATCACGTTTCGACGAAGACGCGAACCTAGTGTTTGCTGACGACGAGCCAGCAACAAGTTCTAAAAATGAAGGAGTGACAAAGTAATGAGTACATTCTGGAGTATCTGGGTTAGTGCGATTACGATTGGTACCCTAATTGGTTGTGCTGTCTTACTTCGTTGGTGTTTTAAAGATAAAACAGGCGTTGAAGAAGGTCATGATATGGGCCATGAATACGATGGTATTCGTGAGCTTAACAACCCACTACCAAAATGGTGGACATACCTTTTCATCAGTACGATTGTTTTTGCAGCGGTTTATCTTGCTCTATACCCAGGCCTTGGCAACTTTAAAGGTCTACTAGGTTGGACAAGTTCAAACCAAGAAGTGCGTAGCATTGAAGAGTCTCGCTCTGCAATTGCTGCTGCGCAAGCAAACAAACAGTTAGATGCGTACGCGAAAGAGCTTGATGATGCAGACACCTACTTCGGTGAAGCATTCAGAAAGCTTGCTCACGACGAAAACGGTTTACGTTCAATCCCTGACATTGCATCAGATGCTGACGCAATCAAAGTGGGTCAACGTTTATTCTTGCAAAACTGTTCTCAGTGTCACGGCTCTGATGCACGTGGTCAGAAAGGTTTCCCTAACCTAACTGACGATGCATGGCTATATGGCGGTGAGCCTGAGGCTATCGTAACAACAGTTATGCACGGTCGTGTTGGTCAAATGCCTGGTTGGAAAGACGCGCTTGGCGAAGAAGGCGTAAAAGAAGTAGTTAGCTACACGCTTAGCCTTTCTGGTCGTAGCGTAAACGCACGTGAAGCAGAAGCTGGTAAAGCTCGTTTCGTAGTGTGTGCTGCGTGTCACGGTACTGATGGTAAGGGTAACCCTGCTGTTGGCGCTCCTGACCTAACTGACCGCGATTGGTTGTTTGGCGATTCTCGCGCAGATGTAACTGAAACAGTTATGTACGGACGTTCTGGTGTAATGCCTGCTTGGAAAGACATTCTAGGCGAAGACAAAGTACAGCTAGTTTCATCTTACGTGTGGAGCTTAAGCAACTCAGATAATAAGTAACATTTCAATAACAGCCTCTTTCTAAGAGGCTGTCTTTCCTTTATTTTAGAACCCCTTCTTTTTATTCTTTTTTGAGATATTTTTTATGGTAAAGCCTTGGTATAAACAGTTTTGGCCGTGGTTCTTAATCGCGTTGCCAGCTACAGTAGTTATTTGGACCATCATGACGGTTATTGTGTTTACGCAGAACTCTGTAGACCTAGTGACTGAGGATTACTATAAAAAAGGAAAAGGCATTAATGTCGATATTTCGAAAGTAAACATCGCTAAAGAATTAGGTCTGTCAGCTTTAGTTAACGAAAAAGGTAACTCGGTTATCATTACTCTAGATAAAGGTAAACTTGAGCACTTTCCTGCTATTAACGCGATGTTCGTTCACAGAACGCTGCCTGACCGTGATTTCACTCAACTGCTGACTGCAGATGCGAGAGGCAACTACACCTTGACTCTAGACCACGAAATGCAAGGTCCATGGTTTATCGAGCTTTCTCCGCACGATTCAGAATGGCTAGTGCAAGGTCGTATGAACTTCCCTATTGAAACTCCTACTCAACTAACGAACTAAAGCTTATGTGTGAATCCTGTTATCACTGCGGTGAAGATGTACCAGCGGAAACGGATTTTAAAGTAGAGATCTTAGGATCGACTCGTAAGATGTGTTGTCCGGGTTGCGAAACCGTAGCCCAGACAATCGTTGATAGCGGTTTGGTTTCTTACTACCAATATCGCACCGCTCCTGCTGAAAAAGCTGATCTAGTGCCAGAGCAACTGCTGGCACTCAGTCATTACGACAATGAAGATGTTCAATTAGAGTTCGTTCGTAACTCTGAAAACACCTCTGAAGTGACATTGTCACTAGAAGGTGTTTCTTGTGCCGCCTGTGCATGGCTTATTGAGAAGCAAGTCTCTTCAAAACAAGGTGTTGGTAGCATTCGTGTGAATACCACTACTAACCGTGCCCTACTTAGCTGGGACAACACGCAAGTTAAACTGAGCGAGTTGTTATCGGCAATCCATACCCTTGGCTATAAAGCAGCGCCTTTCGAGGCTGACCAACAAGAAGCGGCCTACCACCGCTCAATGAAGAACTACTTGTATCGCCTTGGTGTCGCTGGCCTAGCGACTATGCAAGTCATGATGCTTGCAGTGGCTCTATATCTTGAAGTGTTTGGTAACCTTGAGCCTGAGTTTAAAAACTACTTCCGTTGGGTCAGCTTGATCTTCGCGACGCCGGTTCTGCTCTACTCTGCATTGCCTTTCTATATTAATGCGTGGCGAAGTATCAAAGGTCGAACATTAGGCATGGATGTGCCCGTTTCGATTGCTCTGTTGTTTGCTTACGTTGCTAGTTTGGTGGCGACGGTCACAGAGAAAGGTGAAGTGTTCTTTGAGTCTATCTCGATGTTCACTTTCTTCCTATTGCTTGGTCGCTTTCTTGAAATGCGTGCTCGTCGTAAAGCAGCCGCCGCTAGCGGTAATCTGCTTAAGCTTGTTCCTGCGATGGCAACAACGTTAGATGGCGAACAAGTTCCGGTAAAGACCTTAAAAGTTGGCGACCAAATACGCGTTCTTCCTGGTGAACACATTCCTGCCGATGGCAAAGTATTGTCTGGTCGAGTTCATATTGATGAATCGATGCTGACTGGTGAATCTATCCACGTAGTGAAAAACGAGGGTGATACTGTCTTCGCTGGTACATTGAATGGTGACGAGTCGTTTGAACTGGAAGTGATGACATCAAAAGCGGATTCGGTGATTTCCAATATCGTTCGTCTGCAAGATGAAGCGCAACTTTCTAAGCCTAGAATTGCTGAAATCGCTGATGTGGTGGCTCGATACTTTGTTGCGGTTATCCTGATCATTTCTTTTGGTACTTGGTTCTACTGGCACCAAACACGCCCAGAAGATGCTTTCTGGATTATGCTTTCGGTACTTGTTGCGACATGTCCTTGTGCTCTATCGCTTGCAACACCGACTGCAATAACCTGTTCAACTTCTCGCATGGGTAACTTCGGTATTTTGCTGCGCAAAGGCCATGTATTCGAAACCTTGTGCAAAGTGAATCACTTGATCATTGATAAAACTGGCACATTGACTGAGGGTGATATTCGTATCAGCCAAGTTGAAACCTTCGCTGAACTTGATAAAGACACCTGTCTCAAAGTAGCGGCGAGCTTAGAACAACATGCTAACCACCCTATTGCGAAAGCGTTCAAGACTCATATTTCTGATGATATCCAAGTAGAATCAGTCAATAACGTGATTGGTTCAGGCATCACTGGTGAATGGAATGGCGATGAAGTCGCTATCGGTAGTAGTGAATTCATTTTAGGTCAAGCTCAACGATCGGAAAGTAACGGTATTTACTTGTCGATGGCGGGCCGTCATATTGCAACGTTTACATATGAAGATCCCATTCGCAAAGAAAGCATCGAGTTTATTAAGCAATTTAAAGATGCGGGAATCAAAACGACACTGCTTACTGGCGATTCTTTGATTAACGCGAAGCCTGTTGCTGAAGAGATCGGTATTACAGACATTGTTGCTAACGCGAAACCTGAAGATAAGCTTGCTTACCTGAACTCTCGAGATGCAAGTGACATTACCATGATGGTTGGCGATGGCATTAATGATGCTCCTATTCTTGCGGGTGCCCACCTTTCCGTTGCTATGGGCGGCGGTACCGATGTGGCGAAAGCCTCTGCAGATATGGTGTTACTGGGTGATAAGCTTGATAGATTACTTAAGTCCCGTACATTGGCGCTAAAAACGCGTAAGATAATCCGTGAAAACTTGGCGTGGTCATTAGGATATAACTTACTTATTCTTCCATTGGCTGTCGCAGGTTTGGTTGCTCCTTACATTGCCGTTGTTGGCATGTCTGCTAGCTCTATTATTGTTGTGTCTAACTCGTTAAGGCTTTTAAAAGAGCAAGGTAAATAATGGAAAGTTTATACATACTCATTCCAATCGCGATCGTACTTGTGTGTATCGCTGTCGGTATCTTTCTATGGGCCGTTAAGAGCGAACAGTTTGAAGACCTCGAACGCCAAGGTCACAATATTCTGTTTGATGAAGACGAAAAGGCTCACAACCATTCTGATAGCAAACCTGTTAAGAATGAGAAAGCTAACAGCGAAAGCCAAACTAACGTAGACAAAAAGAACGATGACGCCTGATTGGATCGGAGCCTTTGTTGTTGGATTGATCGGCGCAGGCCACTGCATGGGAATGTGTGGTGGTATTGCGTCGCTTCTGTCAATTGGCAACAGTAAACCTTCCCCTGTTATTCCCCTACTTTATAACCTAGGGCGCTTGCTCAGTTATGCCGTGATTGGCGGCGTGATTGGTGGTGCAATTTCTTCGATTGGCCAGCTCAGCGATTTTAATGCTCTGCTGGGTTGGCTGCGTTTGTTTGCTGCTGGCTTTATGATCATACTAGGTTTGTATATTGGTAAATGGTGGTTTGGCTTGCTGTTCTTTGAAAAAGTCGGACAGAAACTATGGCGTTATATCTCTCCTTTAGGTAAATCATTTTTACCATTGAAGCACCCTAGCCACGCTTTGCCGTTTGGCTTTATCTGGGGTTGGCTTCCGTGTGGTCTCGTTTATTCGATGCTTACATGGGCAGCAGTATCAGGGAGTTGGTACAACGGTGCTGGTATCATGCTTGCTTTCGGTTTAGGTACGCTTCCAGCAATGCTCACAGTGGGTATGGGCGCTAATATCCTCAAAAAACTGCAACAAGCTGACTTATTTCGTCAATTAGGCGCAATTTTAATCCTCATTTACGGTTTCTATACTGGTTATATGGCATTGCAGCTCATTATTTATACCGTATAGCTGTTCTTTAAATCCGGTTTTTTTACTACCCTTTAGGATTAAGGAATGCTAAAATATTGACGTATATCAAATAGTGAAAGATTGTTATGATTTCTGAAAAGCCTGTGACGAAACGTGTTCAGTCTGGTGGCTGTGCGATCCATTGCCAGGATTGTAGTATTAGCCAGCTCTGTATTCCGTTTACTTTGAATGAATCTGAACTCGATCAACTTGATCAGATCATTGAGAGAAAAAAGCCTATTCAAAAAGGCCAAGAGTTATTTAAAGCCGGTGACGAGCTTAAATCTCTATATGCTATTCGCTCTGGAACGATCAAGAGCTACACGATTACCGAGCAAGGTGATGAGCAAATTACTGCATTCCACCTAGCGGGCGATCTTGTTGGCTTCGATGCGATTACTGGTGACCTACACCCTAGTTTCGCACAAGCGCTAGAAACTTCTATGGTATGTGAAATTCCATATGAGATTCTTGATGACCTATCAGGAAAAATGCCTAAATTGCGTCAGCAAATCATGCGCCTGATGAGCAACGAGATTAAAGGTGACCAAGAAATGATTCTGCTTCTTTCAAAGAAGAACGCGGAAGAGCGTCTTGCTGCATTCCTTTACAACCTTTCTACTCGCTTCTCTCAACGTGGTTTCAGCCCGCGTGAGTTCCGTCTAACGATGACTCGTGGCGATATTGGTAACTACCTTGGGTTGACTGTTGAAACAATTAGTCGTCTTTTAGGTCGTTTCCAAAAAGCAGACATCTTGAGCGTTAAAGGTAAATACATCACTATCGAAGATCACGATGCGTTGATGGAACTTGCTGGCGTTTCAAAAGAATAGTCTAGATATCAATGATGTAGTTCAATAATGAGCTACATCATGTTTCTCTCTTAAAACCTCTTATATTTCTCTTAATCTCTCCATAACTACGCTACATTATTTATATGTTCGGTCTGAAAAGTAGGCTTAGTTATGAGTATCTATAACAAAATTTTAGTTGTCGCAGACATTAATCACGATGAGCAACCTGCTCTAGTTCGTGCTATCCAACTTGCCAAGAAAAGCACCTCAACAAGCCACATCACTTTCTTTTTGTCGATATACGACTTCTCGTATGAAATGACATCTATGCTCTCTGTCGATGAGAGAGACGCAATGCGTAAAGGCGTGATTCACCAGCGTGAAATCTGGATGAATAAAGTCGCAGAACCTTACCTAGATGATTCTATTGAATTTAATGTACAAGTGGTTTGGCATAACCGCCCATACGAAGCGATCATTGCCGAAGTTTATAGTGGCGAGCATGATATCTTGATCAAAGGTACGCGCAAGCACGATACCTTGGAATCTGTCATCTTCACTCCAACCGATTGGCATCTGTTGAGAAAGTGCCCTAGCCCAGTACTATTAGTTAAAAACGATTTCTGGCCAGATCACGCGAAGATTTTTGCTTCAGTTCATGTTGGTTCGGAAACAGAAGCTCACTTAGAGCTTAACGATACAATAGTCGATAGGTTACTAGAGATCACGAGTCGTTTAGATGCTGAACCGTTATTGGTCAATGCCTACCCAGTAACCCCTGCAAATATTACTATTGAACTACCAGAGTTTGATCCAACGTCTTATACCGACGCGGTTCGTGGCCATCACTTAACAGCCATGAAAGCGTTGCGCCAGAAGCACGGTATGTGTGAAGAGCAAACTGTGGTTGAGCAAGGCTTACCTGAAGATGTTATTCCTCGTGTAGCTTCTGAAAATAACGCAGCGATGGTGATCCTAGGGACAACGGGTCGTACTGGCTTGTCTGCCGTGTTTATTGGCAATACAGCGGAACATGTTATCGACAAGATTAACTGTGATGTGTTGGCTCTTAAGCCATCTGGTTACGTGAGCCCATTAGACCCTAACCTTTCGAAAGGTTAAGTCAGCGAAAAGTTTAACTTATAAAAAACGCCTCAAACATTGCTTGAGGCGTTTTTGTTTATCTAGAGTAACGCCATTCCAAATACAGAATGGCTAATATCATCTTTATCCACTCAAATGGCTAAACATTCGTCACGTCGATGAACATTGACTCATCAATGTTTGAAGATGAGATTTCAGCTTCTTCGAATTCGTATGCTTTGCGGTCTTCACTACGGTCTAGAGGAAGGTTCACGAAGTCAAACAGCTCGCGGTCAGCCAGTTGGCTTGGGCTTACATTCTGGATTGACTTGAAGATCTTCTCAACTCGACCAGGCGTTTTCTTATCCCAATCAATTAGCATCGCTTTAATGTTCTGACGCTGTAGATTCTCTTGTGACCCACATAGGTTACAAGGAATGATTGGGAACTCTTTGTGCTCAGCGTATTTGATTAGGTCCGTTTCACGGCAGTAAGTCAGTGGACGAATAACAACGTTACGACCATCATCTGAACGAAGCTTAGGTGGCATAGCCTTAAGACGAGCGCCGTGGAACATGTTAAGGAACATGGTCTCAACGATGTCGTCTAGGTGGTGACCAAGTGCGATCTTAGTTGCGCCAATCTTCTCTGCGAATGAGTACAAAGTACCACGACGAAGACGAGAACATAGGCCACACGTTGTTTTGCCTTCTGGCACTTTCTCTTTAACCACCGAGTACGTGTCTTTATCTACGATGTAGTAAGGAATGTTCAGCGTTTCAAAGTACTCAGGAAGAATGTGCTCAGGGAACCCAGGTTGTTTTTGGTCTAGGTTTACCGCAACAACATCAAATTTGATTGGTGCTGCTTCACGCAAACGTAGCAAAATATCTAGCATCGCAAATGAATCTTTACCGCCACTAATACATGCCATTACCACATCATTCTCTTCGATCATGTTGTAGTCGATGATGGCATTTCCAACATTTCTTCTCAGACGTTTCTGAAGTTTGTTGAATTCAAGTGTTTCTTTTCTATTATCGTTTTGGTTCATTGCGACTCTCACACCGTCGTATTACCGACTGTAGATTGCTAGTGGGACTGTTTTAGGGCGTGGATTATACGGATTTTTATTTCATGTTGAAATAGTAACGGTAGGATAAACAAGCTGAGTATTAGAAAGATTCTGCTTTTATTGTGCGATAAGCTCCCTAAGCGGTAGAGAAACGCAGCTTCGCAAGCTCTCGGTTGGTATCGCAGATAATGAAAAGCAGCCTGATCTTATTCGACGAGGCTGCTTTAAGACATGTCATGAAAACTTAGGGGAATTATTGCGCGGGAATGTACGGCAATACGCGCACTGTTGCTTCTGGTAACGTGATGCTGTCACTTCCATTCAACTCCGCTAAGGTGAATTTCGCTCGCCCTTTTTTGATTGGTATTTGCTTGCCGTTTGAAAGCTCGATGTTGCTTTCAAGCTTATTAGCGAACTCCAGCGTTAACCCTTGGATATCTGGTGTGAACCAGCCAGAGAACATACCGCTGACATCTTCAAGCATCGCCTGCATCTGTGGTAATAGGCTTTCTAGCTGTGCAACTTCAACAGTTCCAACTAAAGGCTCTTGCGTCATCACAACTAAAGAATACGCACACTCTTGTTCTTGTGTTTGTACAAAGATAAGAGGGTTTGCTGAACGCAGATTTTGATCTACCGGTAGAAGCAGTTCATTGGCTGGAGAGACTTTTAGCTCTTCATAATGTTCTTCCTTCTCCATCCACGCTTTGCTGATGTGACAGATTGTTTGAGCTTGTTGATCCACAAAGAAGACCGCAACTTTGACGTCATCATGCCCTTCTTTGGTGTTGTTTTTAAGCTGTGTGTAGAGCTTGGAATACGTGAACATGTATTCTTGAGCTGAAGCCGGAAGAGAAACCCCAAGGCTGAATGAGGCTAATAGAGCGAGTACTGTCTTTTTCATTATTATAATCTTGTCGAAGTTGAGCGTTCATAATTAAAAAGAGCAGCCATTAGCTGCTCTTTGTGTGATATTACTTGGTGTAAGCCGACTATCGAAGGCAACCAAGTTGGTATCAAAATGAGTTACTTTTTCCAGTATACCTTGTTGTGACGGATCATGGCTTGTAAATCAGTCACATAGTCGGAACCTCGCTCAGAATATTTTAGCAAGCCGTTGGTGAGCTCTGTCGCAGATGCGGTCGTTAACAAATCGTCGCCCTGTGCAGCCAGTTTTGCTCGAATCGCTCTTAAATCGGCATAAGCACGATTACGGTTCAGGTTCATGAAGTAACGATGAACGGATTCTTGGCTTGAAGAGAATGTAGCGACTTCATGCGAACTGCCTTCGTTACGTTGTAGCGGAACAAGGCCACAACCTTTGGTATAACACCAGTGTCCGAAATAGTTGTTGGCTTTGGTGGCGAAACGCGACGTTCCCCAAGCTGACTCATTCGCGGCCTGTGTCAGTACAAGCGCTTCTGGCAGTACATTGACGCGGTTAAGCATCTCTGTCAGCCATGCCTGATCCAAACCTTCACTCGGCACCGGTAAGCTATATAACTTCCCTAACCTTTTCGCATAAGACGCGTCTTCAGAATCAATACTGTTTAAACCAGATTCAGAGAGCTTAGTTAAAAACGCGCGTTCTTTGCTGATACGTTTGTTTTCAATATTGATACTTGGACGTAGGAACGAAAAGAACGTCTCTTTTTTCTCGTTCACATCTTCGATGGCCGCGAAGTTTGGTGTGCTCGAAGAAGCCGTCAAGTCGCCAAATTGATCAGTTGAATTGGCACTCTGCTCTGTCGTACGTCGTCGTTCTTCTTGGTAAATATAAGGACCAATCAGTGAAATAGAGCCAACAAGAGCCAGTGCAGTCACTTTAAGCGCAAGTGATTTGCTTGCGCCTGCCTGTGTGTTTTTATGCATCGAACACCTGTGGGTTTTTGTTATTGTCGTCGTTATTGCTGTCGTTGTTATCGTCATCGCCCTTTGGACGATCTGAAGCAATCAGTTTTAACTTGATGCCAAACATCTCACGGTAAAGGATACCTTTCACGTGGAAGAAGAATGGAAGAACAAAGATTAAGCCAATGCCATACATCATTGCAGCCACGATGAACATCAACATAACCATTAGGTAGATAGACGCGACTACGAAGATCTTCTTGTTTACCGCTCTTAATGAAAGCAGTAGCGATTGCATTGGCGGCACTTTCTTATCACAAATCAGCAGAATCGAATGGCTGAACGCAAGTGAGAAGTAGATAGACAAGAATGGGAGAATCATCCCTGCGATGCCTTGAAGCATTAGGCTAAACAAAGTCACTAGAATAACGGGAACCGTAAACTGCAAACCTTTTCCGATGTGACGAACCTTAGTTTGTAGACCAGCAGCGTGACTCATTGCCATTAAACAAATACCGGCATAGATCGGCGCGCTGATCACCTCATAGCTAAAGTTCGCAATAAAAATCGATTCAACAATTTGTGGCGTGAATGACTCTGGGTCAATAACCGCATCCAAGATAACCGCGGGATCACCAAGCTGCAGTTTAAGTGCGATATAAAAGATGGCCAGTTGCACGAACATCAAAGCAATAATCGCAGGGGAAAACGAAAGAAAGTGACTTATCGTATGTTTCCAAGCTTCTTGGAATACAGCCGTTGCTTTGAGCTCATAATCGCCAGAAAGTGCACGGTTGATACTACCGCCCAAATTAAAATCTTTTTCGATGTCGTTGTTCATATTGATACCTAGGTGCGCCAATTAAACTAAGCGACCTAACTTATTGATAAAAAATTACCTTCATTATACTCATATGTCGGATACAAACTAAAATATGAATCTGTAACAAGGCTTGCTTTTGCGTCTTAATGGTTAATAATTAGACACTTGTCGGGGTGTAAACCCAGTAAATAACAGTATGGTAAAGGATGTTTACTTTTACCTGCGAAATTTTTTATCTTCGAAAGGTAAAAAATGCTTTGAATTCACGTTTTTGGTGATTATGATGCGCGCCTTAAAGGTGTATAGCAACAGGTCTCAAATAGAACCAAGGTGGAGAAAAACAGACGTTGAACGCTAAAAAATCAGTAGGAAAGCCAGTAGTACAGCTAACTGGCATCAGTAAAAGTTTCGATGGTAAGGAAGTCATCGGCAATCTGGATTTAAACGTAAATCATGGTGAGTTTCTCACGATCTTAGGCCCATCAGGTTGTGGTAAAACAACCGTACTAAGAATGATTGCGGGTTTTGAAACGGCAGATAGTGGTCAAATACTATTAGCTGAACAAAACGTAACCCAAGTTCCTGCTGAACAAAGGCATGTAAACACTGTATTCCAAAGCTATGCCCTATTCCCACATATGACCGTTTTCGACAATGTGGCATTTGGCTTACGCATGCAGAAAGTTCCAAACAGCGAGATTGAGCCTCGTGTAATGGATGCTTTAAAAATGGTGCGCTTAGAACAAATGGCACAACGAAAACCACACCAGCTATCTGGTGGCCAACAGCAACGTATCGCAATCGCTCGTGCTGTCGTTAATAAGCCAAAAGTTCTTCTATTGGATGAATCTCTATCTGCTCTTGATTACAAGTTACGTAAACAGATGCAAATCGAGCTGAAACAATTACAACGCCAACTTGGTATCACGTTCATTTTTGTAACGCATGACCAAGAAGAAGCGCTGTCTATGTCTGACCGCATTATCGTTATGCGTGATGGCGTGATTGAACAAGATGGAACACCAAGAGAGATCTACGAAGAGCCTAAGAACCTATTTGTAGCGCGTTTCATTGGTGAAATTAACGTATTCGAAGCGACAGCGAAATCTCGTCAAGATGAAAAACGCATTGTTGCGACAATCGAAGGTGAAGAGTCCATTATCTATCATGATAAAGACGTAACACCGGGTCAAAAACTGCAAGTATTGCTTCGCCCTGAAGATCTTCGTATCGAAGAAATTAAAGAGTCTGAGCAACGCGGTATTGTTGGCCATATTGTCGAGCGAACCTATAAAGGTATGACATTAGATTCAGTCGTAGAACTTGAATCTGGTATGCGTGTCATGGTTAGCGAATTCTTCAACGAAGATGACCCTGATGTTGATCACTCACTGGGCCAAAAAGTTGCAGTAACTTGGGTTGAGAGCTGGGAAGTGGTATTAGAAGATGAGCAAGAAGTTTAATTTACAAAACGCAATTGTTGCTTTAATCACAGGTTGGTTAGTGCTGTTCGTGATGATTCCAAACATCATGATCATCGGTACTAGCTTTTTAACTCGTGATGAAGCGAACTTGATCGAGATGACCTTCACTCTCGATAACTACGTGCGTTTGGCTGACCCGCTGTATTTTAAAGTGTTGATGCACTCTTTCTATATGGCAATTGTCGCAACCCTACTTTGTTTAATTATTGGTTACCCGTTCGCTTACATCGTGGCAAAAATGCCAGCGAAGTGGCGTCCAATCATGTTGTTCCTAGTGATTGTCCCATTTTGGACTAACTCTTTGATTCGTACTTACGGGTTGAAAATTGTACTGGGTACTCAAGGTGTCTTAAACAAAAGTTTGTTAGCGCTAGATATCATTGATAAACCGCTACGTATCATGTACTCAGAAACCGCTGTAATGATCGGTTTGGTATACATCCTACTTCCGTTCATGATTCTTCCGCTGTATTCAGCGATTGAAAAACTGGACGATACGTACTTAGAAGCGGCTAAAGATTTAGGTGCGAACAAACTGCAAACGCTATTGAAAGTCGTACTGCCCCTAACAATGCCAGGCATTATCGGCGGCTGTCTGTTGGTGCTATTGCCTGCGTTGGGCATGTTCTACATCTCTGACCTATTAGGTGGAGCTAAGAACCTATTGATTGGTAACGTGATTAAGAGCCAGGTGCTCAACGCTCGAGACTGGCCATTTGGTGCAGCGACGAGTATCGCACTGACCATGGCAATGGCTGTGATGCTGTATGCCTACTACCGAGCAGGTAAGCTATTGAACAAGAAAGTGGAGCTAGACTAATGGGTCGCACAGTTAAGTTCAGCTTTATGGCGTTGGTATACGCCTTTCTATACCTACCTATTATCGTATTGATTGCGAACTCGTTTAATGCCAATAAGTTTGGTATGAAATGGGGTGGTTTCACCACTAAATGGTATGACGCGCTTATTAACAACGACAGCCTAATGCAGGCTGCGTGGCACTCGATCAACGTAGCGGTGTTCTCAGCAACAGCTGCAACGATCGTCGGCAGCCTAACAGCAGTAGCCCTATTCCGTTACCAATTCAAAGGTAAAGGCATCGTCAATGGCATGCTGTTCATCGTAATGATGTCACCAGATATCGTAATGGCAATTTCGCTTCTTGCGCTATTCTTGGTAATGGGTGTTCAACTGGGGTTCTTTACCCTACTGGCTGCTCACATTACCTTCTGTCTACCGTTCGTTGTGGTAACGGTTTACAGTCGCTTGAATGGCTTTGATGTGAAAATGCTTGAAGCTGCAAAAGACTTGGGTGCAAGTGAATGGACGATTCTAAAACAGATCATTCTTCCTCTTGCTAAGCCTGCGGTTGCTGCGGGTTGGTTATTGAGCTTCACTCTGTCTTTGGACGATGTGATCATCAGCTCTTTCGTAACAGGGCCAACGTATGAAATCTTACCACTGAAGATTTACTCAATGGTTAAAGTGGGTATCTCTCCTGAGGTCAACGCCCTAGCAACAGTGATGTTAGTGGTGTCGTTAATACTGGTGATTATTTCTCAGTTATTAGCGAGAGAAAAAATCAAGTAAGTCTCCTACTCTATAAAGAGACAGACTTGATTAGAAGTTAAGAAACTTCAAGTTCAAAAAAGTGTTAATCATAAACAGAATGGTAAATTGCCATTCTGTTTTTCTATCTACTGCCTTCGGGCAACGTTTAGTTTGGAGCTAACGTCAATGAAAAAATGGGCTACTCTATTAGCTGGTAGTGCATGTGCGCTTTCAATGTTATCTGCACCATCTTTTGCAAAAGATAACAAAGAGTTGGTATTTATGAACTGGGGACCTTACATCAATAGTGAGATCCTAGAACAGTTCACCGATGAAACTGGCATCAAGGTGATTTACTCAACTTACGAGTCGAACGAAACCTTGTACGCAAAGCTAAAAACACACAACAAAGGTTATGACCTGGTTGTTCCGTCGACTTACTTCGTATCTAAGATGCGCGACGAAGGTATGCTACAAAAGATCGACAAAACTAAGTTGGACAACTTCAAGAATTTAGATACTAACTACCTGGATAAGCCGTACGACCCAAGTAACGACTACTCTATTCCACACGTAGTTGCGATCACAGGTCTTGCTGTTAACACTGACATGTACGATCCAGAAGATTTTCAAAGCTGGGCTGACCTATGGAAGCCTGAGCTCGAAGGTCAACTAATGATGATGGATGACACCCGTGAAGTGTTCCACATTGCTCTACGTAAGTTAGGTTACTCAGGTAACACAACCAATGAGAAAGAGATCGACGAAGCGTACGCTGAGCTACAAAAGCTAATGCCTAACGTTCTAGTATTTAACTCAGACAACCCAGGCGCGCCATACATGTCTGGTGAAGTCGGTCTTGGTATGCTTTGGAACGGTTCTGCAGCAGCGGCTCAAAACGAAGGTTTACCAATTAAACTGGTGTTCCCTAAAGAAGGCGGCATCGGTTGGGTTGATAACTTTGCAATCAGCTCTGGCGCAACAAACGTAGAAGCGGCTCACAAGATGATCGACTTCCTACTTCGCCCTGAAATCGCTGAGCAAATTTCTCGTGACACAGGCTACCTAACTGCAGTTAAAGCGTCTAATAAGAAGTTTAAAGACAGCCCAGCGCTGTTCCCATCGCAAGAAGATCTTGACCGTGTTGAATGGCAAGCCGCGGTTGGTGATAAGACAGTGAAGTACGAAGATTACTTCATGAAACTTAAAGCAGGCCAGTAACTTAGCTTATTATCTAACCGCGAGTAAGTAGCAGGTTTACTTAACAAGACGATGTAGATAATCAACAAGTTAAAAATAAGAATATCAATGAATAGGCAGCTTAGGCTGCCTATTTTATTTTTTCACTGCTATAATATAGCGCGATTTTTCGAAATCCTTTTACTTTGGGTCACTACCCAGCTCCAAATCAAACAAATGAACGGAACAGTAATGAAAAAAACACTGTATACCGGCGCATTGTGTGCTGCTACTTTACTTTCTACACCCTCTTTCGCAGCTGACCAAGAATTGTATTTTTACAACTGGTCTGAATATATTCCAAATGAAGTGCTAGAAGACTTCACAAAAGAGACGGGCATTAAAGTTTATTACTCTACTTATGAGTCTAACGAAAGCATGTACGCTAAGTTAAAAACTCAAGGTACGGGTTATGACCTAGTTGTTCCTTCTACTTACTTCGTTTCTAAGATGCGTAAAGAAGGCATGCTTCAAGAGCTTGATAAAACCAAGCTAAGCCACTTTGCTGATTTGGATCCAAACTACTTGGATAAGCCATTTGACCCAAGTAACAACTACTCTATCCCATACATTTGGGGTGCGACGGGTATTGGTATCAACTCAGACATGCTAGACAAATCTTCAGTGAAAAACTGGGGCGACCTGTGGGATACACAGTGGGA
The DNA here is from genome assembly GCF_041504345.1 of Vibrio sp. BS-M-Sm-2. Lineage (NCBI taxonomy): Bacteria > Pseudomonadati > Pseudomonadota > Gammaproteobacteria > Vibrionales > Vibrionaceae > Vibrio > Vibrio sp. BS-M-Sm-2. The sequence goes on from NZ_CP167894.1 coordinate 94,701, forward strand.
AGGTCAGCTGATGATGATGGACGACTCTCGTGAGGTTTTCCATATCGCACTATCTAAATTGGGTTACTCTCCAAACACAACTAACCCTGAAGAGATCAAAGAAGCCTACGAAGAACTTCGTAAGCTAATGCCAAACGTATTGGTATTTAACTCAGATTTCCCAGCGAACCCTTACCTTGCAGGTGAAGTGTCTCTTGGTATGCTTTGGAATGGCTCTGCTTACATGGCACGCCAAGAAGGCGCAACGATTGACATTATCTGGCCAGAGAAAGGCGCTATCTTCTGGATGGACAGCCTAGCGATTCCATCAGGAGCTAAGAACATCGAAGCCGCACATAAGATGATCGATTTCCTTCTTCGCCCAGAGAACGCAGCGAAAATTGCTCTAGAGATCGGCTACCCGACTCCGGTGAAAACCGCTTACCCTCTTCTTCCAAAAGAATTTGCTGAAGACAAGAACGTTTTCCCACCACAATCAGTGATGGATAACGGCGTTTGGCAAGATGAAGTTGGCGAAGCGAGCGTCATTTATGACGAGTACTTCCAAAAACTTAAAGTAAACAACTAAGTTATTGTTAGTTAATCAGTTAAGTAAATAAAGCGGCGTAAGCCGCTTTATTTTTTTCAGATTCAGAAACTGACGTGCTTTATTAAAGACAAGGCTTAGGCCGTTAAAGAACCTTTCTCTGAACATAACAATTCCCCGACGAGTTTAGGCACCTCGATACTCGCCTTACCGTAACGTTTCTCTTCAAACTCACTTTCAACCGCGCTTGGTTCGAGGTTTATTTCGATAGTATGTGCACCATGCATTCTCGCATCATGAACAAAGCCAGCTGCTGGATACACCACACCAGATGTACCTATTGAGATAAACAGATCGGCTTCTTCGAGTGCTGAATAGATGTCACCCATTCTCAATGGCATTTCACCAAACCAAACAATGTGTGGACGCATTTGAGCAGGGATTTGGCAGCAGTGACAAAGTTCACCTGTTTCGATGTCACCTTTATGCTCGATAACTTGATTGGATTCACTGCAACGTGCTTTCAAAAGTTCGCCATGCATGTGAATAATGTTGTTGCTACCGCCTCTCTCGTGCAGGTTGTCGATGTTTTGCGTGATGATAGTAACGTTGCCATCAAGTTTGTCTTCAAGCTCTCCTAGGGCTTTGTGAGCCGCATTAGGTAATATACTTTCGCTTTGTAAGCCGTGACGACGTTTGTTGTAGAAAGCTTGCACTAGGTCTGGATCTTTTACGAACCCTTCAGGCGTCGCGACATCTTCGATTTTATGGTTTTCCCATAGCCCGTCTTGTGCTCGGAATGTTTGTATCCCCGACTCCGCAGAGATGCCAGCGCCAGTAAGAATTACGATATTTCGATATGGGAAATGCATACAACGTCCTTTTCAATATGTCACTTTGTAACAGCTTAGCACTGTTCAAATTCCAACAATAGTTTTAGGGATTAGACCATAGTCTTAGGCAACTGAATTCATTGGCTATTTGTGACATAACTCGCTAGTCGTTTACTTAACTTTTCAATAAAACTCTCCGACTGACTTTCAATAAACACAAAAAAGCGGCCGAAGCCGCCTAGTATTGATTTAACTGATGTGTACTGAAGAGCTTAAAACTAATGGCAGTGCCCAGTGTTAATCTTCATTGATAGAAGAGATCTTATGGATTGAAAGATCTGCACCATTAAATTCGTCTTCTTCGCTTAAACGCAAGCCAGTCATTTTGCTCAATACACCATAAACAATGAGTGCACCAACTAGAGCCACGGTGATACCCGCCAACGTACCAACTACCTGAGAAGCAAAGCTCACGCCGCCTAGGCCCCAGAAAGCTTGTTGACCGAAGATACCAGCTGCAATGCCACCCCAAGCCCCACATACGCCGTGTAGAGGCCACACACCTAATACATCATCAATCTGTGTTTTGTTTTGCATGTACGTGAACAGGTAAACAAACAATGCGCCTGCCACGCCGCCAGTCACTAACGCGCCTAATGGGTGCATTAAGTCTGAACCTGCACAAATCGCTACTAAGCCAGCCAAAGGACCATTATGGATAAAGCCCGGGTCATTCTTACCTGCAACAAGCGCCGCTAGAATACCGCCGACCATAGCCATTAGTGAGTTCATCGCAACTAGGCCGCTGATGCCATTGATAGCTTGAGCAGACATCACGTTGAAGCCAAACCAACCAACACATAAGATCCACGAACCAAGCGCTAAGAAAGGAATGTTAGATGGCGCGAAGTTAGTGTGTTTGCCAGCACGGATACGGCCTTTACGCATGCCGAGGAAGTAAACTGCAACCAATGCAATCCAACCACCAACGCCGTGAACCACGACAGAACCCGCAAAGTCATGGAATCCATAACCAAATTGACCTTCTAGCCAATCTTGGAAGCCAAAGTTACCGTTCCAAATGATGCCTTCGAAAAATGGGTAGACAAAACCAACGGTAAATAACGTTGCAATTAGGATTGGATAGAAACGTGCACGCTCTGCGATACCACCAGAAACGATTGCAGGTATTGCTGCTGCGAAGGTCATTAAGAAAAAGAACTTAACCAATTCGTACCCATTACCTTGGGACAATGTTTCTGCATCAGCAAAAAAGTGAGCGCCGTAAGCAACCCAATAACCGATAAAGAAATAAGCGATGGCGGAGACACCAAAGTCGGAAAGGATCTTAACCAGCGCGTTAACTTGGTTCTTCTTTCGAACGGTACCGACTTCGAGAAACGCAAAGCCAGCGTGCATCAAGAAGACCATGATTGCGCCGAGTAATAGGAATAAAGTGTCTGAACTTTGGGTAAGGGTTTGTACTGCACTATGAACTTGAGTCACCGTTTCACTCATTAAAGCATTCTCCTTTCGCTTTATCTGATTTGCACTGATATCGTGCGATTCAATATCGTAATTAATTAAAGACTCAACAGTGAACGCAAGATGTGTTCCAAGTGCGAACGGTAATTTTCGTGCAACAGATTTTGTTTTTAAGTTACTGATTATTAGCGACTAAATATTTAGGTGCACTTTTATGGATCTTGAAAATCGAAAAAATCACACCGACAATTGCACCAAATGAGGGAGTTGCACCATATTGAAGCGGTCAATAATTAGGTTCTGATCCAGAGAGTGGCTGCGACTATTTACGGTTCGAGAGACTTAAAACAAAAAGCCCAGTGAATCGATCACTGGGCTTTGCTTTTGAGCTTTAGCTAGCGTACTTGCGTTACAGGTTTGGTCCTGTAGACGGGTTTTGCGGTAGATTTTGACTTAAACGTTGCATACCTTGATACATACGGATAAACCAAACCACAATCGCAACACCACCGAATAACATACCTACATATGGAATGTAGTAAGCGATATCATCGATAATATGGTTCTGATACCAATAATCGTTCACACCGATTAACACGCCGTTTGAGGTTGCTACCGTTACGATAAGAACCACAAAGAAGGTTAGGTTCAAGAAGAACGAGCGGATTAAACCATAGTAATGCGTATCAACGACTTCGCCGTCTTCGCCTTTATCCAAACGATAACCCGCGTAGATGATGGCAACTACACCAGAGAGAAGACAAGTAAATGGCGTAAAGCAGCTTAATATGTAAGCAACCCAAATACCTTTATGAGGTTTGTTCATTCTTATTCACCCCTTCCGTTTTCTCTGTTGCTGCGTTTGCGCTTTGTTCAACGCCGTTTTTCTCTTGTTCCATCACTTCTTTGTACCAAAGGTCATGGTGCTCTTTAGCCCAAGTCTCATCAACTTCGCCTGTTACCATGCCTTCAAGTGCGCCTTCCATACCGAACAAGCCGATGTAGATGTGGAACACGAAACCACAGATAAGGATCAAAGCAGCCAACATGTGGACTAGGTTTGAAAGCTCCATATCTCGACGCGTTTGACCGAAGATTGGGAAGTCTAAAACCAAGCCACTGATCGCAGCCACACTACCCATAACAATCAATAGCCAGAACAGTGCTTTTTCACCTGCGTTCGAAAACTCTGCAGATGGATGAGAACCTTTATGTTTTCCGACCATACCACCCAGTTTCATGAACCACTGGATATCGACCATCTTGAAGATAGACTTGCGCCACCACTTGATAAGAACAGCCATCAACAGCACGTAGAAAATCGGGCCGATGTAGTTATGGTATTGCTTAGCCAGTAGAACGATGAAGCCCCATAGATCCGTTGGGATATAAGGTTTCAAGAAGTGTTTACCGTAAACCAACATCAAACCACTGAACGCCAGTGTTAAGAAGGTAAACGCCATGCTCCAGTGCAATGCACGATCAAGTCGAGACCAACGTTTGATCTTACGGCCTGTTCTTGGTGCACTTAGCATTAGCGGGCCAATCACAACGTACATCAAAGTCACAAAAGCAATACTGCCAAAGATAGCGACCGCACCGGCTGGTGACATCCACTTCTCTTTCAATATGTACCACGTTTGACCTGGAGTACTGATTAACACACCGTGCTCAGCCGATTGAGATGTGGTGTAACCTTCCTCACCATTTCTTACTTGTCGCCAAAAATCGGCACCAGCAAGCTGAGTGATTTCTCGTTGAGCAGAGCTCGATTGAGTTTGTGATGAGTTCGTCTCAGATGCATGACTCATAGGAGAAAGCATTGTTAGTGCTGCCAACATCGGCAGCACAACAAGGAAGAGACGCTTAAACATTGTAAGCATATGTCTCTCCTACTTAGCTCTTAGTCGCATCGTAAGAAAGGTCGTTGCCGTCTGTCCAACCTGCACCTTTCGCACCACGTTCAACTACACGCTGACGGAAAACATCAGAAACTTTCTCTGCGTCACCCGCTAGCAGTGCTTTAGTTGAACAAAGCGAAGCACACATTGGAAGCTTACCTTCAGCAATACGGTTCGCACCGTATTTCTGACGCTCTTCTATAGAACCTGGTTCTGTTTCAGGGCCGCCAGCACAGAAGGTACATTTGTCCATCTTACCGCGCTCACCAAATGCTTCCTGTTTAGGGAATTGAGGTGCGCCAAATGGGCAAGCAAACAAGCAGTAACCACAACCGATACAAAGATCTTTGTTGTGAAGCACGATGCCGTCTTCTGTATGTTCAAAACAGTCTGCAGGACAAACTGCCATACATGGTGCATCAGTACAGTGCATACACGCTACTGAGATTGAGTTTTCACCCGGTTCGCCATCGTTTAATGTTACAACGCGACGACGTTGAATACCCCATTCCAGAGCATCATCATTTTCATTCTTACATGCAGTGACACAACCGTTACATTCGATACAACGCTTGGTGTCACAAAGAAATTTCATTCTAGCCATTTTAAGACTCCTTACGCTTTACGAATATTACAAAGGGTTACTTTCGTTTCCTGCATCAAGGTGACAGGGTCGTAACCATAGGTGGTTGCTGTGTTAGCAGCTTCACCAATAACGTAAGGATCAGTGCCTTCTGGGTACTTAGAACGCAAATCTTCACCTTGGAACTTACCACCGAAGTGGAATGGGATGAACGCCAAACCAGGTTTAACACGACGTGTTACCATCGCTTTCACCTTAATACGGCCCTTCTCTGCACCTTCAACCCAAACATCATCACCGTCTTTAAAGCCAATGTCGTTTGCGTCTTTCGGGTTCACTTCAACGAACATTTCTTGTTGAAGTTCAGCTAGCCATGGGTTTGAACGAGTCTCTTCACCACCACCTTCGTACTCAACCAGACGACCAGAGGTCAGGATAATCGGGTATTCGCCAGATTTGTCTTGCTCTTGAATCGACTTGTAAAGCGTAGGAACACGGAAGATCGCTTCTTTGTCATCCCACGTTGGGTAATCAGCAACTAGGTCACGACGTGGCGTGTAAAGCGGCTCACGGTGCAGTGGTACACGGTCTGGGAATGTCCAAACAATCGCACGTGCTTTCGCATTACCAAATGGGATACAACCGTGTTTAATTGCCACACGTTGGATACCACCTGAAACGTCAGTCTTCCAGTTTTTGCCTTCAGCAGACGCTTTCTCTTCTGCAGTTAGATCATCCCACCAACCCAGTTGTTTCAGTAGTTTGTCGCTGAACTCTGGGTAACCATCTTTGATCTCACAGCCTTTCGAGTAGCTGTCTTCAGCAAGTAGGCTTTGACCTTCAAACTCAACACCGAAACGAGTACGGAAGTTACCACCACCTTCAGCAACCGTCTTAGACGTATCGTAAAGGATGTGTGTACCAGGGTGTTTCATCTCTGGTGTGCCCCAACATGGCCAAGGTAGACCGTAAGTCTCGCCATTTGCAGGACCGCCTTCTGCTTCTAGAGACGTTTTGTGGAACGTATGCCAGTTCTGTTGGTGCTCTTTCAAGCGTTCAGGGCTTTGACCTGTGTAACCAATCGTCCACATACCTTTGTTGAATTCACGTGTAATGTCTTCAATCAGAGGTTGGTTGTTCTCAACTCGAATGTTTTTGAACAGCTGATCAGAGAAACCAAGCTTCTTAGAAAGCAGGTACATGATTTCGTGGTCAGGTTTAGATTCGAACAGAGGCTCAACGACTTTGTCACGCCATTGTAGAGAACGGTTTGATGCCGTTACACTGCCGTAGGTTTCAAATTGAGTCGTTGCTGGTAGCAGGTAAACGCCGTCGGTACGATCGTTCATTACTGCTGCAACCGTTGGGTATGGGTCAACAATAACCATCATATCCAGCTTCTGCATCGCCTTCTTCATCTCTGGACCACGAGTCTGAGAGTTCACTGCGTGACCCCAGTAGAACATCGCGCGGATGTTTTCGCGTTGACGAATCTTGTCTTTGTCTTCAAGTACGCCATCTACCCAACGAGATACAGGAATACCTGCACTGTTCATTGGTTTTTGACCAGCGTATGCGTTGTCGTCGAAACGGCCTTTTACCCAGTCAAAGTCGATATCCCAAACTTTTGACCAGTGACGCCAAGAACCTTCAGACAAGCCGTAGTAGCCTGGAAGTGTGTCAGAAAGTACGCCAAGGTCAGTTGCGCCCTGTACGTTATCGTGACCACGGAAGATGTTTGCACCGCCGCCTGATTTACCGATGTTACCTAGCGCAAGCTCAAGTACACAGTAAGCGCGTGTGTTGTTGTTACCAGTCGTGTGCTGAGTACCACCCATACACCAAACGATACAACCCGGACGGTTTTCAGAAAGTAGTTTCGCTGTGTGGTATACGTCTTTTTCACTAACACCCGTTACACGTTCAACTTCTGCTGGGTTCCATTTCGCTACTTCTTCACGGATCTCGTCCATGCCGAATACACGTTGTTTAATGAACTCTTTGTCTTCCCATTGGTTTGCAAAGACGTGCCATAACACACCCCAGATAAACGCAACGTCAGAACCTGGACGAAGAGAAACGTAGTGATCTGATTTCGCAGCAGTACGCGTACGACGAGGATCCGCAACAACGATCTTACAGTTGTTCTTCTCTTTCGCGATAAGGATGTGCTGCATCGCTACTGGGTGAGCTTCTGCAGGGTTTGAACCAATGAACAGCATCGATTTACAGTTGTGCATGTCATTGAACGAGTTTGTCATCGCACCATAACCCCAAGTGTTTGCAACACCGGCAACTGTGGTTGAGTGACAAATACGCGCCTGGTGGTCAACGTTGTTGGTGCCCCAAAGCGACGCCATCTTACGGAATGCGTAAGCTTGCTCGTTACTGTGTTTTGCACTACCTAGGAAGTAAACCGAATCAGGGCCAGACTCTTTACGAAGTTCTAGCGCTTTGTTACCGATCTCTTCAATCGCTTGTTCCCAAGAAAGCTTCTTCCACTTACCGCCTTCCAATTTCATTGGGTACTTAAGACGACGTTCACCGTGGCCGTGCTCACGAAGTGCTGCACCTTTCGCACAGTGTCCACCAGCGTTGAATGGGTGATCGAATGCAGGCTCTTGACCCGTCCAAACACCGTTTTGAACTTCAGCGTAGATACCACAACCCACAGAACAGTGAGAACAGATAGTACGTTTCACTTCTGTTTTCGCTTCTGGATCGACTGATTTAGCCTGTGCTTTCTTCATCATGCCAGGTGCAAATAGACTTGCGCCTACCACTGCGCCACCAGCGGCTAATGAAGTATTTTTCATGAAGGCACGTCGAGACACACCTAGCTGATTGGTTTCTTTGCTCACACTATCGGAGCGTTTGACAAGTTTCATCCGTTATCTCCTAAAGCGTGTCGTAGTAATCGCGAATATGTTGCGTTTCACGATAGCCCGTCTTCTTCATGTCTTCTTTTGGCATTTCAACCGTTTCTGAAGCAGTCGCCACTTTCGTTGTACCAGCGACAACGGCACCAGCTACGGCTGCAGTCGTTAAGCCTTTGAGTAAGTCCCTACGGCTTGTGTTTATTTCTTTATTATCTTTCATCATTGCTTCCTTACCTTACGGTAGATCTTTTTGGAGGCTTAATGCCCCTCTATCGATATAATCGCGTACTGCTCGATTACTCGTAATCAGTGACGTTTTTCACATCAATCTTTAATTTATGCTTACTGCTTTTTGTATTCACGCTAAAACGCACTTGTTCTAACGTTAAGAATGCTTCACAAAGCTGAGCGGCCGATTTGTAGAAGTTCGCGCTTTCTGCCCCTTCAAGCTGACGCGTGAAAGAGTTAAACCAAGGGCCAAGGTGCTTATTGAATACCGCTTGTTGCAGCGCTTCTTCCTCAGCCGTTAGCATCGCCATCACTTCACAAAGCGCCGCGATGTGATCTTCTGGCTCTTTCACTTGCTCATCACGCTCAATGCCTAAAAGCTCTAGGTCATGACGAATCTCTGCCAATGGTTTTTCCATCATGGCGCCAGTTCTATGCCATGAACCAAATGGAACAATCTCTCCACGGCCAATGCCAATGAACAGATCTTGATATTCATCTTCTAACGCTTCGCGATTTGATTCCGTTGCCGCTTGTTGAATGGCAATCCAAGCTTTTTGCATTGCACTCTCAGACGCTTCAATGTCTAACGTCTTTAGGAAATCAATGACCTCTTCAGAAGGTGCGCTACGGAACAATGCAGAAAGAACCAAATAGATTTCAGTTCTTAGTGTCTGTTCTTGTTCTTGATCTAAATTAGTTTCCAATGCCAACTCCTAGTATTTCAATTGATTCAATGGGTCTTGAGCCATTGAGTCGAACATGTCCACTACACGACAGTCTTCACACATCGCAATACGATTAATCGCAGTTTCATCTGAAAAATGAGAGTGACCGCGTAACTTGTTCTGTAACATGTCAATCATAGACTGTGGAGCGAATGGCTTATGGCAACGTAAACATTCCGCTGCTTTCTCCTCATGAATCACAACTGCTTGTTGACGTTCTTCTTTCACCCAATTCATACGAGGCGTTAGAGTCAGAACATTCTCAGGGCATGCCTTTTCACACAGACCACATTGAATACAGTCTTGTTCTACAAACTTAAGTGATGGAGAAGCACCGTCGGTATGAAGAGCACGTGTAGGACAAACCGCAACACAACTCATGCATAACGTACAATCTTTGCTTTCACACGAAACCGTGCCGTATGGTGCATTCGAAGGAAGTTCAACGATATTCTCGACAGGAATGCGAGATGAAGACATAGCATCGAGTGCAGTGAATAGACGTTGACGTTTGTTGCCTTGAAGATCGCCAAGTGCAAGGTCGAAAGAATCAACGCACAGTGTTGGAGGCCCTTCACGTAGAGACTCTAAATACAGGACATCGATGGTTTCTTTTGGAACACCGATTTGGTCTAGTAGCTCTTGAGCAATCCCTACTTCGTTATTCAGAACACGAATGATCGTCTCTGGCATAAAACGAGAAGCAGCAAACAGAACCTGAGTCGCCCCATTCACTAGCGCTGCAAACCAAGTATCAATACCAATAGAAGGCAGTTCTTCAACCACGATTGGAATAACGTTATCTGGTAGTGCTTTTAGCGCCATTACATTGTAAGTCTCATGACGAGAGCTACAGATAAGTACGATTGGATCCAGACCGCCCGCATGTTCATAGTTAGCTAGCGTACGTTCAATGAACTTTTGAGTATCGTCAGGGTTTGGAAGCGCATAGGTAATTGCTTCGGTAGGACAGCTTGTTGCACAAGTTCCTACGCCTTGACATAGATAAGGGTTAATCTCGATCTTGTGACCTGTTTTGTCTGAGCCTTCACTTGATAGTGCGCCAGCAGGACAAGCGTCAACACAACGTTCACACCCTTTTACGCCACGAGAACTGTGCGCACAAAGGTCAGTGTCTAAACGGAAGAACTTAGGCTTATCAAATGTACCCATTAGCGTTGGAATCTCTTCCAGTGCTTCGGCCAGTTTTGGATAGCCTCGGCCCACTGGGTAATAACCCGGTACAGGCACTTCTTCTGTCATGCAGCTATTCAGACATAGGTCTAGAACAACATCGAAACAATCGTGATTAATCGCGATTTTCGCCAAGTTGCTTGATGTGCCTTTACTCTCAATCACAACTTCAAACGTACCAAGGAAACCGGATACTTGAACCGAATTCGCGAAGTACAGTTCTGGGTTTTTGCCCTTTTCGCCGTCTGTCGACAATAAGGTTAAGCTCGTCAATTGAGGTAATTGAGCCGCAGCACTTTCAATGATCGCAGTTGGACCAATAATTAGCGTATTACCACCACTTTCATAACTTACTGTCGGTGGAATCAGATTTGTTAACTCAACTGTATTTTCAAATGCATACAGTCTTGCTTTAGCGTTATTTGAAGTTGCTTGTTTTAATAATTGTTTAAGCATTGCTCAGTTCCATCTTTGGACATGGATAATCTGTTCAATCTTCATTGTAGTTAGCGTTAGAGAACTTGCTGAGTAATCGGTTAACAACTAATGGTTTCATTAGCTATTCGTTATCTAGTCAACTTTACTCTGGCTATCTACAAAAAAGTCGATAATGAACGATATTTAGCAAATGCCATGCCAATTTAATAATTCATTATTTTCAATGAATTAGCGTGTTTTTTAGTTTGTTAAGCTTACAAAAAAGCCGCTTGGGACATTTTGTCGCAAGCGGCTCATTGAGTGTTTAGTCAAAATGTACCTATTCTTTGTGTGGTATATTTTGTCCCATCTCTTTTAGGTCATCTTCGTCTGACATTGTAGTGTTAATATCTGGTACTGTTTTTTTATACAGTTCTTTTTCTTGTTCGGTTATTTCGGCACTTTCTGACGTTTCAAGTTCATTATCAGATACCTCAAAATCGCTTTCAGAATTCCCTAAAACTTCACCTTCATCTTTATTATCAATAACTTGCTCTTCTTCTAGTGTGGTTTCTTCTTCCGTTTTGTCTTTAACCCAATCACGCAGGGTTTCCGCAACCCCTTCAGAAAGAGACTTTAAATTACTGTAATCGTCGTCGTAATCATCTAAACCATCACGAACATTGAATTCTTCTGAAAGGAATAATTTACGCAATGCGGCTTTTTTTACGCTTTCTGAGGCTTCTGACACCAATAATTGAGCAACAGACAAGTCTTCAGTCGTTTCTGATGCTATCTCCTGAGAGTCGATAGCTTGAGAATCGACAGCATGAGCATCTTCATTGTGTTCTGGAGACTCATTTTCTAAAGTCCCACGTTCTAGTGATTCCGATGTTTCTACGTCTATAGATGAAGCAGCAGAAGAAGCCTTTGAGGAAGTAAGTTCGGTATCCTCAAGTGTTTGTTCCGCTTCAAGTGCTTTATCAGTTGATTCATCAAGCTTTCGTTGAGACCAACGGCTAAAAAAGTTAGTTGCCATTTGATCGACCCGCGCCTTTACGTTTTTTACGTCTTGCTTCTAGTAGTTCGCCATGACGACCGATGAATGCTTCCATCCAAGCCTGTACGGGCAAAGGAATGTCGTATGAAAGGACTTGATTGTCACCGTCCATGTATTGCCCTGCAACGGTTTGTGATGCTGTAAGTAACTGAATAACTGGCTTAACACCAGAATCGACATTATCCATCACTAAGAAAAGCTTAGGTTGCTGAGAGCTTAGGTTGAAACGATAGTCTGTACGCTCGTCTTTATGTAATTGGAGTAAACAAACGTCTTGGGCATCATCTTCTGGCGACAGTTCAAACCCCGTCAATTCCCATTGCGTCATTACCCAGATACCTGTTTTGATCTCTTTTTCTATTCTTTGGACACCGATTGGCCAAGCTGCTTCTGTTTTTTCATATTGTTCTTTGAATTCTTTTATCTCAGACATACTTCACCCAATTGATTTTCTTTGGTCTGAATGCACTTAGGACATTTTGTACTGTGCGCAATCATATACATCCCATAAAGCAATAAACACGCCAATACGGATTAACTACGAGAGCGTATCTATAGCGTTCGTTATCAAGTTGTCACTATAACGTTAGTCGATACTGGTTATTTCAGACAACTCCACTCGGTGAACTCTCATATTTTGCGCTATTTTAATCGAATGCTTCATGTTTTCCTGAATACCCGTTATTTTGGAATAAGATTTGCTTTAAGCATGAGTTAAAGAATCGATGAACAAGAACGGCATTAGACCCTCTTGTTAACTTCTTATCTCTTAAAATCGCTATCTCATTAAGTAGGACGTGACTGTGGTAAAACCAAACATAATAAAAACTAGCGAAAACCCACTTCAAACAATCGAAGTTGAAGTGTTTGATGAATATGGTGAGAAGCTAACCAAACAGATCGCTTGTGAACGCCCTCTTACCGTTATGTTGAACTGGAAAGAGATCGTAACGTTAATGACATTGGGCTCTCGTCCGGAGTCATTAGTATTGGGCTATTTGAAAAACCAAAGCTTCCTTTCCGACCCAGAAGCGGTTGAATCTATTATCATCGATTGGGAAACCAGCTCTGCAGCGGTTATCACCAAAGAAGATACAAGCCAACTTGAGCAAGCGCTTAAGAAGAAAACAGTAACCTCTGGCTGCGGTCAAGGTACCATGTATGGCAACGTGATGAAGCAGTTGGAAGATTACCAGGTGCCTCAAAACAAGATTAAGCAATCTGAAATCTACACAGCGCTTGAAGCGTTGACTCATTACAACGATACCTACAAGAAAGCAGGCGCGGTGCACGGTTGTGCTGTTTGCAAAGACGACCAAGTGTTGTCGTTTGTGGAGGATGTAGGCCGTCACAATGCCGTTGACACATTGGCTGGTGAGATGTGGCTTAACAAGGAGTCAGGTGAAGACAAAATCTTTTACACTACAGGTCGTTTGACTTCTGAGATGGTGATTAAGGTTGCGCAGATGGGTATCCCTGTTCTTCTATCACGTTCTGGCGTGACCCAAATGGGCTTAGATTTGGCGCAGAAGTTCGGTATCACCACGATTGCTCGTGCTAAAGGTCTACGCTTCCAAGTCTTCACGGGCGCAGACAAGATCGATTTTGATGTAAAGGGTGAGCAAGCGTCGTCAGAAGACTAGATCTCCCCCTGCTACGAGTGAATAAACAATGCCGTTCATTAAGGTTGATGAACGGCATTTTTATTTAAGTAGGGATAAGTCGTTGGTTCGCGAAACGATGATGCCCAATTTAAGTTAAGCGCATAAGGCTATTAATTCCGTTTCTTTACACAATTACATCTCCTTAACTTTCAATACGAAACCAATCTTGCTTTACGAGCCCTATAAGCTATTAGTTACATATTCATCATTTAAATATATCTAATAACTATTAAGCATTGATGGATATAAAACGTCATCGGCTAAAGGGAGTTAACCATGAACAATCCACTGGAACCTCAGCAACGTGTGCTGTCTCTTTCTATTCGTAGTAAGTTTATTTTAATCAACCTCACCCTGTTTGTGTCTGTTTTGATATATGCGATCTACGAGCAGTTCAGCTTAGATAAATTGGAATCGCTAGAGCGTTCTGCGACCGAAAACCTTAGAAGCTCGGTCGATTTGTTAACTCTGAGACGGCATGAGAAAGATTTCTTATCCCGTCACGATCAAAAATACGCAGAGCGTTTCGACAAAACCGCCGACACATTGAATCAGAGGCTGGTAACTTTGAATCAAACACTAGCTTCGCACAATCTTCATCTGTCCGAGCAAATGACTAAGATCTCCGATACCCTTCATCAGTACCAGAAACAGTTCCACCAGATCGTCAATCAAGTTAACGACATCGAACGCACAACCGCACCTTTGGGGTTTGTGGCGGCACTCGATGGAAAAAGAACGGCACTGAAATCAGCAATCGAATCAGAATCTAGTTTGGCACTGGAACTTGCGCTGCTAGAACTGATCGAAAAAGACTTTCATTATCTTGCACATATTAATAGCCAAACAAATGCGGCATTAATTAGTGCTCTTGTTGAGTTTGAACCCTACTCCCAAACATCGATTTCAATAGAGCAAGCGTATTCCGAATATAAGGCCGCGGTTGAAACTCTACTGATTGCTAATAGCAATTTAGGGTTGTCGTCAGAATTGGGGCTTAGAGGCGCCTTGCGTAGCAATGTTCATCAAACGGAACAAGCAATTGAAGAAGTACAAAGTCAGATAAGCCAAGCGATTACAGCGGCAAGTACACACACCAAAAATATGCTGCATCTTTTTGGTGCGGCTATCGTTGCTCTGCTCTCTTTGTTGTTGGTATTCATCGGTCGCAACATACTTGCGCGAATCAAAGCGATAAACGTGATGATGGAGTCGATTGCGAATGGAGATGGCGACTTAACCGTGCGTATGAACGCAAAAGGCAATGATGAACTTGCTCAGTTGGCGCACTCCTTCGATACCTTCATCAATAAACTGCATGGCAATATTAAAGAGCTGTCTGGCGTGATGACTGTGTTGACCGACAGCTCATGCAGCTCTGAAGAAGCGGCAATTAAAAGCATGAGCAATGCCGAGAAACAAAAGCAGCAATCTGAATCGGTAGCGACGGCAGTCAATGAATTAGTCATGACGAGTAATGAAGTGACGGCGAACATCGAAAATGCGGCAACCAATGCCGAGAAGATAAAAGAGAACGCCCATCAAGCGCTGCAAAAGACACAGTCAACCAACGATAGTATTCATGTCTTGGTAGAAAACATTGCAGAATCTCAGGATCTCATCGTTCAACTTGAAGAACAGAGTCGTGAAATCAATCAGGTGGTCACTACCATTCAAGGTATTGCTGAGCAAACTAACCTATTAGCACTCAATGCTGCGATTGAAGCGGCGCGTGCTGGCGATCATGGACGAGGTTTCGCTGTGGTTGCATCCGAAGTCAGAGAGCTTTCACTAATGACCAACGACTCAACCCATCAAATAGAATCCACGATTCATGGTTTAACCACTGGAATAGACAAGACCGTCGCCAAGATGACAGCGAGCTTAGAGCAAACTGAGCTGGTGAAAAGCCAAACCAAAGACGTGGTGAATGCGATAGAAGGCATACACTTCCAAGTTGGCGAGATGTTCGACTTAAACAGTCAGATCTCAACAGCGTCCGAAGAGCAATCGATGGTTTCAGTAGAGATTGACCGAAACATTACGGATATCGCTCATCTTGCCAGTGATACCTATACCGTGGTTTCTGGATCCGTGCGTTGTAGTGAACAAGTCTCGAGTGTGAGTGTGAAGCTAGAGAAGATTGTCGCGCAGTTTAAGTACTAGTGATTAGCGCAAACTAGTTAATTTATGTAGTATGAAAAAACAAAAGGCCTCTCTCTTATTGCTAAGATAGAGGCCTTTCTAATTTTGAATACGTACTAACGTGTTGCTACGTATTAACTCTCGCTACACGACATTAGCCGCGTGCTTTTAAGAATTCAGCGTAAGTACCGCGGAAATCGTTGATCTTGCCATCTTTGATTTCAAGGATACGAGTTGCTAGAGAGTCTACGAATACACGGTCGTGAGATACGAAGAACAATGTGCCTTTGTAGTTCTCAAGAGCCAAGTTAAGCGCTTCGATAGATTCCATATCCATGTGGTTCGTTGGTTCATCCATAAGAAGGATGTTTGGCTTGTGCATCATGATCTTGCCAAGAAGCATACGACCTTGCTCACCACCAGAGATAACCTTTACAGATTTCTTGATGTCGTCTTGGCCAAACAGCATACGACCTAGGAAGCCACGAACAACTTGCTCGTCTTCGCCTTCTTGGCGCCATTGGCTCATCCAATCAAACAGGTTCATGTCTGTCTCGAAATCGTGTGCGTGATCTTGAGCGTAGTAACCGATGTTTGAGTTTTCAGACCACTTGTACTCACCAGTGCGAGGTTCTAGTGCGCCAGCTAGTGTGTTAAGTAGTGTTGTTTTACCTACACCGTTTTCACCGATGATAGCAACACGCTCACCTACTTCGAAGATGGCATCGAACTTGTTGTAAAGATCTTCTTCAAAACCTTGAGATAGGTTTTCAACCACAAGTGCGTTACGGAATAGCTCTTTAGACTGTTCGAAACGGATGAATGGGTTTTGACGGCTAGACGCTTTAACTTCGTCTAGTTGAATCTTGTCGATTTGCTTAGCACGAGACGTTGCTTGCTTCGCTTTAGATGCGTTAGCAGAGAAACGAGAAACGAACGTTTGAAGTTCAGCAATTTGTGCTTTCTTCTTAGCGTTGTCAGACAGTAGACGTTCACGAGCTTGAGTCGCAGCCGTCATGTACTCATCGTAGTTACCTGGGAATAGACGAAGTTCGCCGTAATCAAGGTCAGCCATGTGTGTACAAACCGAGTTTAGGAAGTGACGGTCGTGCGAAATGATGATCATTGTGCAGTTACGTTGGTTTAGCGTATCTTCCAACCACTTGATGGTGTCCATGTCCAAGTTGTTCGTTGGTTCGTCAAGAAGCATGATATGCGGGTCTGCAAACAGTACTTGAGACAATAGAACACGAAGTTTCCAACCCGGTGCCACTTCGCTCATCAGACCGAAGTGCATTGACTCTTCAATACCTACAGCAAGAAGAAGCTCACCGGCTTTAGCTTCTGCCATGTAGCCGTCCATTTCAGCGAACTGAACTTCAAGGTCAGCCACCTTCATGCCGTCTTCTTCGCTCATTTCTGGCAAAGAGTAAATGCGGTCACGCTCTTGCTTAATAGCCCAAAGCTCTTTGTGACCCATGATAACCGTATCAATTACCGTGAATTCTTCGTAAGCAAATTGGTCTTGGTTTAGCTTAGCGACGCGCTCGTTTGGATCGTAGCTTACGTTACCAGAAGTCGGCTCTAGTTCACCCGATAGGATCTTCATGAACGTCGATTTACCACAGCCATTCGCGCCGATTAAACCGTAGCGGTTGCCTTCGCCGAACTTAACTGAAATATTTTCGAAAAGTGGCTTAGCGCCGAATTGTTGGGTGATATTTGCTGTGGAGATCAATGCCATTACCTTCTTAATGTGAAAAACGTCGCAACGTTACTTGTTCAGGGCTTTAACTGCAAGTATTGATTGCATTTACCCGCTATTAAGTGAGTGATAACCCAGCCAAATCATAGTTTGAGCTAACTCACACTTTTGATTTTCAATTTGCTGCCTAAAATCCGTCGATTTTCAGGGGAAACAAAATATCGAACAGCGACCTATAATGGGCGGTATATAACGTCCTAAATCATGCCAACCATTGAATATATCGTATGCTGATTGGTCGCAGTGAAACTAACCTGACCAAAGCAACAGCAGACATAGGCAAGACTAGCCTAATCCCTGACAATTTCATGACAAAATCGGTCGAAACAGGAATAAAGTACTCGCCCCCGATACCGGATTGGATTTCACAAAGTCAGATTAACTAACTATAGTAATCCTAACCTCATAATTCTAAGAGACTTTTATGCGTTCACTATCGCGCTTCTTAATCCTCACTTTGGCCATTCTCTCTTGGCCTAGTCATGCCAACTTGGAATATGACTTACAATCTCAGCCGCAGGTATCCGATTCTGCTGTTGCCCTTGATGAGCGAATTGATTCGTTACCCGACCCTCTATTTATGGAAGCGTCGGATAGACGTCAGGTCAACATTTTGCTTGCCGAAGTTCTGCGAGTCCAAAAGCAAGAGATCAAAACCTTCGAGCAACAGATAAAAGCTTACCGAGATAACAGCGACGTCGATCAATGGTTTGCCGTTCAAACCAGTTACGTCACTTTGAATAGCTTGAACGTGAGTAAGCAGCACCTGTTAGAACAGACAAACTCTGCAAACAAAGATCGCTTAACAGGTTTTGGCCCTTATGGTGTCACCCAATTTAAGCAAGAGTGGGAATTAACCAAGCTCAATATTGAGTATCTTGTTTACTTCCAAATTCGTAGCTTTAAAGCGCTTGTTAAAGACATCTTCATTTCGCCAGTGCCTGTGATTGGTGCATCGTTAAAAGTGCTATTCATCTACTTTGGTTTAGTGTGGTGGCTTGCCAACAGCACCCGTTTGATCGAGTTGTTTAGAATTAATTTTCTTGAAGCGAAAACGAACCCTCCTTTTTTAGTAAGGGTAATCTGGTATATCAGTCGCGCTGATCGTGCGATTGCTTGGCTCATTGCGATTACCCTTTCACTCAGGGTACTTTCGAGTATCCCTAGTCTACAGCATCTGATTTTCCTCGAGATCTTCACGTGGTGGATTCTAGGTGGTTCGATTGCCATCAGCTTTATTCTTGAACTGGCCTACCGCTTGGGTCGTACATCTAATAAAGAAGTGATAGCGCTTCGTCTATCGACTATTCGCCGTTATGTATGGAGCTTCATTGTTGCGGGTGTGACTCTGCAAATTTCGAGTATTACGTTAGGCAAAGGCACTATCTATAGTTGGATCTACAGCGCTCTGTTTTTCTGGTTTGTACTGGTTACCATTTCGGTACTCAGATTATGGCGAGCGAAAGTCTTTGATACTCTGCAACACATCTCCGATCGTCCGGTATGGGTGAATTGGGCGGTGAACCGAAAAGATACCTTCCTACTGAATATACTCGCGACAGCAATTGGCATCGTATGGTTGAGTGTTTACAACTTCCAACACCGCATCATGGCATTGCTATCCAATTACACGCTGTTTAGCCAAGCCTTGGCGTATCTGTTTAGAATCGAAGTGGCTAAGCAGTCTGATCTTGATAAAAATCAGCAAAACTTGGTTCGAATCAAAGGCGATCAAACCTATGAATACATTCTGCCGGGTAATATCGACAGCACGCTAATTGATTATGCGGGTGACGAAATTAAGCAACTGTCTCGCTACTTGATGTCGGACAGCCCTGCTATCTGTATTGTGTCAGGCGAACGTGGTGTTGGCGCGACGACGCTGCTTTATACTTTATTGCACAAAGTCTCTAACGCAGAGCCCGTTTATGTGAGCTGTCCTTATGCCGGTTACCAAGAACTTTTAGCGCATCTTGCCGTTAGTATTGGTTTGGAAGAAGAAGCCACTGAGATTCAGATCTTGGCGCATTTGCGTAAGAGCAATACGACTTACCTTATTGCGATTGATAACGCACAACGACTGGTGAAACCAATGGTCGGTGGCTTGTCGGATTTGATTCGTTTAACCAACCTTCTGCGTCGCTCAAAAAAGAACCACCGTGTCGTGATATCGATTGCCAAATCGAGCTGGCGGTTTGTTGATAGAGCGCGTGGCGAACGCCTGTTGTTTGACTTGGTGTGTTTCCTTCCTCGTTGGACAGAAAAACAAGTTGGTGAGCTTTTGAATAGCCGTATTAACAAGGAGCTTGAAAAGCCGTTGTCGTTTGATGGCTTAGTGGTTCCTAAGCAATGGGACCAAGATGATATGAGTGAAGAAGAACGTGCACGCCAAGGTTTCTATCGAATCTTGTGGCACTACTCTGATGGTAACCCTACCGTTGCGTTGCGTTTCTTCCGACTCTCTTTGAACCGAAATAAAGAGACAGATCAAGCCGTGGTGCGTTTGTTCCATGTTCCGGAAGCGCAGGAACTGGAGAATATGCCGAAACCGATGTTGGCTGTATTGCGCTCTATCGTGCAATTGGAAATCGCATCTCCGGAAGTTTTATCTGAATGTACACAACTGAGCACGGCAGAAATAACGGGGATTCTGCGTTACTTTGAAAGCCGTGGTTATATTGGTTGGCATGAAGAAAAGGCTCGGATTTCTGAGCACTGGTTCCGCCATATTACGAACGTTCTCGACCGTCAACATCTACTGGTGAAGTAAAATGAAGAAGTTATTTATCCTACTATTTGTTGGCTTGGTAAGTGCTGTCAGCTTCCCGACCTTTGCGACGGAAGAGTTAGCCAATGTGGAAAACATCTCAAAGATAGCTAGCCTTGTGCGGTGGAGCGGCGTGTTCTTCTCCATGATTGTTATTGCTGCAATGTGGTTATTGCTCAAGTTCATCAACTCAATGGTGACCAGTTTTGGTAGTCAGTTTGTGCAATATCGAATGTTGCTACAGAAACTGCAGTCGTTTACTCAGTTCTTCATTTACGTGAGCACCGGTCTTATCGTGTTCATGATGAGTTTTAGAATCAACGATCAAATTCTGGCTTTGATTGGTGGTACCCTCGCTGTATCCGTTGGCTTTGCGCTTAAAGACTTGGCAGCGTCATTCATCGCAGGTATCACCGTGATGATCGATAGACCTTTCCAAGTTGGTGACCGCGTCACGTTCGAAGGTAACTACGGGGACATTATCACTATTGGTTTGCGTTCTGTGCGTATGAGAACTTTGAATGACGACATCATTACCATCCCGAACAACAAGTTCTTAAATGAAGTGACGACGAGCGGCAACTATGGTGCATTGGATATGCAGGTCGTGATTCCGTTTTATGTAGGAATGGATGAAGATATCACCCTAGCCCGTGATTTGATTCAAGAAGCTGCGTCTTCAAGCCGCTACATCCACTTGCCTAAGCCTGTTACGGTTCTGGTTAAACAGACGATTACGGATAACTACCTGGCGATACAGTTAACTTGTAAGGCTTACGTCGTCGATACAGCTTATGAAAAGTTGTTTGAAACAGACATTACCTTGCGTGTGATGAAAGAGTTCAAAAAGCACAACATCAACCCACCGAAGATTTCAGTGGCAGCGCATTAATTGAAGCTGGCTTAAGGTTTACGTTCGAAGATTGGATTAACCCCCGAGATACCAATAAACGAAAACACCTCCGGACTTATCTCGAGTGCGGAGGTGTTTTTTTATTCGATTTGTCTGCGCTAAGAGTAAGCGCTGCTGGATTTATACCTTAAAGTATTTCAACTGTTCAGTAAGGTGCTCTGTTGTGTTGGCCATTTTCTGGCTGTCTTCTGCTAGCGATTGTGAGGCCTGAAGTACTTCGTTTGCAGCTAGGTGAATCCCAGTGACACTTTCACTCATTTCAGTTGCTACCGTACTTTGCTGTTCTGAAGCCGCTGCGATTTGTGCGACCATGTCATTGGCGTTGTGAAGCTCATTCACAATCACATCAAGTTGTTGGCGAGTCTCGTTAGATGCGACAACACTGTGGTCAACCTTCTCATTGCTGCTTTGCATTGCTTTGAAGGTGCGTTCTGCTTGTTGAGTCAGTTTTTCAATTGTGGATTGAACTTCGTTCGTTGAATTTTGAGTCCGGCTAGCAAGATTACGGACTTCATCCGCGACAACCGCGAACCCTCTTCCTTGCTCTCCTGCACGTGCCGCCTCTATTGCTGCGTTAAGCGCTAATAAGTTCGTTTGTTCTGACACATCACGAATGACGCTCACAACTTGACTTATCTCGCTTACGCCGGATTGTAGGTCTCTTACTAATTCGTTAGCCGTAGAGATGTTCTCTGAAACTTGAGAGATGGTTTTAGAAGTGACCTGCATGTTGTCATCGTTTTGGTTGGCATGATCGACGACTTTATTGGTACTTGCCGCCGTGCTCTCTGCATTGACCGCGACATCTGAAATAGTGGCGCTCATTTCTGTCATCGCAGTAGACAATAATTCAAGCTGAGCATGTTGCGAGTTGACACTGGTCGCCGCCTCTTCACTCGCTTGAGCAATGTGACTTGCCATATTGCTCGATAGATCCGCAGATTCATTGGCGGTACGTAGTGTACTTTGCAGCTTATCAAGCATGGTGTCGATCTGTTGGCTCATATCACCCAGCTCATCTTTGCGCGTCATGTTCATACGTACACGAAGGTCGCCATCGGCAATCTTATGGGTGTTATCGATAAGCTTATTAAGAGGTACAAGGATATTATTGGATATCGCGTAGCCCATTGCAAACAGTAGGCCAGACAACACAACCGCAACCATTCCTTCTTTAATCGCCAACGCGTAGAATGCATCTTGAATATCAGCGACCAATATTCCAGAACCTAACACCCAATTCCATTCAGGAAAAAGTTGTACGTACGATATCTTATCTTTTAACTCTCCATTCGGACTCTTCCATTGGTAGTCAAGAAAGCCTTTCTGTTGTGCAGTTTGAGAGATGGTCACCATCTCACGCCAGTGGTACTTGCCCGCACCGTCTCTTAAGTTACCCGCATTCTTGCCATTGAGTTCTGGCTTAAGGGGATGACTAATAATGTTGAGTTGTTGGTTTAAGATCCAAAAATAGTTGGTGCTGTCATAGCGAAGCGTCTCAATGGCTTGAAGTGCTTGTTTCTTTGCTGTCTCTTCGCCAAGGATATTTCGTTGGTCATAATAGTGTTGAGCTAAGCTTACTGCTGTTTCGACTTGAGCACTGAGTTTATCTTGCCGCTCTTCCAAGGAGCTAGCGCGCTGTTGCATTAGATTAAAAGTGGATGTCATTACCAAGAGAACAACCGATAGAATGACGATGGAGACGAGTTTTGATTTGATAGATAGGTTACTTAATTTCATAGCTGACTGACTTTATTATTTGTTTTGATTATGGATTTTCGGCCAAGGTATCAAAATTTCGTACAGTTCAGATGATATGCATCAAGATCGAAAGATATACACTGTGTTACATAAGCAAAAAGAGGTGCTCGTCAAATCAGCAGAGGTTGAGATCTCGCTTGCGATAGATTAGTAGTGCGGGATTTTCGTGCTTGGCCTGAAAGCTCAAGTAACAGCCCAAGCACTTAATGTAATTGTCGAGTGACAGCCGGTAAAATTAACTTAGAGATTCGACACCAATAATTGAGGTGTAGCTTTTTGTTGGAGGTAGATACTAAAACGACTTCCCTTGCCTACCTCAGATTCAACTCGGATCTCGCCACCCGTTTGGCTCAAGATACTTTGAGAAACGGACAAACCTAAGCCTGTACCGTCTCTTTTGGTGGTATAGAAAGGCGAGAAAATGCGTTTCAGTTGCTCTTCCTTAATGCCGCAGCCTTCATCTTGAACATGAACGATAGCGCCATGAGACACGCCATTTTCAACCCAATCTTCACTCGAAATGGTTAACGTGCCCTGTCCGTCCATTGCATGAATCGCATTCATTTGTAGGTTAACCAGAATCTGCAGCAATTGGTTTCGGTTCACTTCTACGGAGGTTCTAGCATTCAATTGCGAGACATACACAATGCCTTTCTTCTTCGCGCCAGTCTTTACGAGCGTAATACTTTCATCCACAATTGGATTGATATGCTGCCACGTGATTTCGTCTTGTACGCCACCGTGCCGGCTGTATTGTAGTAGGCTTCGTGTAATATTTCGGATTCGGTCAATCTGCTCCATGATGGCGTGGACCTCTTCATCGACGCGGCCCACTTCATCACCGAGTTCAAACTTCATCAGTTCAACATTGCCAAGAATTACTGCCGTTGGGTTATTGATCTCATGAGCAATGCCTGCCGTGAGTTCACCGAGTGCTGCTAATTTTTCATTAACCACCAGCTTATCTCGGGCTTGATTGAGAAGCTTGATATGCAGTTCCAGTTCTTCAGTTTTCTCTTTCAAACTGGCGGTACGAGAGTGAACTTTACACTCGAGTTCTAACGCCGCTTGTTGAATCTCTTGATTACGTTCGTGCAGCAGATCTAGCATCTTGTCGAACTGTTTGGCGAGCAGAGTAAGCTCGTGTTGGTCATCTAAGCCTAACGTACCGATACGTTTGTCTTTACCCAATTGCACGAGCTTCACCACTTTATGAATTCTTTCAATTGGGTCGAAAAGATCCCGAGCACCACGGTGAACGATCAACCCAGAAGCAAGCAACAGCAACACAATGATAATGCTGATTTCGCCAAGGTTAGTCAGGTAAGTTTCGATGAGCGGCCATATTAGATAGCCGGTATACAGCATGCCGATTACGTTATTAAACTGGTCGTGGATCGGTTGGTAAGCCGTGATGTACCAAGCATCGTACACATACGCTCGATCTAGCCACTCTTTGCCTTCGTTCAGGACTTTTGAGTGAACCTCATGAGAAACTCGCGTACCTATTGCCCGCCCTACACTGTCTTCACTGCTTAAAGGAACGTTGGTGCTCACACGAAGATCATCAAGGAAGACAGTGACGGTACCGACATGACGATTAAAGTCTTCTCTTTGGGGATAGATAAGATTGCTGATTTGGTCGACAAGTTGAGTGCTGTTATTAAGCAAAATCCCGCCATCAAGAAAACCAATTACATTATCATTGCCATCTTTTACGGGCACAACGGTTCGACTTACCAATCCGCGGGTCTCAACTTCTTGGCCATTAAGCATCGGAACTTCCGCTTTTTTAGCAAGATCCCGATCGAGATGGTTGAGTTCACTACGGCTTAAGACGCTGAAAAACGAAGACTTGTGAGTCAAATTTAGATATTCGAGTTTCTTTGCCATACTTTCGACACTGCGCCAGCGCAGAAAGTCGAGCTCATAGCGAGATTTGTTTTCAGAAACCCAACGCGTGAGATCCTTTTTAGAAATATCACTCGCGAGTTTGACGCGGAAATTATAAGACTCAGCAAACGCACGAACGTTGTATGCCTGCTGATTTTGAATCAAGTGAATACTGTTCTCTGCCACGTCTAAGCGCTCATCGACATCAATCAGTGCCCCCTGCCACGTGTAATGAACAGACCAATAGAGAGTGATAGCCACAAGTGCACACAAGGTCAAAATGATCGGAGCAGATGTTAGGAATAATAAGCGATAGCGAACCATGGTTTTGAACCGGAACGCCCACTTTGACCACCAATGGCGTCTAATCGGCATATTCAGAGCCTTCTGTGTTCCAATCTTTATATTTACGCTCTAGGGTTTTACGAGCGACGCCAAGATCTCTCGCAGCAGCCGATTTATTACCGTCATGGAAGCTCACAAGTTGTTCTATATGAGACTTCTCCACTTCTTTCAGTGTCCAAGTGTTTGGGTAACCCTCGGCAGCGTCTGCATTATTTAAGTTTGGTATTTCCGCACCATGTGACACCGTCACTGAAATGCTAGCCGGTACAGGATCGCCATTAATCTCGCGCCAATAGTGTGCTGGTGGCTTGTTTAAAAGAATGCATCGTTCGACTAAGTTTTTAAGTTCACGTATATTCCCCGGCCATTCGTATTCATTCATCGCCAAGATATCTTCATGTGCCCAATTGGGAACCGGCATGCCAAGTTCATTCGACAATAGACGAGTGAAATATGGAACAAGCTCAATCAAGTCTGATGGGCGCTCTCTTAGTGGCACAACATCAATCTTAAGTACATTGAGTCGGTAGAACAGATCGCGGCGAAAGTGCCCTTTATCAACCTCTTCCTGAAGATTTCTGTTGGTTGCTGCCACCACGCGTACATCAACGGCAATTTCCTTCTCGCTACCGACTGGACGAATCGTTCTTTGTTCTAACACACGTAACAACGCAGCTTGCATTGGCAGTGGCATTTCACCTATTTCATCAAGGAACAAGGTGCCACCACTTGCGACTCTGAACAGACCCTCACGGTTTTTCTTCGCACCAGTAAATGCGCCAGAGGTGTGTCCAAACAATTCACTTTCGAGAAGCTCCGGGGCAATCGCACCACAGTTGATTGGTACAAATGGTCCGGTGCGTTTGCTGGCTTCATGTACACCACGCGCAACCAACTCTTTACCCGTACCTGACTCACCTTCTATTAAAACTGATGCTCGAGACGGTGCAAATTGACTGATCAATAGTTTGAGCTGTTTGGTCTTGTCTGAATTGCCGATCAATTCGGTCTTGATATGACGACTAACATCACGCTTTAACGCGTACTGCATTCTTTGGTCGAGTCGCTTATCCATACAACGCAGAACCGCTTGTATCATCTGTTCGAGGTTGAATGGCTTAAGAATAAAATCTGAAGCACCAAGCTTAAGTGCAGATATGGTCATCTCTAGATCAGCATAACCCGTCATGAAAATCACATCGGCGCGTTTGTCATTGTCGTTAAACGCCTCTTCCCACTCAATACCAGAACGACCTGGCAGGTTGATATCAAGGACGATGAGATCAAAATGTTCGCTAGAACGTAGTGTTTCAGCTTCTTCAACCGAACCTGCGCTTGATACCTTGCCAAAGAACTTACCTAGTGCTTTCTTTAAGATAGCCTGCATACCCAATTCATCATCCACGACCAAAACGGAAAACGCCTGATAGTGAGTCAATGTGTTCGGGTTGAGATTGGATGCAGATGAACTAGGTAAAGACATAATGATTAGCCGGTGAGGAAAGTTGGGACAGAGTGTACCAATTAACCCTTTCTCCAACAGGGACAATGTGCGACATTTTGTCCTAGCTCATGTTTTGATTCATTTTAACGGGGTAAATGGCGCAGTTTTGTGCGAAATAACAGCAATTTAGTGAGATCTGATGCATGATTTATTGGCATTAAGATTGCTTATAAGGTGTAGATTTCTAATTACAACAATTAGCGTCTTATGCACATGCCCTTCTTCGAGCCCTTTAAAACTGAAGGCATGTCATTCATTTATAACAGAATGGACATAATAATAATGAAAGCAATTCCCTTAACTATTGCAGCTCTATCTATCGTCAGTTACACGGCTAGCAGCGCGGAAGACACCACTCATATCAAGTTGGCGACAACCACAAGTACTTATCACTCTGGTCTACTGGACTACTTATTACCTGAGTTCGAAAAGGATTCTGGTATCAAGGTTGATGTTCTAGCCGCAGGTACAGGTAAATCACTTCGCATGGGCGAAAATGGTGACGTTGATTTGGTGATGACTCATGCACCAAAAGCAGAAGCTAATTTCGTGGAAAAAGGTTACGGCGTTTTACCTCGCAAGCTGATGTACAACGACTTCGTCATCGTTGGTCCACAAAATGACCCTGCGAAAATTGAATCTCAAAAAGCAGTGGCAGATGTGTTTAAAGCGATCGCGACTAATAACGTGACGTTTGTATCTCGTGGCGACGATTCAGGTACTCATAAGAAAGAGATGGGTATTTGGGCGCAAACTAAAATGGAACCAAACTTCGGTGGCTACCGAAGTGTTGGTCAAGGCATGGGCCCTACTCTGAACATGGCGTCTGAAATGCAAGGCTACACCATGACAGACCGTGGTACTTGGTTGGCTTACCAAAATAAACTGGACCTAAAAATCCTTTTCCAAGGTGATAAGAACCTATTTAACCCTTACCAAGTGATTCTTGTTAACCCTGAACGCTACCCAAGCATCAATTACCAAGCTGCGAAAGTATTCAGTGATTGGCTAGTTAACCCTAAAGGCCAGAAACTGATTAACGACTTTAAACTGCATGGCAAACAACTGTTCGTTGCAAGTGCAGAATAGTTTGTTCTAAGTCGTGAGTCGTTGGCTGTAAGTAAAGAGTAGTGTTGAAGAGGTGGTCCAAACCAACAAACACTACACTTAACGAATCAGTTATGATCACGCTTAAAAACAATAGCTGACCAATACAGGCTCAAATATATTGTGTCAGCTATGATTAACATCAGTCATTACCGATAAAAACCTATTATCGATTCACACGAGATACTTCATGACCCTATGGCAAACAACGATTGATGCAATGAATCTACTAGTGAGTTTTGACCACGAATTGTGGCAAATCGTTGCGGTATCCTTCAGCGTGTCTTTGTCCGCCATCTCATTAGTGATTGTTCCTGCAATCCTTATGGCTTTCTTATTGGCTTATACCGAGTTCCCCGGGAAATGGGCTCTGCTTTCAGTGATCAACACCCTGCAAGCGATCCCTACCGTGGTTATCGGTTTGTTGATGTACATGATGCTTTCTCGCTCTGGCCCGTTAGGTGATTGGCAATTATTGTTCACCCAAAAGGCGATGATTTTAGGTCAGATGCTGATCTGTTTCCCTATTCTAGTTGCGATGATGCATGGTGCTCTGCAGGCCAGTGACCGCCGAGCGGTAGAAACAGCGCGCACACTTGGCGTATCAACAACACGCGTGGCGTGTACCTTGATTTGGGAAACACGTTTTCCTCTATTGGCTGCAACCATTGCTGCCTTTTCTCGTATCGTAACAGAAGTAGGTTGTTCAATGATGGTCGGTGGCAACATTATGGGGATGACAAGAAACATCCCAACGGCTATCGCCATGGAAAGCCACAAAGGCGCATTCGCTCAAGGTGTCGCCCTCGGTATGGTGTTATTAGCATTGGCATTAGCCCTTAACTTTTTCCTTTCCAGTGTGAGAGGAAAAGGCTATCTAAGAACTTAGGAACGCTGTCATGAGTATAAAAATAACAACGCAGCAAATTTCAATGCGCTACAAAGAGCGTGTTTTGTTCCACATTCCCGAATTGTCGATCGGCCCCAACGATGCCATTTATCTCAAAGGAGACAATGGTGTTGGTAAAACGACCCTACTTAAAATCTTGTCTGGATTAATTCAGCCGAGTTCTGGCCGTATTCAGTCCCCGACACAGAGTTGGCAACAGAAATTATTTCCTCGGCTCAAGTTCAAAGACATCATCTACCTGCATCAAACCCCCTATCTTTTTGATGGTTCGGTGTACCAGAATGTCGCTTATGGCATTCGCTTTAACAAAGAGAGCCAAAAAGATAAGCGAGCTCAAATAATTAATGCATTGAGAATGGTAGGTTTAGAAACCTTGGCAGATGAACACATTTCTGTGTTGTCTGGTGGTGAACGTCAACGCGTGGCAATGGCTCGAGCTTGGATTCTTAAGCCTTCAATCTTGCTTATGGATGAACCAAGTGCTTCTTTAGACAAAGAATCTATTGAAAGATTGGTGATTATGGCCGAAGATCTTCTTCAGAGAGGCGCGAGTTTAGTCATCACAAGTCACCAAACTAACGCGTTAACCGATTTATGTAAGAAGCAGTGGTGGATCAAAGACAATACTTTGACCGAATCCCCGCTTCTGCAAGTTATTCAGAAAGATAAAGCACAAGAGAATATTTATGCTGCTTCCAACGCAAACTAGTTGGGTTATTTTGGCTGGCGGACAGGCCAGTCGTATGAGCGGAAAAGATAAAGGACTCGTTGAGCTCAACGGTTCTCCGCTTATTCAATACGTTATAAACAAGCTGTCACAACAAGATGTCAGCATCACTATCAATGCCAATCGTAACTTAGACAGTTACAAAGCATTTGCTCCGGTTGTTTCCGATTCTTTCCCTGACTACCCAGGTCCGTTGGGTGGCATTCATGCTGGCCTTAAAAACGCGAACACAGACTGGGTTGGCTTCGTTCCTTGTGACAGCCCACAAATCAGTGACGACCTTGTTGAGCGTTTTTGTTCTGCAGTTAAAGAAGACAGCGACATTCTTGTCGCGCATGATGGCGAATTTAAGCAACCTGTATTCACCCTATTCCACAAGCGTGTTCTACCAAAGTTAGAAGCGTTTTTGGAACGTGGTGATCGTAAAATCATCTTGCTATACAAAGAGTGTGTCACCGAATACGTTGATTTTAGCGATTCTCCTAACTGCTTTGTAAACTTGAATACGCCAGAAGAACTCACCCAATTCGGAACGCTTCAATAATGAAAGATTCAAAACAACGCCCTAACCTTCCTTTATTGGGCTTTGCTGCTTATAGCGGTACAGGTAAAACGACCGTACTTGAAGCCTTGTTACCTTTGTTAACCGACGCAGGTTTAAAAGTTGGCGTTCTTAAACACGCTCACCATGATTTCGATGTCGATAAGCCGGGTAAAGACAGCTACCGCCTACGCAAAGCAGGCGCGAATCAAATGTTGATCAGCTCTCGTAACCGTCACGTGATGATGACAGAAACGCCAGAAGCCGAAGCGGACTTTGATTACCTGCTTACACGTTTCAATACCAACACGTTAGACTTAATTCTGGTTGAAGGCTGCAAGAACATCGCCTTCCCTAAGATTGAGCTTCACCGCGACGAAGTGGGTAAACCTTGGCTTTATCCAAATGATGACAACATTATTGCTATCGCCGCAGACAGCCAGGTTGAATCCGATCTGCCACAAATGGCGATCAGCGACTTAGAAGCGATTCGTGATTTCATCATCGATTACGCGAAGTCCTTTGACCTTGCCTCTACAACAGGCAAAGCAGTGTCATGCTCGTCTTCAAAAGACGCTGCGCCAGCTGTTTGTTGTGATTCGTTCTCTCCTGCAGGATTAACTGTCACTCAAGGCCAGCAAAAGATTGTTGATAGCATTGACGCGATTGATCTCACAGAGAGTGTTGAATTACTGCAAGGCTACGGCCGCGTGCTGGCTGAAGATGTTATCTCGCCAATCAACGTTCCTCAGAATACTAACTCTGCAATGGACGGTTATGCGATCCGTAGTGAAGATCTAGCTCTGGACAGCTACAATATCGTGGCTGAAGTCATGGCGGGTCACAACTACGAGCAAACCGTTCAACAAGGTGAAGCGGTTAAGATCATGACAGGCGCACCAATGCCAGAAGGCGTTGATGTCGTTGTGATGCGCGAACAAGCTGTTCAAGATGGCGATAAAGTTAGCTTCCCTGATGCTAAAATATCCGTAGGACAAAATGTCCGTATGGCAGGTGAAGATTTAGAAATCGGCCAACCTGTCTTTACACGTGGTACACGCATCGAAGCACCAGAAATGGGCATGATGGCGTCGTTAGGTTTTGGTACCTGCCCTGTTCTGCGTAAAGTGAAAGTAGGTGTGTTCTCTACGGGTGACGAAGTTCAAGCTCCGGGTAGCGAGCAAAAACCAAACTCTATTTACGACTCGAACCGTTTTACTATTATCGGCATGCTTCAAAAGCTTGGCTGTGACATCGTCGATTACGGCATCATTGAAGATGACGAACAAAAGATGATGGACGTGCTGCACTCTGCGTCGCTTGAAACCGATATGGTCCTGACTTCTGGTGGCGTATCTGTTGGTGATGCTGATTACATTAAGCTTGCGTTAGATAAGCTGGGTGAGATTAACTTCTGGCGTATCAATATGCGTCCAGGTCGCCCATTAGCTTACGGTAAAATTGAAAACAAACCTTTCTTTGGTTTGCCGGGCAATCCAGTTGCAGTCATGGTGTCGTTCATTAACTTTGTAGAACCAGCTATTCGTAAGCTACAAGGTCAAACCAACTGGACACCAGTGAAAGCGAACGCGGTAGCGACTGAGCAATTACGATCTCGCCAAGGTCGTACTGAGTTCAGCCGCGGAGTGTTCTCAATGAACGAATCCGGCGTGCTTGAAGTGAAAACAACCGGTAAGCAAGGTTCAGGTATTCTGCGTTCAATGAGTGAAGCAAACTGCTTAATCGAAATCTCACCAGCGGTTGATACCGTAAAAGTTGGTGAGACGGTAACGATCATTCCACTGCAAGGCCGTGTTTAATTGAAGGTTCAATGAGACCTAAATTGACTTAGTAGTTCTTCAGTTGACTTAGCTGCTTTTTAATTGATTTGGAAGATCTTCGCCAAAACATAGACGAAGCCCCTATATAGATTTTTTGATGTTAGGGGCTTTTTGTTCTGTTGGTTTCGTAAAAGACAACCTGTTCGTTCCTTAAAAGACAGAAAGCTCAAATCGCGATAAGCGTGAAGAACGATAATCTTAAGATTTTGTATCATAACCTTGAGCCACGTACTGTTTTTATGTAGAGTGCGCGCAAAGTAATAATTCTATTGGAGAGCATCATGGCTCGTACCATTCTGTACACTTACAAAGACGAAGACAAAGAGTTACTGTTTTCGAAACAAGAACACCGCACGATCCAAGAAGCTGTAGCTGCAGCTGAAGGTATCGACATCACTGAGTATCTAAAAACTGAGCAACAGCTTGAGTTTATTTCTGATACTAAAGCGGTTCGTAACTACCAAGATAACTATTTCCGCAAGCTTGGCTTTACTAAGCTTACGTTGAAGCAAAAAGACAACCTTGGCGTTGGCAAAAAGAAGAAGTAAGCCCTCTGGCTTCTTTTTCTTAGCTTCTAGCTTCTAGCTTCTAGCTTCTAGCAACGAAAACACGAACAATAAAAATGCCGCAACCTCTTTCGAGATTGCGGCATTTTTATTTATGCTTTTTAGCTAGCTCTAGCTTAACGTTAAGTAACGGATTACTTAATGTTAAGGAATGCAGCACCACGAACGCCGCCTGAATCACCGTGTTTCGCTTTGATGATCTTTGGACATTTCGCTACAGACAGTAGGTATTTAGGTACACGTTTTGGCATCTCTTCGTAGATAAGTTCGAAGTTTGAAAGACCACCACCCAGTGCAACAACATGTGGGTCAAGACCCGTAAACAGGTTCGCAAAACAGATAGCCAATAGCTCCATGAAGCGATCTACGTGCTCCGCCGCTTTTGCTTCACCTTCGTTGTATGCTTGGATGATTTCAATCGCTTTCTTCTTCTCACCGAAGTAGTGCTCGTAAATCAACTCAAAGCCACGACCTGATAGGTAGCTGTCTAGACAACCTTTCTTGCCACAACCACAGCCTAGTAGCGGTGCGTTGTCGCCAAGGTGGAACCAAGCATCAAGGGGAAGACGCATATGGCCTAGCTCGCCCGCAACGTGGTTACGACCAGAGAAAACTTTGCCTTCATAAACTAAACCGCCACCGAAGCCCGTGCCTAGAATTAGGCCTGCTACGGATGGTTCGTCTTTTAGTTCATCATCCCATGCTTCTGAAAGCGCAAAACAGTTCGCATCGTTCTCGATTTTTACACTACGACCAATAAGCGCTTCTAAGTCTTTACGTAGTGGCTTACCTGTTGAAGCCGGTACATTAACAACAAGCATTGTGCCATCGTCTGCGTTTTCCATGCCAGGAAGACCAAGGCCAATTTTGCCTTCGCAAGAGAATTCGCTGTCGTATTTTTTAACTAAACCAGCAATCGTATCAAGTAGTAGTTGATAGTCATCTGTTGGTGTTGGAACACGTTCTGTTGCTACTCGCTCAAGTTTCTCATTGAATGCACCAAACTCAATTTTTGTGCCGCCAACATCGAAGCCGTAATACATGAAATCTCTCCAATTTTTCCCTAAATTCGGGCAAATAAATTTTTTAAATTAAACAACTAAGGAGCATTATCCATAACACTCCCCCTACAAACCGTGATAGATAACAAACTTATCTCGTGATCGAGTCTGTTTGAACAACAAGTCAGCACAAAGCGGTTAAAGGTTAGAGTGAAGTCTCACTTTTACTGTGTTCTATGAAAGCGTTCAGGCTAGGTTTGGTCGGATCTGACTTATAACGCGTCTTGCTTAGCATGTAGCTTTCGCGAAATGCTTCAAACCATAGCTGTAAAGTCTTGGCGCCCTGCTCTTCGCCCGCTTGCTTTAATACTAAGCTCGCGACTTCTGCAGTAGAAAGGTGTTGTTCGTTGTCTGACTTACGCATCATGTATTGAGAAACTGATTCAGGCTCAATCGATAACACAGGTAAATCTTGTAGATATTCTGAACGACGGAAGATACGTCTTGCTTCACGCCAACTTCCATCGATGAAAATCAGCAGCAGCTTTTTATTTGGGTCACGTATTTGTGGCAAGTCTTGAACCACTCGCGTTTTGTCATCTGTGTAGTCTTCAGGAAACACAATAACAGGCTGATACTTGTCGTCTTTCAGCACATTCAACATCTCTGCGTTGGGCTCAGTGCGGTGCCAAAGGTAGGCATAGCTATCTTTAACGGTATCAAGAATTAAACGGCCGGTATTACTTGGTTTGAGTATTTCGTTGTCCGATAAGATCAACATGGTCGCGACGTTCGTATTTACGTCTGGTTGATGTTCACAGATACAGCTGTCTTGCTTGATTTTACAGAATTCACATCGCACGACTTTACACCCGCGCGCATTAAACGGTTTGGTAGCAATGGATAAACGGTGTTGATATAAACGGTGAAAAGCGTGGATTCTCATGGACAATAACGATAAATCTAGAAAAGTGGCACGATTGTACTTACAGTGTCCTTAGAATGATAGAAGGAATTCCCATGCAAGACCCATCACTGCTTCGCCTTGTTTGTTTTATTGTCGTTTTTGGATTGTGTGCACTTTGGGAATCCCGTTTTCCACGTAAAACACTCACTCAAAGCAAATGGTTTCGTTGGGCGAATAACTTCGCTCTGGTTGCTTTGAATAGCTTTTTATTGGCCACTCTCATTCCTATCGCAGCATTTCAAGCGGCGGTTATCGCACAAGAAAACCAATGGGGTTTGTTCAATACCCTGTCACTTCCGAAAGAACTGACCATTCTGGTCTGTGTATTGCTCTTAGATTGCGCTATTTACCTGCAGCATTTGGTGTTCCACCGTGTTCCTTGGTTATGGAAGTTACATCGAGTTCACCATGCAGACCTAGATATCGATGTCACTACCGGAACG
The DNA here is from genome assembly GCF_041504345.1 of Vibrio sp. BS-M-Sm-2. Lineage (NCBI taxonomy): Bacteria > Pseudomonadati > Pseudomonadota > Gammaproteobacteria > Vibrionales > Vibrionaceae > Vibrio > Vibrio sp. BS-M-Sm-2. Next base: position 129,395 of record NZ_CP167894.1, read on the forward strand.
CGCTTTCACCCTATTGAGATGTTCCTTTCGATGCTGATTAAAGTGAGTTTGGTGATCGCGCTTGGTGTCCCAGTCATTGCGGTCGTGATATTTGAAATTGTTCTTAATGCCAGTGCGATGTTTAACCACAGTAATGCACGTCTTCCGTTATGGATTGATAAGCGATTAAGAAAAGTGATAGTGACACCAGACATGCATCGCGTTCATCACTCGATCATTGTTAAAGAAACCCACTCAAACTTTGGCTTCTTTTTATCTGTGTGGGACATCTGGTTTAAGACTTACCGCGCTCAACCCAAGCTTGGCCACGATAAGGTGAATATTGGTGTTCCCGAGATTCAAGATGGTAAAGAGCAACGGTTGGACTTGATGTTGCGTCAGCCGTTTGCACAATTCCCGACAACGAAAGACTAGATTCAAACTCGTTTGTGGCTCAAGCTGATATTAAACTCAAACCTATATCTAGACAAAAACGCCCTTAGATTCATGTCGGAATTTAAGGGGGTTTCTGTATCGATAGGGATATAAGCGTAGCTAGTTGTGCTGTTTAGCTTAACTCCGCACACTCGTTTTCCTGTGCACGCTCGTTTACTTCAATACGTATTTGTGAAGCATGGCTTGTTGGTTCCCTGCTATCTCTCCGACTTGTTCTGAACTCTCGATCATAGATTCAAGTTGCAGCTTAGTATTCTCACCCTGCTCAGATACTCGGGTGATTGAATGCGTTACATCGACAGTCGCTCGTGCTTGCTGCTCAGTAGCCACCATGATTTGTTCAACACGCCCTTTGATCTGGCTAACCGCGAACTCTATCTTCTCGAAGGCCTGTTTTACATCTCCGCTGGTGTCCAGCGCATTCGCCATTTCGCTTCGCGATTCCGTTACAGAAGCTCGTGAGCGATCAGCCGCCGCCACCAATTCGTTCATCATATTACGAATATTAGTGGTTTGCTGGGAGGTACCACTCGCCAGTTTTCGTACTTCATCGGCAACCACTGCAAACCCGCGGCCTTGGTCTCCTGCTCGCGCTGCTTCTATTGCGGCATTCAATGCGAGTAAGTTAGTGTTTTCAGCAATACCACTGATCACGTCAACCATTTCACGAATCTGTTTAACGCGAATATCCAAGTCCGTCATCGATTCTTGATTCAGGCTAAGAGATTGCTCAAGCGCTTGTAATCGTTGTTGGTTAAGGCCAACCACTTGGCTGCCATTCACTGACTCATCTTCTGCTATTTGTGCATCGTCGTTCGATGCGTTAGAGATACGGGCAATCTCACCAATGGATGCTTCAAGTTCAGTAATCGTAGTTATCATATTCTGAAGTGATTCGTTCTGCTCATTCAAGCTAGAATTTGTTTTCTCTGCGGCGTCATGACTCACTTCAGCTGTTTGATAAAGCGTCTCACAGTTACGCGTTACCAAACGAACCGAGTCAGCGGTTGAATCTACGACTGTATTGAGTTTCGAAGTGATAACTTGCAGCTCCAGAGGTCCCAACAGTTCACTTTGTTTGGAGAAGTCGTGATCGGCAAGTGAACTTAATTGTTGGGTTATGTTTTTAAGCCCTTTATTCATCCAACGACGTAATACGAACCATGAGATCGCAATGATTACGGCAATCACCAGCCCGCTGATAAACAACACACTATCGATATTGATGATGGTTTGATTTACAACGAGCTCGCTTTCATCAATCAGTTGGGAAGCTGTAGAAGACAACTGATTCAGTGTGCTAATAACGGTATTTGCTAAGGTAATCACTTGCGTTAAGTTCTGCTCTTGCTGTTTAACCAGTTCGAGTTTCGATAGGATTTGCTTGATTACCCCCTTTTCTGTAAAGCCCTCTTTCACCATTTCGTAAGGTGCCGTCAAACTTGCGAACTCGGCGATGTCTGGGTGCCAATCAGCAAAGTCACCGTAAGCCAAGTTAAGGCCCGCAATTCGATTTCTGAGTTGACGATATTCATCGTGTGCTTTATCAATGTCAGATTGCATCATCAACATCAAAAAGGTGTTCGCCATCGCAGACGCACTGGATGTAAATCGATTCGCAGCATCACTCGCTTCCGGGTTGTCTTCAACCAAAAACGAGCTGATTCGATTCATTTCTGGTCCGATAGATCCAACGCCATAACGGAACTCGCCCATTTTACTGTCGATGATATTTTGCTTACTTTGAATCTCAATTTGCGCTAGCAGTACCGTGTTGGTCATGTTTTGCAGTTGCGTCATGTCATCGATAAGGTTTTGTTGTTGCTCTAAAGAGATCGCTTCAGGAAAAGATTGGGAGATAAAAAGGAGTTCCTCTAGCGTGGTATTACTCTCTGTTGCGAGTTGAACAATTGAGCCCCTTGTGGCATTCAGTGTATCTAAGTCGGTTGATTGGGTGCTGTAAGTGAGAAGTTTTACTTGTTCTAATACGCTTTGCGTTAATTCGGCGTTATGTAGAGCAAGGGGTAATGCTTGTTCTGAAAGTGCATCAAAATGTTCTCCGACTCGCTCAACTCCCCGAATACTAACCATTGACAAAAAACTAACGAGTAAAAGAATGGAAATAAATACAGCGGTAACAGTTTGAATGAGCGAAAATGTATAACGTGAGGGTTTTATTGATAAATTTGTGTCGGGCATGTGAAATCCAATTTGACTACGAAAAGAGATATCCTTAAGTTAGTCCGTATACTAGAAGTCCTTGGTGACGTTTATATTTCAGTTTTTTGTCAGAAGAGTTACATATGAAATTCAGAGAAATGGCTGTAGTTACAATAACTTTGGCAACATTGGCTGCTTGTAGCTCGACTCCTTCCCCTTCTCAACTTAGTCAAACCGCTCAAAAACCCTTATCAAAGTCAGAGCAATTGACTACCAATGCATATATGAGTGTGTATGAACAGTGGAAAGGTGTGCCATATCATTTTGGTGGGACATCATTTCGAGGCGTAGACTGTTCCGCTTTTGTTCAAATCGCCGTTCAAAATGCGACACAACAAGCTCTACCGAGAACCACAAAAGATCAGAGTAAAAAGGGAAAAGAAATTGCGTATGAACAGGCAACAAGTGGTGATTTGGTGTTTTTCAAAACTTCGATGACAGTGCGACACGTAGGCGTGTATTTAGGAAATAATCAATTCCTACATGCTTCGACATCAAAGGGTGTCATTATATCGAGGTTGGATAACCCTTATTGGGCGTCTAAGTTTTGGCACTTTAGGCGTTTATAACAGCTTAATAGATTAACCGCCAAACAACGTCACTTTTTAAGGTGTCGCTTAAACGCCTAGATCATCGTAGTTAATGGGCTAGCGAGGAAATAGACCGTTAGTCGTACTTGGCGACAGCCGTGTCAAATAGGTTCTTCACGAGCGCGATGTACTCATCTAGAAATACAATTTGCTCGTTGGTCGCTTTCTTCGCCCAAACCCCCGCTAACACTTCACCTAAATCGGCTACCACAGCATCGGCTTCTTTCAAGAGTTGAAAACGAACACTCGAATGCAACTCTGGATTTTGCTCAAAAATAGCCATGATGTTTGTTGAAATCATGTCAGTGATGATGTCTTCAACACTCTCATTGCCTGTATCGCCATTACTATTGGTAAAGACGTCCAGATTAAATGATAAGTGCTCGATAAGAGCCAAATAGCCATCGGTTTCTACAACCACAATAAATCTCCGTTTTAAGCTCAAGAGCAGATTAATACGTACTTGCTTAATACTATGTAAATGAAGCGGTTTGTCATCACTTTATTACCAAAAACCGTATTAAAATGATCCTAGTTAGTATTTCAGCTTAAATTTAAATCAATATGGCTCTATGTTTCATACCAGCCCGCTTAAGCTATAAGTAAGTGAACGCCTAACAAAGTCTAAAACAAACTTTTAATTAATGTACTGCGCTAGTTAACAATAGCGATAGTTAACAAGAGTCCTATCCACTTTCTTTAAAAGCTCATTTATGTTGGTGCGTAGACAATAGCAAGCTCCCTCGACTTTTCCAGTTTGAAGGGTTCAAAACCGTTTCCATTGTGATACCAGCTCCAAACAATTTATGACGTCTGATTGGTAATTTCTGTTTGTATTTCAAATATCTTGAATTAGTTTGAGTTCACAAATTGAGTAATTGATTCAGCATAAGCTGAACCAGAGATAAGAACATTGACGAGTGCGTCTATAAATTGCTCAGTTTTATCCTAAACTATTGCTATTAAACAAACAGTATTTCTAACTTTGATTTTTTTAACTTTCAGTCTTTGAGGATTTCCTATGTGGCAGGCCATTTCTCAACAACTTTCAGATACTCTTCTATTTAACTTTCAGATTACTGAACGTACTAAGGTTTCTGGTGGCGACATTAACGATTGCTATATGATCAGCGATGGTAATGAACGTTACTTTGTGAAAGTGAACCAGCGAGAATTTTTACCTAAGTTTGAAATTGAAGCTGAAAACTTGCGTTTGCTAAGAGAGACTTCCACCGTTTATGTTCCCGAATTGGTACTGATTGGTAAAACCAAAGAGTGCTCTTTCATTATCCTCAATTACTTGCCAACCAAGCCACTTGAAACGGGTAATAACAGCTTTGATTTCGGGGTCCAGCTTGCTCGCCTTCATCTGTGGGGTGAGCAAAAAGAGTTCGGTTGCGACCAAGACAACTATATCGGCAGTACACTTCAACCTAATCCTTGGCATAAGAAATGGGGCCGTTTTTTTTCTGAGCAGCGCATTGGTTTCCAACTCCAGTTGCTAAAAGAAAAAGGCATCGAATTCGGTGACATCGATGACATCGTTGATGTGGTGAATATGCGTCTTGCAGGCCACAACCCTCGCCCTTCTTTGCTTCATGGGGACCTCTGGAATGGCAACGTCGCAAATTCAGCCTTTGGGCCAATCTGTTATGACCCTGCTTGTTATTGGGGCGATCATGAATGTGATTTGGCGTTAACGGAATTGTTTGAAGGGTTTCCAAAAGAGTTTTATGAAGGTTACCAGAGCGTCAATCCACTCGACGTTGGCTATACTGATCGGAAAGACATTTACAACTTGTACCATCTTCTTAACCACTGCAATCAATTTGGCGGCGAATATTTAGCACAAACTGAAGCATGCATTCAGAAGATACAGGCCGTTTAATATCAATCACAGCTAGCGACTGGGGTCGATATAAGTTGCAATGTTCGATATTGCTATTTATTACGATCTATTCAAGCTACTACGATTGTTACAAGTTACAGTGAGGAGAATTCGCCATGCATAAATACACAGAGAAACATGTCTCCTGCCCCCACTGTGGGCATGCAATCAGCATAACGCTCGATGCTTCTAATGGGAGCCAAGATTTTTATGACGATTGCCCTGCATGTTGCAATGCCATTCACCTCGACATGCAGGTAGATGAAGTAAGAGACAGAATTCATCTTTCGATTGATGCAGACGATGAACAAGTCTTCTGAAATACACCTTCTCTTAGTGAGCTAGAGCAAATTAAAATTACAAAAAAGAGCACGTTATGTGTAATGCCAGTCAGTTAAGCTGACTGGCATTTTTTCTGTTTGTTGCATATTTCTTGGGTTTCAGTTTTACCCAGCGAGGATAGCTTCTATCTTCTCTTCGGGGTGGTAGGATAAACATAGATACTTGCTGTAATAACACTTCATAGTGTTTAGGTAGTTTTCCCGGGCTCGTTAAAGGTAAAGCAGCGAAGTATTGAGTCACAGCCATGGCACTACTCGTAAAGCTTAATTGATTCGGCCAGATGCTTCTAACTTACTCGCTGCTTTTGTCATAACCTGCCTTATAAGGTTATAGGCTAACAAAATTCCCCAGAGCTCCTGTTTGACCATATCTGGCCGCTTACTTCGCAATGTATACTCACTATCCAGCAAGGTTTGCTTCATTTCCCGATAGCCTAATTCGATCTCCCAACGATAGCGATAGAGCTCTACGATGTCTTCACCAGGAAAGCGCAACCCATCACACATTGATGTAAGTACCTGATATTCCTTACCCTTGATAATTTTCGATACTAACCTTGCTTCTATTGTCTCAGGGAGATCACTGAACTTCTTTCTTGCCTGAGGTGTTGTTTTTATGGCAACGATAGCGTCACTCCGGCTATATTTATGGACGACTTCATACTGAAAGTCCTTTCTCACAGGGAGCATCCAATGCCTTTCTTGACCTACTTTGTTCCAACGATTAAGCAGCCCTAAAGAGTAATATCCTTTATCAAAAATAGTCAGAGAATGATTTGGTGTTTGCTCGATGAGCTCTTCTGCGAGCCGCATTTCGCTGGTGCGATAGTCAGAGAATGCACTATCGATTAGTTGATGACTTGTAAGCTCCATCAAGCAAACCATACGTACCTTAGGGTAAATATTTTCAGATGATTGATTACGCTGTGCTTTAAATTCTTGATGATTTTCAGGTGTATCTGTTGTTCTCCAAACGACACCATCGACGGAGAGAAGGTTTAATCCACACCAAGTTTCGAAGTTAGACGCTTGATAGCTATGCGCTGCCATCTTCTTAAAGACTTGCTTTACACCTTCTTCACCTAATCTCTGCCTCGCTTGAACAACAGCACTTGGTGCAACAAAACGTTGTTTGTCTGGCAGGACAATATCGAGTTGGTTAGCGATATCCCAAACAGATTGTTGACGAAAGAGACTCATTCCAACAACGGACCAAAGTACTGCTTCCAAAGGTAACCGTCTTCTTCTAACGGTTGCTACGCCAGCTTGCTCAAAGCCTTGCTGGATAAGCTCTGGACTAAGAATGTCAGAGTATTTGTCAAAGTGATGGAAGGTATTACATGACCGAAAAGTATTAGCAAGTTGGCTTTCTAAAGACATAAAAAATCCGATATTAGTTTCCTAATATCGGATTTTGAAGCCTTTTGAGGATCGGTCAAATGATCTCACAAATTTCTTAACTGATCGGCATTACACGTTATGTGCTCTTTTTTGTAGCGTTACTTCTGGTTCGCTAGTACGCGTTCAACGGTATCAACAATAGCCTGTGTTTGAGGATCAAACTCAATGTTTACTTGGTCACCTACTTCACGGCCGCCAAACAGAGTACGATTCAGCGTTTCTGGAATCAGGTGAACAGAGAAACGGTTCTCTTCCACTTCACCGATCGTCAATGAACAACCATCAACGCCGATGTAGCCCTTGCTTAACACATACTTCATTGATTCTTGAGGTAGTTCAAACCAGAGCGTGCGGTTGTTTTCTGTCTTAATCACATCAACCAAGTTAGCCATCAACGTAATGTGACCAGACATGCTATGCCCGCCAATTTCATCACCAAACTTTGCTGCACGCTCAATATTCACTTTGTCACCAACATTCAGTTGGCCCAAGTTCGTCAATCTTAATGTGGCTTGCATTAAATCAAAGGCGATCTGGTTACCTGAAATTTCCGTTACCGTTAAGCAACAACCGTTATGAGCTACTGAAGCACCAATTGCTAATCCCTCAACCATTTCGTCGCTTAGCTCAATGGTATGAGTTTGAAACAACTCTTTTTTATTTATAGCAACCAGTGTTGCCATGCCTTGAACGATACCTGTAAACATAAGATTCCTATTTAGCATTCTAGGGCGTGTTGACCTTTCGTGGTTAAATTTTGTTCGAGATAAAAGCGTTTTAATCGCGGCGAGGGGGAAGTAGCCTAGTCATTCTAAGTAAATCTCCCTCAACAAAGAGTAAAACGCTTTTTGCGGGGGCGCCCAGCTCGAACCCTTCGGGCAGCGTTTGCTGGTCATTTTTACTACGTTATCGGCTTCTCATGTAGGCTAGCTACACATCGACGCCTCTGCCTTGTATAAATACCCAGCAACTCGCTGCAAAAATCAGCTCGAAAGATCAATACGCCCTAATAACAGTTTTTCATAGCAGTTATTGTGACATTTCTTTATGATTCGTCCAGTGGAAGCTTAAGATCATTGTCTCTGATTCCTTCAGAATGTCCTTTCCTACACTATTATTCTAATTTTCCCTCTTATTTGGAGTTGTTTGTGCATCGTTACAAAGAAGAATCCTCGAATCTAATCAAACTTGCGGCTCCTGTATTGATTGCATCTGTCGCACAAACTGGAATGGGTTTTGTTGATACCGTGATGGCAGGTGGCGTAAGTGCTATCGATATGGCGGCGGTTTCGATTGCAGCAAGTATCTGGCTACCATCAATTTTATTTGGTGTCGGTCTATTGATGGCATTGGTTCCTGTCGTTGCACAACTGAATGGTTCTGGTCGACAAGTCAAAATTCCATTTGAGATTCAACAAGGTGCGTTTTTAGCGCTCGTCATCTCCCTTCCAATCATTGGTGTACTTTTTCAAACACAATTGATATTGGAGTGGATGGACATTGAACAACTCATGGCGGAAAAGACCATCGGCTATATGAATGCGGTGATGTTTGCTGTACCTGCTTTTTTGTTGTTCCAAACCTTGCGAAGCTTTACTGATGGTATGTCTTTAACTAAGCCTGCAATGGTGATTGGTTTTATTGGCTTGCTATTGAACATCCCGCTTAACTGGATGTTCGTATACGGAAAACTTGGAGCTCCTGCTCTGGGTGGTGTTGGCTGTGGCGTTGCAACGGCTATCGTATATTGGGTGATGTTTGCACTGCTGTTTGCTTACGTTTTAACATCAAAGCGTTTGGCGAAAATCAATATCTTCGGTACGTTCCATAAGCCTCAGCTCAAAGCACAAATTCGTCTGTTTAGACTTGGCTTCCCAGTAGCGGCCGCTATCTTCTTCGAGGTAACTCTGTTTGCGGTGGTTTCTCTGTTGGTTGCCCCATTAGGTTCATTGATTGTTGCTGCGCACCAAGTCGCGATCAACTTCTCTTCGCTGGTTTTCATGATTCCAATGAGTATCGGTGCTGCTGTGAGTATTCGTGTTGGCCATAAGTTAGGCGAAAACAACACCGAAGGCGCGAAGATTGCGACACACGTTGGTATCATTGTTGGCTTGGTCACAGCCTTAATGACAGCTGCATTAACTGTATTGTTCAGAGAGCAAGTTTCATTGCTCTATACAGAGAACACGGCGGTAATTACTGTTGCAATGCAATTGCTTTTATTCGCGGCGGTTTATCAATGCACCGACGCCATCCAAGTTATCGCTGCAGGTGCTCTGCGTGGCTACAAAGATATGCGTTCAATCTTCAACATTACCTTTGTTGCTTACTGGTTGCTTGGCCTTCCTATCGGCTACATCTTAGGAATGAAAGATTGGATTGTTGAACCTATGGGCGCGCACGGCTTCTGGATTGGTTTCATTGTTGGTCTAACGTCAGCAGCGATTATGCTGGGTATGCGCTTACACTGGATGCACAAGCAGGACGACGACGTACAGTTAGAATTTAGTTCTCGCTAGATTCGTACTCGTTAAACCGGTGTGTCTGATATCGAATACGAAAAAGAGCGCTGATCTTCAGGGCTCTTTTTCGTTTATTGGCGGGCGTATTATTTAGTCATACTAACTACTGGTCAGATAGATTGTATTTGTCTTAATAGTCACTTTTCTCTCTAACAAAGCGCGCAAACTTGGGTTTCCCATTTTGAGTAAAACCATTGTAGCGAAACGTAATACGACTGCCGATTTCAGGTGGTGCGAGTCTCATTTCGTCACTGAACCCGCTACCAATATAGAACTCAATCCCCTCCTCCGTGTGGACCAATATAGAACCCATCATTCCTTTATACTTTCCTGTCCCGCCTTTATAGCCAATAACCGTAGCTTCAGCATCATGATGCCTTTTAAGCTTTAACAGGTCATTACTTCGCCCTGCTTGATAACGGCTTGTGATCTTTCTTAGCATCAAACCTTCGCCATTACGTTCGTCGATATTATCTAACTGATGGAACAGTGCATCTTCACTATGAATAGGGAAATGCTCTATGTAATTGACATGAGGTTCACCAATCATACTGACCCAGTGTAAAATGTTGTAATAGCGCTTTTGATAATCTCCTGCAGCCCCTGGCATATCAAACAGCATGAAGTCTATTTGGCGCCAAGCTGTATCACTAGGTGTGTGATCGAGAACAGTAGATTGAACTAAGTGAAACTTGCCTCTTCCTGCCCACAACTCTCCTTCGAGATGTACCTTAGGCAAGTTTTCCGTAAACCACTTCGGTGAATAAATGCGATTCCCATTACGAGTATAGAGATGTTTACCATCCCACAGAGCCCGAATCCCATCGAGCTTCTCACTCTTCCAGTATTCAGAAACATCAATGCCTTGTTTATATGTGTTTGCCAGCACCAAGTGATCCGGAGGTAAATAGGATGAATGAGAAGAAAGCGAACACGCCCATAGAGTTGCTATAGCCAGTTTGGTTAGTCTCATCACTTGCTCCGTATTAATAACTCCCTTAATCCTAAGCGTTTCAACGTACAGTTAGACAATCTATGCCAGAAGATGCGACCCACACACCAACCTTATTTATCTTTAGCTTTCATTCACAAAATTAATGGCTTGTAGGTCTCAAAAGTACATCCAATTTTAGTTCTCATATTGAGAAACGACCTTTCTCAATATGAGATAGAGATTAAGAATGGCATTAACTCGTTGAAAAATAACAACATAAAAGTTGGCACATTCAGTGCAGTTGTTCATACATACTTTAAAGGAGATAACGCTATGGAACTACGTAAGATTGATTTGAATACAACGACGCTAACGCTTTCTATCTTCGGTGATTTAGACGCAGCAGGCAGTCGTGATGCGCAAACTGACATTGATGATGTAATTTCGAACGACGGCCATCAAGAAATCGAAGTCGATTTTAGTCAAGTAGAGTTTTTGGATTCGTCTGGTGTTGGCGCAATAGTCTACATGTTTAAGCGCTTGACCGAGCGTGAACGCAACATGCGACTTGAGAATGTAACCGGGCAGCCACTTGAAATTATGAACCTATTACGAATAGGCCACGCTATCCCGGTAAACTCAAAAAGTCCTACTAATTCATGATGATCCACTAAGCTAGAAGTAACAAAAATAATAATTATAAAAATAAAAACAAAGGACGTTGGCATGAAATTATTCAAAAACTACATAGCCCTCTCTCTGTCTGCTCTGGTTCTGGGGTGTACTAGCTACCCAGAGTCAGGAACAGGAGGTCTCGCTGAAAGTTATGATTCAATAAATTATTTGAATTCCGACTTCTCTCCTGTCATGCCTGATGAGCCACTTGGCCCTGAACACGGTTTGCGTTTTGATTGGCAATTAGCAAAACTTCATTTAGATGCGTTAATTCAAGAAGGTGCGCGTTGGTGTTTTCCCGCTGCGGTAGTCCAAGCTATTGAAAAGCAAAATCGTATTGCACGTGAACTACAAGGCGGTTTACTGCTAGATGCAGCCAACGACCTAGTCATCCAAAGAAAACGCCTAAACGAACTTGAAGTCCAGCTAGACTATGTGACATCACAAGCCCGTTGTGAGCCACCAAAAAATGAAAATCAATTTAGAATACAATTGTCGGTTATCGAACAGTTGTATGACTTACTTAATGTTGATAACCAATTCGCAGAAGACTCTATTGAAGTCAATCCCAAGTATATGGGAAGACTTGCTGAAGCGACAGCGCTACTCAAAGAACACAAGTCTTTGGACCTAGTTGTTACAGGCCATGCTGATGCGACTGGGACCGAAGAATATAACGACAAGTTAGCACTTGGACGAGCTAAACAAGTCGAACGCTACCTGACTATTTTTGGCTTGGGTGCTCAACGAATCAAAGCCGTCTCTGTCGGCGAAACCGTTCCTCTTTTTGAGGGCGAATCAGACGGTACGCGTTTAACTAACCGTCGAGTCAGCATAGAAGTTATCTCACCTAAAAACGCCGAGAAAATGGGAGGTGGGCTATGAAATCATTGATCGCTTTTTTCATCACCCTATCGCTATGCTTTGCGAATATCGTGAATGCAAGAGACGAGTTTTCAGAGGCGGTTCAAGTCGGTGATCTTATCCAAGTCAACGTACCCGGAGAAAGTACCTTAAATACTGGGTTCCAAGTTGATAAACGTGGCCGTATTACTCTTCCTGAAGTGGGTACTGTATTTGTGGCAGGTTATGACAGTGAGCAGCTTAACAAGGTCGTTTTAGAATCACTGGCTACCGCTTATAAAGATCTTTCAAACGCTTCCGTATACGTAAAAGAACAGCAAATCATTATTTACGTTCAAGGTTATGTACAACAACCTGGCGAATACACACTCGCATTGGGTTCTAGTATCCAAATGGCGCTTTACGCTGCGGGCGGCTTACGTTCAGGGGCACAACTCGATAAGCTTATTCTTAAGCGAGGCGCTGATAAAATAGAATTCAACTACAAACGTTTCCTAGATTCAGGTGACGAATCAACACTCCCCGCTTTGCAATCATTGGATTCACTGTTTGTACCTGCTTCCCCATTAGTCGGTAACATCGAGCAAGAGTTTGACGCTGCAAAGCTTGCTAACTCCGGTGACAGTGCTGACTCTCGTAATTCAATCAAAGTGTTTGGTGAAGTAAACGCACCGGGCTCATTCACTTATAAAGAAAACACCGACCTCGTCGACGTATTAATGCGTTCTGGCGGCGTGACTCGTTATGCCAGTGTTGAGCAAATCCGTGTGATCTCAAACAACACCCCTACGCTATTCAACCTTAAACGTTACTTAGATTCTGGTGACGAAAGTTTGCTTCCAATTTTGCGTCCAGGCGCGACGATTTTTGTACCCAAGCAAGAAGAAGAGATCAAGTCTGGTGCGAATATGGTTTACGTAATGGGCGAAGTAGCCTCTCCAGGTGCCTTTGAAGGTAAGAGAGGTGCGACGTTTATGGATATCTTAGCGAACGCTGGCGGCCCGACCCGATTTGCGGAGTCTAGACAAATCCGCGTACTCAAAGCCGACGGCAGAGTAGTTAAATTTGATTTAGCGGCATACACAGAAGGTTTACCTAATTCTAACCCTCCTAGCATCAAAGCGGGAGACGCGATTTTCGTCCCAGAGAAAACAGACATGAACGAGAAATCATGGCTAAAGATCTCGCCGGATAGAGCTGTAAATGTTATTGGTGAAGTTGTTCGACCGGGACGTATTGAATGGTCAGATGAAATGGATTTCATGGGCTTACTTGCTCATGTTGGAGGGCCAACACTGCGTGCCGACACCACAAAAATAGAAGTGGTTACAGGTAGAAAGCTAGTGGTTTTCGACTTAGACGAATTTATTAAAACTGGAGCTCCGCGTGACCAACTGCCCTTCATCCGTGCAGGCTCAATTGTGCGCGTACACGACTTACCTCAAGACCCTTCAGACAACAAATCTCAATGGGTGCGTCAAAGCTCAGATGCATCAATTTACGTGTTTGGCCAAGTTCGTTCACCAGGCCGGTACCGATTTACAAAAGACATGCACTTTCTAGACATATTGTCAGCGTCAGATGGACCAACGAAAGACGCCGACATTCACAATATTCGCGTAACCCACAGAGATAAGACCTACTCTAAAGTGAGCAAATTAAACTTATCTCTCTATTTCGAAACTGGTGATGAATCGATCCTACCAAACGTAACTGCCGGCGATACTATTTATATCCCGGAAAAAGATAAAAATTGGTTGGACACACCAAAAGAAAAAACAGTTCGTGTGCTTGGCGCAATTAATAATCCGGGTCGATATGTGTTCAACGACAACATGACGATTTTAGATATCTTGGCAGAGGCATCAGGCCCTACTGAAAATGCTTATGTAGAGAAAATTACCATTGTGAACATGTCTTGCTGCCAAGGCCAAGCTCGTACCTTCGACCTTGTTGAGTTCAGCAAAACGGCCAACATCTACAACTTACCAGTGCTACGTGCCGGTGACACTATTTACATCCCAGATCGACGCGAGAGCTTTATGGAAAAAGCTCGAGTGGGCTTAGAAGACATACTTCGCCTAACGACAACCATTGTCCTAATAGGAGCTTTGTAATGACTATTTCAGCAATTCAAGCAGAAGTAGAACAACTGTATCTAGCTTCTGAACTTAATGGCCAAAAATCAATATGCGTGACCGCCTGTCATTCAGGTGACGGTGTAACATCCATTGCAACGGCATTGGCCGAACGTTTCCTATTGGCGGGTCACTCTACGCTGTATGTTGACCTCAATTTATTTAATCCGGCATTCAAAGATTTACATATGTTGGAAGAAAAGCAACAAGGAAGACTCATTGAACATGTTGAGTCTCAACGCCTTTTTATGGGGGTTCCAGCCCCTCAAGTTACTTCAACTCAACTGGCTTACAAAGACCCAGAAACGCTGACTAAAGTGGTAAGCCAATGGTTAGAAACATACGAAAGAGTGGTTGTCGACACCTCGCCTCTGCTGAATGTTAATAAAGGCAATATACCCGCCCAATCGGTAGCGAGTGCTTGTGATTGCACGTTACTTGTTGTCGCCTATGGAGAAACTTCGACGCACAACTTAACTCAAGCGAAAAAGTTACTTGATGCACAAAATATCTCGCTCCTTGGATGTGTGATGAATATGAAATACACGCCAAGTTTCGCTAATGAATTGATACGCCAAGTAAATAAACTGAAGCTCCTTCCTCGCCCACTACAGGAGAAAATTAAAAGTTGGATATCTAGAAATGAGTTTCTCAATTTAACTCTATAAGCTTCACTACAAAATTACGATGTCTCTAAGAGAAGGAAGGGAATCTATGAAAAATCTAACGTTGTTAATCTTGGCTTTGCTACCGACATTAACTTATGCAGATACCTTCACATTCGGTATTGTTCCTCAGCAATCTGCAAGTAGACTCGCGCAGCAATGGACCCCAATACTCGCGAAAATAAGTCAAGAAACGGGTCACACCATCATCTTTGAAACCGCGAAAGATATCCCTATGTTTGAGCAGCGTCTTGCTAGCGGTGACTATGATTTTGCGTATATGAATCCTTTCCACTTCGTTACTTTTAATAACAGCGTTGGCTATAGTGCGATGGCCAAAGCCAAAGACAAACGCCTAAAAGGTATAATGGTCGTGCGTAAAGATAGCGGTATTACAAGCTTGGATCAGTTAGACAATTCTACCCTTGCCTTCCCCGCTCCTGCAGCGTTTGCGGCAACGTTACTAACACAAGCTGGCCTGAAACAAAGAAACGTTCATTTTGAACCTAACTATGTCTCTTCACATGATTCGGTATACCTTTCTGTGGCCAAGGGCTTTTATCCGTCTGGGGGTGGTATTATCCGAACCTTCAACGCACTAGACCCGGATGTTAGAGACCAGCTTACTCCTATCTACACCTCTAAGGGTTTCACTCCTCATGCTATCGCCAACCACCCGAGAGTTGACTCAGAGGTGGTACAAAAAGTTCAAACCTCCTTTGTTCAATTAGCCCAGAACGAAGAAGGAAAAACGTTACTTTCCCCGCTAAGGATTAAAGCTTTTGAAACTGCGGTTGATGTCGACTGGGATGATGTTCGTGCACTGAATATTAAACAGAAAGACACCATGCCAATGACCGTAAATAAGAATCAATAGTTACGGTAGGTTTGGATAAAGCGCTACGGTAAGGATACGCTGATGACTTTTAGAACAAAAACGATCATTGGGATTGCCTCTATAGAAATAGTGATGCTTATGGCTCTTGTCATAAGTGCAATGTCATTTCTGTCGGATTCTAATGAACAGCAGCTTATCAAACGTGCGCAGGCAACTTCTCAACTGTTTGCTCGTGCAACCAAAGACGCAGTGCTATCCACTGATATCGCAACATTAGATGATATCGTAAAGGAGATCATGACGATCGAAGATATCGTCTATGTCAAAGTAGAGCGTAATGAAGTCTTGCTGAGTAGCGCCGGGTCTACAGACTATTTCAGTAAAGATATTCAGGTTGATACGAACTTATCCAACGTAGATGATGGAATATTCGATACGTATTACCCAATTGAAAGTGATGGACTAAAGTACGGCTCAATTTCAATTGGGTTCACAACCTCTTCGATCAATTCGATGCTTACAGATGCTAAGAAAACCATCAGTTCAATTGCCTTGATAGAGGTTATTCTTGTTGCCATCTGCTCCTTCATTTTAGGTACTTATCTAACTAAACATTTGTATCAGCTTTCGTTTGCGGTAAAAAAAGTTAGAACGCAAGGACCAGGTTTTCAGCTGAAAATAAAAAGTGACGATGAACTTGGTGATGTAGTCAACGCATTTAATGACATGTCTACCTCTTTGTCTAAAAACTACACGGACATCAAACAAGCGAGAGAACAAGCCGAGCAAGCGTCTGAGTCTAAAAGTCGATTTTTGGCCTCTATGTCTCATGAGATTCGAACCCCTATGAACGGTGTTCTTGGCATTTTATCGTTACTTAAAGAGACCAAATTAACAAAGGATCAAAGTCATTTAGTTAATACCGCTTCAACATCGGGCGAACTACTTTTATCTATCATTAATGACATATTGGACTTCTCTCGCATGGAAGCCAATACGCTCATTCTTGAACAAAAAACCTTCTCTCTCCAAGAGTGTATCCATAGCACCATTGATAGCTTTGAGCCGAGTGCCAACGCGAAAAATATCCAGCTTGTTACTCCTTATCAACCTGACCAACCCGTGATGGTGGTCGGCGACGTTCACCGCTTTCAACAAATCTTATTGAATTTGATTGGTAATGCGATCAAGTTTACTTCCGAAGGCAGTGTCATCGTTAATGTTGAGACTAATGAAACAGAAGATAATAAGGTAGAGATTACATGCCAAGTTGCCGATTCTGGGATCGGCATTGAATCTAACGCAATGAGCTACCTATTTGAAGAGTTCACCATGGTGGATCAAGGATATTCAAGACGTCGTGACGGTTCAGGGCTCGGCCTCGCCATTTGTAAACACCTAGCAAAACTCATGGATGGCAATATATCAGCAAGCAGCGAGGAAGGTGTAGGCAGTACCTTTACCTTTTCGGTAATGTTGGAAAAGTCATCAAATTCTGGGGAACACAGCCGTTCTGGTTCTTCTTCGGTGACGTTAAATCCTAAAATTTTAACCAGCCGTATTCTAGTAGCCGAAGATAACAAAGCGAATCAACTCGTTATCGTTAATATGTTTAAAAATGCTGGGATGACTATTGATATCGCGAACGATGGGAACCAAGCTGTCGAAATGGTAAAAAACAATGATTATGACTTCATCTTTATGGATATCTCTATGCCAGAAAAAGATGGCCTGCAAGCATGTTCCGAAATAAGAAGCTTACCTAACACTCAAAAAGCGTCTGTGCCAATCGTTGCGCTGACTGCGCACGCACTTGCCGGAGATAGAGAGCAGTTTTTAAATCAAGGTATGGATGACTACCTTGCAAAACCTATAAGAATGTCACAGATCGCTGATATGTTGCACCTTCACCTTGTTACCAAGCAGGAGCATGCTATTGAGTCCAAACCTAATACAGTGAAGGTATCTGAAAATAGCGAGCCTACAACTTCAGATATTCAGGCAAGCGGTACTTCTGACGAACCATATGCAACAGAGGGTTGTGAGGCTCTGGACGATCACAAAAATCAAATAGCCAATCAGCCACTAACGGAAATTCAAGAATCTGATCTGGTTGATGAGCAAATCCTTGAACAAATGGTTGAAGATACCTGTGCCGAAGTGATGCCAATGTTGATCGAACACTATATTGTAGAGTCTGGAAACCGCATAAAACTGATTCAAAAAGCTGTTGTGGAACAAGACCTATCGAACCTAGAGTTTGAAACTCACACCTTGGGCAGTTCCTCGCTCGCACTTGGGAACCGTCGCTTATCTGTGTTAGCGAGGAAAGTCGAAAAACTGTGTTCTGAGCAACAATCTGAGCTGGCGTTTTCTAAAGTCGATGAGCTAGTAGTTCTTGCTAAAGAATCTATGAATGCTATCGAGAAACGAAGAGAGCGAGGTTTTAATTAGGCTATGCGCTGCGGCTTATTGCTCACTACCCCAATCTCTTCTTTCACTCCTCTGCTTACTCCAACCACATACCTGACTATTGCCTCTTTCATTAAGCAGGCAAGGTTTAGTCAATGACGTTCATTACTATTCAATGCATTTTACATGCAAATTGTAGGGTTTAGTGACTTTTCAAAACAAGTAGCACACAAAATAATCACGTTATGTGACTCAGTCTAATAAAGCACATTGTAGATTGAGTCAAAGGTGGAATTCACAAGAATATTCCCTAAGATTATATACAGAGGTGATTTTTGACGAATTTGTAATAGTTTGACAATGTTATCTGATGATTCTGTGTAACACCTTATGTACTGTTATTTAGACTCATCCTCCCCTTTGCTCAAATGGTTTAAATTCAACGGAAAGGATCGCCAAAGAGCAATTTAGATAGTCAACTTACCTTGACTAGCTCAGTTGTATTATTAAAGAGAAAGGAACCTCAATATGAAATACAAGTTAAGCTCCCTATTTTTGTTAGTTGCAGCAGCCAGTGGTAATGCTAACGCAGGAGAATGTGGCAGCGTAACAATCGCAGATATGAACTGGAACTCTGCAACTTTAATCGCCAACATTGACCAATTCATCTTAGAACATGGTTATGGATGTGATGCCGAACTTATCCCTGGCGACACTATGCCAACCGGCACTTCAATGATAGAAAAAGGCCAACCTGATGTTGCTCCAGAACTTTGGAGTAATAGCCTAAAAGACGCTCTCGACAAAGGTGTGCAAGAAAAGCGCCTTCGCTACGCGGGTAAAGCACTTGTTAACGGTGGTGAAGAAGGCTTCTGGGTACCAGCTTACCTAGTGAAGCAATACCCCGAGATGGCGACCATCGAAGGCGTGCGTAAAAACGCAAGTATGTTTAAACACCCTGAAGACCCTGATACATCCGCATTCTACAGCTGCCCAGCAGGTTGGAACTGTCAAATCAGCGCCGGTAACTTGTTTGAAGCACTTAATCTAGAAGACAGCGGTTTCACCATTGTAGACCCAGGTTCGAGTGCCGGTTTATCTGGATCTATCGCGAAAGCTTACGAACGTGAAGAAGCTTGGTTTGGTTATTACTGGGCGCCAACCGCGGTGCTAGGTAAATACGATATGGTCAAAGTTGACTTTGGTAGTGGCGTCAATGAACAGGAGTTTTTGAACTGTACCACTAAGGAAGACTGTGAATCTCCTAAAGCGACCATGTACCCACCTTCACCTGTCCACACAATCACCACTGAAAGTTTTGCATCACGCGCACCTGAAGCGTACGACTACTTCACTAAGCGTGGTTTCACCAACGACAAAATGAACTCTCTGCTTGCATGGATGGAAGACAACCAAGCAGACGGCGAAGAAGCAAGCCTGCATTTCTTGAGTGAATTCCCTGAAGTATGGCACCCATGGGTTTCTCAAGAAGTGGCTAAGAAAGTTGAAGCACAACTGTAATCATTTGGCTTTCAAAGTGCTCACGTTTAACAAGTACTTCCGCTTAATAAGTAAGTACGCTTCAACAATAGAATAGAAATAACGTCGCTATACTTGATGTTATTCATGATTCGGTGCCCTTTTTCATTCGCGGTCATCCCATCGCATGAAAATGTGGCTCCGAACTATAAGGATATAAAATGGCTGACAGCAATTGGTTATCAAGTTTTCCAGAAATGGAACGTGCTGATTTACGAACCATAAAAAAGACGCTAGATGGCGCATACCGTGAATTTTCCCGTGAATACGGTGAAATGATTGAATCTCTCTTTGACCCTCTTCTTTCATTCCTTGTCTGGTTTGAAAAGCTCCTTATTTCAACACCTTGGATTATCGTCCTTGCTGTGTGTACAAGCCTTGTTTATGCCGCGAGCCGTTCTTGGAAACTGGCTTTGGGTTGTGTGGTTTCGTTGCTTCTCATTGGTTACTTTGGCATGTGGGAAGATACCATGCGTACACTCAGTATCATCACTGTGTGTACCTTGGTTTCAATATTATTAGGCATTCCGATTGGCATTGCGATGGCTCGCTCAAATCGAGCTCAATCTATCGTTACACCGATGCTCGATATCATGCAAACCATGCCGGCATTCGTTTACTTAATCCCAGTGGTAATGCTACTCGGCATCGGTAAGATTCCGGGGCTGATCGCCGTAGTTATCTACGCTATTCCACCAGTAATTCGTTTAACCAACCTAGGTATACGTTTAGTCGATAAAGAAGTCCTTGAAGCCGCTACCGCATTTGGTGCCAGCAAGAAACAACGCTTATGGGGTGTTCAACTTCCTCTAGCGATGCCTACAATCATGGCAGGTATCAATCAAACCATCATGATGGCACTGTCTATGGTTGTTATCGCATCAATGATCGGTGTTAAAGGCTTAGGACAACCGGTTCTTAAATCCATCACAAACCAATACTTCACGTTAGGCTTAATGAATGGTTTCGCCATCGTTGCCCTCGCAATTCTTTTTGACCGCGCTTCACAAGCTTACGCGAAAAGAACGAATGCACATTTAGGAGGATTCAAGCATGACTAAACCATTGATTGAGATTAGTGGCCTGTACAAAGTGTTTGGACCAAAACCTTTATCTGTGATGAACCGTGTCCAGAACGGTGAACACAAAGACGACATTCTTGCCGACACCGGACACACTGTCGGTTTGAAGGAGATTAACCTCGAGATTAACCGTGGTGAGATCTTCGTTATCATGGGGCTTTCTGGTTCGGGTAAATCGACTTTGATTCGTCACTTCAACCGTTTGATTGACCCGACACAAGGTAAGATCATGGTCGAAGGCATTGACGTCATGAGCCTCAACACCAAACAGTTGGAAGAATTCCGTCGTCATAAAATGTCGATGGTATTTCAACGCTTTGGCTTAATGCCTCATCGCACTGTAGTAGAAAACGTTGCATACGGGTTGGAAGTACAAGGCATCAAAAAAGAAGAGCGTCTAGCGAAAGCCAACGAATGGTTAGAAACGGTGGGTTTGAAAGGTTACGGCAAGCAATACCCTGCCCAACTTTCAGGAGGTCAGCAACAACGTGTTGGCCTTTCTCGCGCTCTGTGTACTAACGCTGAAATATTGTTAATGGATGAAGCCTTTTCTGCGCTTGACCCTTTGATCCGGAGTGAAATGCAAGATCAGCTTATCGAGCTTCAAGAGAAGCTTCATAAGACAATTGTTTTCATCACTCACGATCTGGACGAAGCACTCCGTCTAGGCGATCGAATCGCTATTTTGAAAGACGGCGAGTTAGTACAACAAGGCACACCACACGAGATTCTACTTAATCCTGCAGATGACTACGTAGAAGCCTTCGTTAAAGATGTAAACCGCGCTCGTGCATTGACCGTTGAAACGGTTATGCAGCCTCCTCTCTATCGAATCACCTCAGAAACGATTGAAGGTGCTTTGGCACAAATGAAGATGCTGAAAAATGATTACGCTTATCACGTAACCGATGATGGCTATCAGGGCTTAGTGACTCAAGAGAGCCTGCAAGACGCTGTTGAAGATGCATCGGTACATGACTTCAGCGAAGAGATATACGAAGAGGTTCCTGCCATTTTACCTGATGCCGTGATTGAAGAAGTATTGCCAGAGACTATGTCTTGTGACTACTCCCTTCCTGTTGTCGATGAAGACGGTAATCTAAAAGGTGAACTTGAAAGAAGTGCCGTTGCAGATATCTTCTCTGAGAATAGTGAGGAGGAAGAAGTTAGCGACGACCCAAAGCTAAAAGTTGACAAGGCATCATAGCCAAAGGCGGCTTTTGCGCGTAAGGCTTTTTATAGACAAATTTGAGCCAGTAAGATTCGAGCTAGAAAAAACCGTTATGAGACTTAGTCACAACGGTTTTTTTGTGCCCTTTTGTGCATCAAAACACATAGTTGGATAATGAAAGCTCCTTTAAATCAGTGAGTTAAATTCCAAACTTCACTCGTTCATCTATAGCTTCACATCTAATTATGTTTTGTATTTTAAGGCAAGCAGTTGAAATTATTCTAAAAAATGACTAAAACTAAATAATAAAGTTAAAGCATTGGTTATAAATATTAGCATCGAGCTAACGTACTCTCCTAACGAGACAATAAAAGGATTTAGTGTGACGAATTCAGCCTTACCCTCAAGCACTCCTATAATTGCGAGTACACCAAACAACAGCAAGCAATTTGAAATAGCTCTAGTTGATGAAAGCATCTTAGAACAAATGATTATAGACACGAGTGTCGAGGTCATGCCGATTTTAATTGATCACTATGTGCAAGAGTCACAAAGACGTATTGCTGCAATTAAACAAGCCGCGCTTAGCCAAGATTCTGAAGCACTTGAATTTGAATTGCACATATTAGGAAGTACGGCACTTGCGCTAGGGAACCGACCTCTATCAGATCTATCTCGCGCGCTAGAAAGACAGTGTTTAGAGAGCCAATACGATGCTGCATTTAGCCAAGTTGATGGTTTACTCGTATTAAGCAACCGTTCAATCCAAGCACTGATAGACAGAAAGAACAAAGGGTTTGGCTAGGCCCCTCTATATTTTCTGTGCTGTCTTGATTTACACGTTCAGTATCGGCGGTAGCAATACTCAAAGAGACACCCGAGATGCAACATGAAGACACCAAGCTAGTTTGATAATGGTTGCATGCGGTAGGTAACAATTAAATACAATGAGTATTGATGCAATTTTACCTCCATGCTATTGATTAGTTAGGATAAAGTTTCAAAAAGGAATTTTACAATGCGCCCTAAAGTATTGTTAGTTGAAGACTCCACCTCACTTGCTGTTCTCTACAAACAGTACGTCAAAGATGAACCCTACGATATTTTCCACGTTGAAACCGGCGCGGAAGCTAAGACCTTCATTGAAAGGCATTCACCACAGCTTGTTATTCTCGACCTTAAGCTACCTGACATGCCAGGCGAAGAAGTCTTAGATTGGATTAGTGCGAACGAAATACCAACCGCCGTCATCATTGCAACTGCACATGGCTCTGTAAACATCGCGGTAGACCTAATCCAACGCGGTGCGGAAGACTTCTTAGAAAAACCCATTCAAGCCGATCGACTCAAAACCTCTGTTCGCTTGCATCTAAAAAGAGCGAAACTTGAAAATATTGTCGATAACATGCAAAGCAAGTTCGATCGTGATCGCTTTCATAACTTCATCGGCTCTTGTCTACCCATGCAGGCGGTTTACAAGATCATTGATTCGGTAGCACCAACCACTGCTAGCGTGTTTATTAACGGTGAAAGTGGTACGGGTAAAGAAGTATGTGCAGAGGCTATTCATCAGGAGAGCCAGCGTAACGGCAAGCCCTTCGTTGCCATTAACTGTGGCGCTATCCCTCGAGACCTAATGGAAAGTGAAATCTTCGGTCATGTTAAAGGTGCGTTTACCGGTGCGACAACCGACCGTAAAGGTGCTGCAATGCAAGCGCATGGTGGCACCCTCTTTCTCGATGAGCTTTGTGAAATGGAGCTGGAGATGCAGAAGAAGCTCCTACGATTTTTGCAAACTGGTACGTTTACACCACTCGGTGGTAATCGTGAGATTAAAGTTGATGTCAGAATTATCTGCGCAACCAACCGCGATCCACTAGTTGAAGTAGAAGAAGGACGTTTTAGAGAAGACCTTTACTATCGTGTTCACGTCGTGCCTATTGAGATGCCACCACTTCGTGAAAGAGGAGGTGACATTGTCACTCTATCTAATCACTTCTTAAAGCTCTACGCGAAACAAGACAAAAAGAAGTTCAAATCAATAGACATAGAAACGCAAAACCTACTTAAACGTTATGCGTGGCCAGGAAACGTGCGTCAGTTGCAGAACATCATCCGTAATATCGTAGTGTTGAATAATGAAACGAGCGTAACCATAGATATGTTGCCCCCTCCGATTAATAAGGTGGATGCAACAATAGATTCGAAATCAGTAACGCCAATTCGAGTACCAACGCCCCAACCTGCTGTAGTAGAAACACCAAAAACTAAGTTGCCACCAATAACCCCAGAAGAGCTTGAGCAAGCTACTACGCCAAACGAGCAATCTGTTACGTTAAATGACCAAGCTGCTTTTTCAGATGGACAAGAGTTAACGACACCGGCCTTCACTACTAGTAACGGTAGTATTCGCCCAATGTGGCAAATAGAGCGCGAAGCCATTCAACACGCCATCAATTATTGCGATGGGAATGTGTTAAACGCTGCTGTGCTGTTAGAGCTTAGCCCTTCTACGGTTTATCGTAAGAAACAGGCTTGGGAATCGGAAGATGAGTACAATCAAGCCTAACCTAGGTGTACTCAACGTAAACCTTCACGAGATTTGGCTGTTAATCGACAGCCAAACTTTTGGAGGTATAGAAACGCATGTTTTAGAACTAGCACAAGGCCTGATATGTGAAAGCACTCAGTATTCAGATGCTGTTCGAATCGTTCTTTTGACTAAATTTGCTCCTGAAGCAATCATTGTTGAAAAGTTGAATGCACTGAACATCCCTTTTAGTTACCTCTCCGATTTAGCCTCATGCTCTGCAGATTTAAGCGGCAATAGCGCGACACAACTTAAATGTGCAGTTCAACATTTTCAGCCAAGACTTATACATGCTCATGGTTACAAAGCCAGTTTAGTCAGCAAGCTAATAAAGCTCCCACCTCGTTTTAACAACACCAAACAAATCACCACTTATCACGCAGGTGAAACCCCAACAGGCAAAGTATGGCTTTATGACTGGCTCGACCGTTACAGCAGCTTTCTTTCTGATCAGTCGCTCGTGGTCAGTGAGAAGATTAAAGCGAAAGTACCGAGTAAGACCTATCAATTGAATAACTTTGTTAAAGTTCCAAACGGATTAACAAGCTCCCCTTCATCAAGCCCATTCCATGTTGGCTTTGTGGGTCGATTAAGCCATGAAAAAGCGCCGGATCGATTTGTCGCATTAGCCAAACAGTTTCCCGATGTTCGGTTTGAGCTTTTTGGTGACGGACCAGAAATGGACGCCTTAACTAAATCACAGCCTGATAATGTTACCTTTCACGGTCATCAAACCAATATGGACGACGTCTGGAGCCAAATCGATCTGTTAATCATCCCTTCACGCTTTGAAGGCTTACCTATGGCGGCATTAGAAGCCATGATTCGTGGCATTCCCGTTCTCGCCAACTCAGTTGGCAACTTACCGCAACTCATCGAGCATCAAGTTAACGGCTACCTTGCCAATTCAAAAGCCGAGCTAGAACAGTTTTTATCTTTGTGGATATCATTGACGAGCGAACAACGTGACTCTCTCAAGAGTAACGCGATAAAAACCGTCAAAAGCCAATACTCACCGCAAGCTGTTGTCCCGCAGTTGTTGGAGATCTATCAACTCGACCGCTAAAACGAGTCGTAGTCAGGAATTGGTCACTTTGGCTTAACGATTTGGGCATCCGAGTCAGTTTTATAGTGATTCTCAAAATGAAAAACCTCAACTCAAAACTAACACCCCTCTGTAATGTAGCTTTAAATCAGTAACTTAAATAAAATGCATAACTGGCACTCGCTTTGCAATATTTAACATCAGGCGTCGCTACGCCTTAAAAAGTTTGCGAGCCGAGTCATGAAGAGTTTATTTGCGAATAGAGGTAACAATGATTAACCCTGAAGCCAATAGATTGCCAGTCATCATTACGATCAGTGCCTTGTGTGTTGGCCTTGGTGTTGTTTGGTACTTTGTGCCTCATCCTGCTGTAATTGTAGCGCTAGCTCTTGTGCCATTAGCCGGATTATTCGTTTTAAACAAGACATTTTGGTTAGTGTTACTGTTCGTTGTCTTTTCATTTTTCCGAATTCACGAAGCCATACCTCAACTCTATTCACTAAAAATACCGCTTATGCTCTCACTAGGCGCTCTATCAGCCCTACTTTGGCATGCATTAATCAGTAAAGAGCTTAAAATTTTCTGGCACCCTTGTTTAAATTGGCTCGCGATATTCTGGGGTTTGGTCTTCATCGGTATTATCTTCGCGTCTAACAGACCTATTGCTTTGGCAGAATTCAAAGGTGTGTATTGGAAAATAATGGTGATGACCCTTGCTATTGTTTGGCTAGTTAACAGCGCAGAGTATTTGGTCAAGACTTCGACCGCTATTATTTGTGCAGGATCATTAGTCGCCGGCATCGCGATTAACAATTCAATCCATGGTATTGGCCTAGTTGAAGGTAGCCGCGTAACAATAGGTCGTGATTTTGGCTCAATGTTAGGCGACCCGAATGACCTCTCTCTAGTTCTTATGTTCCCACTCGCCTTTGCTATCAGCCAAGTGGTCACGACGGGAATTCCACTTTCAAAACGTATCATCAGTGTCGGTGTAACGGTACTTTTACTTGCTGCAGTCATTGCCACACAAAGCCGTGGTGGCCTGCTTGGCTCGCTTGCTGTTATCGGGATATTTGCATTTAAAGTAATTCGTTCAAAATCACTGCTGATTACTTTGGGGGCAATAGGAGCGATTGGTCTTTACTTTGTTGCAGGGATTTCAGATCGAGCATCAGGCGGCGCGGCTGAGCAAGGAGTCGACGAGTCTGCGATGGGGCGGATTTACGCGTGGGAAGCTGCTTTCAAAATGGCACTAGACAACCCATTAACCGGAGTCGGTTTAGATAACTTCTTTTCCAACTACTTCTTCTACAGTCCTCACTGGGATGGTTTAAATCACGCAGTTCACAGTACTTGGTTCGGCGTACTCGCTGAAACTGGATTTCTAGGACTGATCATATTTGTGATACTGATTACCTCGCTGATCAAAACGATACGCTTAACACTCAAACAACTTTCAGAAACCACCAACACAGTAGACCCAAATCTTAATGCTGCTGCTTACGCTGTATATGCAGGGTTAATCGGCACCATAGTCTCTGGTACTTTCCTGACACAAGGCTTCAATTGGCCTATTTATATACTCTCAGCACTGGTTGTTGCTATTGCGAACATCTCTCAAACTGCCTGTCAAAAAGAGAAAATCTAAAGACACATTCGTAACCAATTGAAAATTAGAAACTTATTAAATGGCACAGTATATGAAAGTACTTCTATATAACAAAATTGAGGAGTTTCATTATGACGTCAGTATCTATACATCAATTCAAACATTGGCTTAAGTTTCACCCCAATTCTCGAATTAGAAATGTGTTTTTCATTTTGAAAAATATAAGAAGCGCAGAACTACCAACTCCAAAAGTCTTTAATCGCTGCCTGTACCAAGGTCACAAGCTTGTCGTGAATATGGTGTCTGGCTTTACTCGATTCTTCTACTGGACACCGGCTTTCAAAGGTCGTGTCGCTCAATGTGGCAAACGTCTCTATTTGTATGGAGGCCTCCCTTTCGTTAGCGGCCCAGTACAAATTTCGATTGGCGACAACTGCCGTATCTCAGGCCACACGACATTTTCGGGCTGTACACAGCCACTTGAAGGCTTGGAACATCCATTACTGTCTATCGGTAATAATGTGGACATTGGCTGGCAATCCACGATTGCAGTCGGAGGTAAAGTCATTATCTCTGACAATGTACGTATCGCAGGCGGCGCTTTCTTATTTGGATATTCTGGCCACCCACTTGATGCAAAACGTCGAGCACAAGGTGAAGGCGATGACCCTCAGCAAATAGGCGATATTATTCTTGAACCCGATGTTTGGCTAGGCACCAATGTCACCGTTAAAGGCGGAGTGACCATAGGCGAAGGAACGGTTGTTGCAGCCGGTAGCGTTGTTACCAAAAGCATTCCACCGTTTTCAATCGCTGCAGGTAACCCTGCACGAGTCGTCGGTCACATTAAGTCCGTAGAAATTACCGAATCTGATGTATTCGATTCATTTGAAACTCGCGGAGGTGACCATGCGTGATTTAATCGTATTTGGTGAAGACTTTGGTGGCCTACCTTCATCGACTCAACATTTAGTGCGTCACCTAGCTAAACAGCACAAAGTATTATGGGTGAACTCTATCGGCCTAAGACAGCCAAAACTATCATTTAAAGACATCACTCGCGCCTTTAACAAACTGATTGGTAGAAGTAATGCGGTTACTCAAAACATGTTAGATTCCCAAAATACCATTGATACTTCCAACCACGGAAACATCACGGTCATCAATTTAAAGACCATACCTGCGCCTGCTTCTAAGTTATCGAGAAAGCTAGCTCAGCAAATGATGGTACGCCAATTGAAGCCAATTATTTCTGAATTGAACCTTCATGCCCCCATCTTATGGACTTCGCTTCCGACCGCTGTCGATTTGTGCGGACATTTAGGCGAGTCATCTGTGGTTTACTACTGCGGTGATGATTTTAGCGCCTTGGCTGGTGTCGACCATGACACTGTAGCGCAACACGAATCTAAGTTAATCGATAAAGCGTCTCTTATATTCGCGGCTAGCAAAAAATTGATGGATAAATTTCCAAAACATAAAGCACACTTGCTACCACATGGTGTAGACGTCAACCTATTTTCGACACCAGTACCAAGAGCAAAAGATTTACCAAGCAGCCATCGTCCCATAGCTGGTTTTTATGGAAGCCTATCTAAGTGGCTTGATTACGACATGATTGAGCATGTTGCCACAGCAATGCCGGAATGGGACTTCGTATTCATAGGCCCCAATGAACTTGATACATTATCATTGCCTAAGCTTGAGAACGTTCACTACTTAGGTCCTCGTCCACACCACACGTTGCCAAGTTATTCTCAGCACTGGGATGTTAGCCTATTACCTTTTGTTGATAATGAACAAATCCGCGCATGTAGCCCATTGAAGTTGATGGAATATCTCGCAGCAGGAACGCCAATTGTCACGACCCCTTTCCCTGCAATAGCACCTTATAAAAGTTACGTAACATCAGTAGAGAGCGCTAGGCAGATGATTGAGGCTCTCGATCAAGCTCGTCATTTTGAAAACTCGCCAGTCTCTGTCGTCGCGAAAGACAGCTGGCAGAACCGCGGTAACTTCGTTCATTGGATGCTGGAGCTATTATGAATAATCTGAAATTGCGGTTATTGTCCATCTTGAATGCAATGTGGCGCCAGCGCTACGTAATCGTACTGCCTATTCTAATTTTGCCTTTAGTAGGCTTTGGGGTCAGTAAATTAGCCCCGACCAAGTATGACGCGCATACCAGTATGTTGATTCAAGAAACGGCCAAAATGAATCCATTTTTGGAAGACCTTGCCGTTTCAACCATGCTTAAAGACCGACTCAACGCATTAAGAACACTGCTTCACAGTCGACATGTTCTTTATTCTGTGGCTGACGAACTGCAATTGACCAGGTCAGATATGTCAGAGTTAGAAAAAGAAGAGATTATCACTGACTTATCGCAACGTTTATCTGTGATTCAGCTTGGAAAAGACTTTTTGAAGATCAGTTTAACCTCTCATACTCCAGTTGGTATGGAACAAACCCTTCGCTCGGTTAGTGAGCATTTCATTGAGCAATTGTTGGCGCCTGAGCGTTCTTCGATTGAAGACTCAAGTAACTTTTTGAAAATTCACATCGATAAACGTCATATCGATCTTGAAAAAGCAGAAGAAGCATTGGCTTTATACATGAACGAAAACATGCAATCGACACCAGAAGTACAAAGCCAAAGTCTAAACCGCTTAGCATCACTCAAACAGAATCTCGCTGAAAAAGAGGCTGAATTATCCGGTGTCGAAAAAAGCTTAGGGTCTATCGATCAACAGCTTTCTAAAACCAACCC
This sequence comes from Vibrio sp. BS-M-Sm-2, assembly GCF_041504345.1. Taxonomy (NCBI): domain Bacteria; kingdom Pseudomonadati; phylum Pseudomonadota; class Gammaproteobacteria; order Vibrionales; family Vibrionaceae; genus Vibrio; species Vibrio sp. BS-M-Sm-2. Next base: position 159,124 of record NZ_CP167894.1, read on the forward strand.
AGTAATAGGTCGAATAGAAGACCAAATCATAGACATTCGTAGTGAATTGACATTACTGCAAGCAAAATACACAAATAAACACAGTGCTGTACAGGCTAAAGTTCGCGAATTAGACAGGCTTGAGAAAGAGAGAACGACTTTATTAGAAGTGACGCAACCTGCCATGAACAGCGACCAACTTTGGGACATCGCGAGTAGCGCTACACTGAACAAACTATCCAATACTCAACCACTTTTGGTCACCCAGCTACATAGTCTACAGCTGGTTCGTGCTCGCTTTGAATCGTTAACGGAAGAGACAAAAAGCCTTCGTACTATGATCTTTGAGTTAGAACACAAAGCCAATAACTTCGGTGAAAATGCAAAAGAGATGTATCGTCTTAAACGACAAGTTGAAATCAAGCGCCAACTATACGATGAACTGACTGAGCGTTATGAAATGGCTCAATTAACGGGCTCATTGGGCGTGTTCGAACAAAACAAGCGTGTAAAGATTATCGATTTGCCCTTCACTCCGAGTATGAAATCAAACATGCCTACATTTATCTTCCTTCTGGCTGGATTCGCTGCAGGTATAGGATTGGGGATTGGCTTAGCTATAGTGTTTGAGCTGTTCGATTCTTCAATCAAGCGCAAAGACGAAATTGAAGATATCTTGGGTGTCCCGGTGATAACAGTGATCCCTAAAATGAGTTAATCAGCCTTTAAAGTAAGACTCTTGCTTAGGTTTACTTCCTAACAACAAACGCTAACACTCGCTTGGCATTTTTCTTTTCTAAAGCTCAGTTACTTCTTGAAATCGGGCCAAACCTGCTCGTTATATGCCATCAATTCTCGATTGTTATTTCCATTTTTATTTTTCCAATACCTATTCATTCATATTTTGTTTTGATTCCCATTTTGAGAAATCAAATACACAGATCACAAAATCAAACTAAGCCATTGATAAATAGTGCATATTTAATTGGCACGACTCCTGCTATCTAACTGTGTAGATAAGCGCTTTAACCGAATAGCTTAAAGCGAGGCGTCAGAAAGGAAAAAGAATAGTAACTAAGGCAGGGACCAAATTATGAATAACCAGTTAACGAAGCATGGCAAAAAGATCATACACGTTGTTCAGCACCTTGCTCCAGGAGGCTTAGAAACTTTGACGTTAGATTTGTTGCGCCTCGCTAAACCAACAGACCAAGTGTTGATCGTGAGTTTAGAAGGCACAAAACAAGAGTCGATAAACAACTGGCCTAAATTGGAACAGTACAAAAATCAAATCGTCTTCTTAGATAAAGCTCCAGGCGTACAATTCAATATCATCATCAAACTGATTAAAGCATTTAATGGGATTCGACCTGATGTGGTTCATACCCACCACATTGGCCCTCTACTTTATGCAGGCTATGCAGCTCGCATTACCGGAGTTCCAACTCGAATTCATACTGAACATGATGCTTGGCATTTAAAGAATACCAAACGTCGTCGCTTACAAGCACTAGCGCTAAAGGCTGCCCAACCAACATTGGTTGCCGATGCAACACGTGTTTACAATCAACTGCGTTGTGCCTTTTCGTATAAGAACATCATCACAATTAAAAACGGTGTGGATTGTGAGAGGTTCAAACCGATGTCAAAAGCAGACGCGAGAGCAAAGCTCAACCTGCCTACTGACAAACACATCGTAGGTTGTGCTGGGCGTTTAGAGCATGTGAAAGGTCAAGACCAACTGATTAAGGCACTTTCCCTACTTCCGACTAACACCGTTGTCGTATTGGCTGGTGATGGTTCAAAACGCGTTCAACTGGAACAGCTTACTCACCGTTTGAATCTTAGTGATCGTGTGATCTTCCTAGGGCTAGTTGAGGACATGACCTCCTTTTACGGCGCATTAGATACTTTCTGCCTACCTTCTCGTCACGAAGGGTTACCACTTTCAACACTAGAAGCCCAAGCGTGCAATATTCCTACCGTCGCGATGAACGTCGGTGCTGTCGATGAAACCATATGCCCACTCAGTGGCACGCTCGTTCAAAGTGGCAGCGTTGCGGGATTAGCAAGTGCGCTATTAGAAAAACAAAATGAACGCTTTTTGTCACCTCGTCGTTACGTACTCAACAACTTCGACATTGTAAAAATGGTTGCCTCTTATAATGACATCTCAAAAGGAGCTTACGCATGATCGATTGGTTGCTAGCGGGACTTTGCTTATTTTCTGGTGCGTTGATTGTATACCATCACGCAGCCTACCCTCTATTGCTGCGTTGGTACGCTAAAAGCCACCCAGCGCGCCACGTTGAAGAGAGCCATCGTTGTTACAAAGACGAACAACAAGATTGCACACTACCAACCATTACCATTCTTGTTCCGGCATTTAATGAAGAGCAATGGATAGCGGACAAGGTTCGTAACCTTGCATCATTAGATTACCCAAAAAAGAAACTGCAAGTCATTATCGCTTGTGATGGTTGTACTGATAACACGGTGGAGATTGCACAAATGACCATTCAAGAAGCGATGTGCAGTGATATCCACTTTGAGATACATGACCACAAAGTAAATCGAGGTAAAGTCGCGACTCTCAATGACGAAGTGACACAGATTGCCAGTGACATTACAGCACTAAGTGATGTATCAGCCCTTATTTCACTAGATGCATTACTTATTGCAGCTGCTCATTTTGAAAGTGACAAGGTCGGTGTAGTGAATGCAACTTATCAACTGTGCCCAACAAGAAACGAAGGAGAGAACACTTACTGGCAGTATCAAACCGCAGTTAAAGAGTCAGAGGCTTCATTAGGCTCTAGCTTAGGGTCTCATGGCGCATTCTACTTGTTCAGAACACATCTGTTTGAACCGCTTCCCCTAAACACCATCAACGATGACTTCATACTGCCTATGAAAATTGTCAAACAAGGTTACGTCGCTGAATACGAAACCCAAATGGTGGCATTAGAGTTAGAAGAAGCAAACCTAGAAACAGACTTCAAAAGAAGACTCCGTATCTCAGCTGGCAACATGCAACAAGCGATTCGATTATTTGGCTTATTTAGCCCTAAATTCAAAGGTATCGCATTTGCCTTCTTCTCAGGGAAAGGGCTACGCCTACTGACCCCATATCTAATGATTGTGTGCTTAGTGTGCTCAATCTTACTTAGCCACTACCTGGTATTTAAGGGATTACTTTTGGCACAAATTTCCGTTTACACCATTGGCGTACTTGGCTGCATATTGCCAAAACGTTTAGTGAACAAACCTATTTCATTAATCTCATACTTGATTGTTGGACACTACGCCAACTTCATTGGTGGCATTCGTTACCTAGTTGGGCTAGAAAATTCACCTTGGACACGAGCGAATCATTGAGGACTTATTATGATGAACATTGAACAGCTATCTAACCAAAAGCTATACCAATACAAAATCTCAAGAGCTAAACGTACGTTCGATTTCGTAAGTGCTCTGTTAGCTCTAATTCTATTGGCGCCTGTATTTCCTCTAATTGCGATGGCGATTTCACTCACGTCTCGTGGTCCTATTTTCTACCGCCAACTTCGCGTTGGTAAATCAACACCACAGAAAATGGAACTATTTGAAATCATGAAGTTTCGTAGCATGTACGAAGACGCAGAAACTCGCTCAGGTGCAGTTTGGGCAACCGCGAATGACCCACGAATCACACCGGTTGGTCGATTCTTGAGAAAGACTCGTCTCGATGAACTTCCACAACTGTTTAATGTATTAAAAGGTGAAATGTCTCTTATTGGTCCACGCCCTGAGCGCCCTACTTTTTACACCAAACTAGAGAACGAAATCCCTTACTTTGCGGACCGCACTTATGGCGTAATGCCCGGTATTACAGGGCTTGCACAAGTGAACCAAGGTTATGACACCTGCATCGATGATGTACGTCGTAAAGTAGGTTTTGATCACAGCTACGCACTGAGTCTATGTTCTATGAAATCTTGGATTGCCGCTGACCTCGCCATCATTTCTAAAACTATCATCGTAATGGTCGACGGACGAGGCCGCTAAAAAATATGGTCTAAGGTGAAATTACAATCAATCTCGTCCAAGGTGATAAATAGAGCAGTCTGTCCACTGTGAACAAAAAGCCAGCTTTGATAATAAATTATCGGCCGGCTTTTCTCTGTTTAATAACAAGCCAACTAAAAGAACGCTTCGATTTTAAAATCCAATTGATATACGATGCCAACATACTGTTCTAAAAACGATTAAATGCCGTTGTTATGAAAATCGAAGATCTTAAGCTGTTCACCACCGTTGTCGAGCTAGGTAGTTTCACTGCTGCAGCCAATGCTCTTGACCTTCCGCGAGCTAACGTTAGCCGTAGAATTAACGACCTTGAGAAGTCTCTCGGCATTCAATTATTCTTTAGAACGACTCGAAGCCTTTCCTTAACTAAAGCTGGCGAGCTCTATTACAAAGAACTGCTCAATGCATTAAGAGCACTCGACAAAGCAAACCATATTGCTTCCAACCTATCAGAAGTTGCACACGGACAAGTGAAAATAGGCCTGCTGCCTGAAACCAGCGACATCATGCAATCAACTCTATTTAAATTTCAAGATATGTACCCTAAGGTTGAGCTAGATATTCGCAATATTAGCAACGGTTTTGTCGACATGTACCGCCAAGGATTAGACCTAGCCATGCATGGCGGCACATTGAGTGACGCTAACGTAGTTGCACGTAAAGTCATGGATCTCCAACGTATTTTTGTCGCAAGTCCTGAATTTTTAGAGAAAGAAGGCAAGCCTTCAAGCTTAAGAGAACTCGCCAATTACCCATTTGTTTGCTTTAGATGGCCAAGTGGTGACATCGACAAGCGATGGGACATCAAAGATCACATCATCAAGGTCGAACCTTCGGTGGTGAGTGACAGCATAGGCTTCGTAATCGGCGGTGTAACACGTCACAGAGGTATAGCATTACTGCCAGAACTCTTGGTACGACAACAACTCAAAGGTGGGGCCTTAATCAACCTATTCCCTAACGAGGAGCTTCAAAAAGAAGAAGCATGGCTACTCTACCCTCAACGCAAAGCGTTAAGTCACTCCGCTCAACTTTTGATTGATTTTCTATTACAAGAGCTTCCAAATCTATAGCTATTGTAATGAATATTATGACAGTGTTTCGCGAATAGACTAGATTATCTAAACCTAAGTGAAAGATAGAATTACTCCATAAATTGACAGGAGTAATCCATGAAGCCTATTTCTCAACGTTCGTCTATCTTTGAACAGACACCTATCCTTAAACATACGGTCATCGCACTAAGCCTGATCCCTCTTTTTGGCTGTAATGACTCTGAGGCGACGCTCCCTCAGAAGCAAACGCGACCAATTCAAGTTATTCAACTTGAGCCTCTTTCTCATCAGATCGAAAAATCCTTCACGGGTAAATTGCAATCATCAGAAACAGCAGGAGTGGCGTTTCGCGTACCTGGTACTATTCAAAATGTGATGGTCTCGGTTGGCGATCCAGTAAAGAAAGGCCAGCCGTTGGCACAACTCGACCCGCATGATTACCAAGTGGCGTTGGAAGAGTTACAAGCTCGTTCTCTTGAAGCAAAATCTGCACACAAGCTGGCTAAGACTGAGCTCGCTCGAGTGAAACAAGCGATTGATGACAACGCGATTGCCGATGTTAATCTGGATCGTGCTATCAGCGGCTATGAAAGAAGTGAAGCCGCGGTTAAAGTGGTTGAACAAAACATACGCCGCGCAAAAGATTCGATTCGTTATACACAACTGCTCGCCCCTTTTGACGGCGTGGTAGCTGCATCTAACTTCGAACAGTTCGAACAAGTCCTGCCGGGTTTTTCAGTTTTCACCATCCACAACCCCGATCAACTTGAAGTTAAAATCCAAGTCCCAGAAAACCTAATTCATAAATTCCAACCGAATCAGACCGCTGGTATCAACTGGTACGGCTCAGAGGAAAAATTGATTGGGTACGCGACTGAAATTGCAACGTCACCTCATCCTATTAAGCAAACCTACGCGGTTACTTACCATCTGGAGTCACGCGACAAATCTGTGTTGCCGGGCAAAGCCGTAACACTCACGACTCAACTTGGCGAACCAACCAATAATTTCTGCTTACCGTATTCAGCGATCGTGAATCCATCGGGTATCGAGCAAGTGTTCACTATTCAAAATGAACAAGCTCATGGCGTAACTGTGGACGTGGTTTCGATGTCCCAAAATACCGTATGCGTTGAATCAACGCTCAACGATGGCGATTTCGTCGTGGTGAGTGGTGCTCAGTACGTCATGGAAGGCCAACACTTCTCCGATATTCAAGTTAAGAGTCTGTAGGTAAATCATGATGAATCTAGCTGATTTTGCGATCAAACAACGCACCTTCATCCTGTTTTTCACTGCATTGAGTGTTATCGCAGGCCTGTTTTCTTACTTTGATCTTGGCAAGCTCGAAGATCCAAGCTTTACCATCAAAACGGCCGTCGTAGTAACGCTCTACCCCGGTGCTTCTGCGGAAGAAGTGGAACAGCAAGTTACTGATACCGTCGAAACTAAACTGCAAGAGATGGGATCATTAAACCGACTTCGTTCACTCTCTCGCCCTGGCATGTCGATGGTGTTTGTCGACCTCAAAGAGTCTCTTAATTCAAAGGCACTTCCTCAAGAGTGGGACTTATTGCGCCGCAAAGTATCTGACATGAAGCTGTTATTGCCTTCGACTGCGCAGATCAGTGTCGTACAAGACGAGTTCTCTGAAGTCTACGGCATGCTTTTCTCTATCCACAGTAAGGATGCCTCGCCTGCTGAATTAAGACGTTACGCAGAAGAGTTGCAACGTCGAATTAAAACCGTCGATGGTATTAAGAAGATCGAATTACACGGTGTTCAACCACGCGTTGTTCATATCGACATCCCAGATGAAAGGTTGGCGCAATACGGCCTATCCATCACACAAGTTTGGTCGCAGCTGAATACGCAAAACATGGCCTTTGATGCCGGTAAGTTTTCAGCAGGAACTGAGCGAATCCGAGTTCAACAGTCGAGTGAGTTTGGTTCATTAGACGACATCAAAAATCTGATGATCAAAGGCGGTGTGAGTGAGTTAGGCACCAGCTTAATCCGCTTAGGCGATATTGCAGACGTAACAATGGGCTACCAAGAGCCAATGATGACAGAGAACCGCTTCAACGGCGTGCCTGCAGTCACATTAGCGATGAGCCCAGTCACCGGAGTCAACGTGGTATCACTTGGCGATGAAATCAATCAGATCGTCAGCGATTTTCAATCGACCCTGCCGTTAGGTGTTGATATTGCGACAGTTGCTAACCAGCCGGAAGAAGTTCAGAAATCGATCGACAACTTCGTAAGCAACTTGCTAGAAAGTGTCGCGATTGTATTCATCGTCCTATCGATATTCATGGGACTAAAAAGCGCAACCATTGTCGGCTCAAGCTTGTTGCTGACTATCTTGCTGACGCTTATCTACATGAACATCGCGTCAATTGATTTACACCGAGTTTCGCTAGGTACCTTCATTCTTGCGCTTGGCATGTTGGTGGATAACGCCATTGTCATCACCGATATGATGATTGTGAAAATCAACAAAGGCGTCGACCGAACCAAAGCTGCAATTGATTCTGTTAAAGAGACCGCTACACCACTCTTTGGCGCGACAGTCATTGCTATCATGGGTGCGAGCCCTGTTATCTTTTCAAAAACCGATGCCGCTGAGTTCGCAAGCTCAGTATTCCTAATTATCGCCTCTTCACTGTTGTTGTCATGGTTTGTCGCAATGACGTTCACAGCTTTGATGTGTTGGTTCTTCATCAAGCCAGCTAAGCAAGCTGACAACACCAAAGTAAGCTTATATCGTAAGAGCGTAAACTGGACGGTAGATAATCCACTCAAAGCACTGACGGGGCTTATTCCGCTGATCTTGGTCACTGCATTGGCTATCCCGAATATTGCCGTTAACTTTATTCCACAAGCCGACAGACCCATTCTGTTCTTAGATTACTGGCTGCCAAATGGCGCCAAGGTTGAACAGACCTCAGAAGACATGAAGCGTATCGAACAATGGTTGTTAGAGCAGCCGGAAGTCGAGAGTATTTCAACGTACGTTGGTGCTGGCGCTCCTCGTTTCTCAGTGACCATTGAGCCAGAGCCGTTTGACTCAGCTTATGGTCAGATCTTGATTAACGCGACCGATTTCCCTTCACTCAGCCCGCTGATTGCGCGTGGCGACAAATGGTTAATGGAAGAGTATCCAAACGCCGATCCTCGCTTTAGAAGCTTAAAGCTTGCGACTTCGGATAAATTCAGTGTTGAAGCGCGTTTTTCAGGCCCAGATATCGAGGTACTGCACGGCTTATCTGAACAAGCGAAAGCGATCTTTGCTCGACACCCAGACACCAAGTACGTTCGTGACGACTGGCGTCAAAAGAGCAAAGTGCTAGAACCCGTCATCAACCAAGACAAGATGCGCCTTGCGGGTATTAACCGTGCCGACATTGCATTCGCGATGAAACGCGCGTCAGAAGGCATGCCGCTAGGTCGTATGAACTTAAACGACGAACTGGTGACGATTCAACTGCGTGGTACAGAAAGCTCTATTCAATCGCTAGAAACTTTGCCGGTACGTTCTTTATTGGGCATCCACAGCGTTCCACTAGGTCAAGTCATTGACGGGTTTGAGCTTACAAGCGAAGAGACCATGATTTGGCGTCGTGACCGAGTAAAAACCATCACTGCGCAAGCTGGCGTTGGTCGTTACACTACTCCTGCAGCGGTAAGAAACTCCGTTAAAGAACAAATAGAATCCATTCACCTTCCACACGGTTACCACTTGGAATGGGGTGGCGAATATTACGACGAGCATAAAGCGGTCAGCGATATTCTTAAACAGCTACCTAAAGCGATGTTGTTGATGATGATTATCTTAGTGGCGATGTTTAACGGCTTCAAACAGCCAGTGATCATCTTCACCACCCTACCGCTTGCGGCGACGGGTGCAACATTCAGCTTATTGCTGTTGGATAAACCATTCGGCTTCATGGCGCTTATCGGCGCGGTAACCTTGACCGGTATGATCATCAAGAACGGCATCGTGTTGATGGACCAGATCGAGCTTGAACGTAAAGACGGTCGCTCACTGTCAGACGCAATTAAAGAAGCCACCGTGAACCGCACAATGGCGATTTCGATGGGTGCACTCACCACGGCACTTGGCATGATCCCGCTGCTCAGTGACCTGCTATTTGACCAGATGGCGGCAACCATTATCGGTGGCTTGGCTGCAGCAACTGTGTTGTCTCTGTTTGTAATGCCTGCGCTGTACAAGCTTTTCTATCGAACTGAAGAGAAAAAGACTGTGGCTGAAGCCATTGAAGATGCTGTAGTTATGCTCGATGCGACGCCTCAATCTACAAACAGCAGCACTCCAACCTCATTCAACAAGGAGCAATAAACATGTATCCATTAACTAAGTTTAAAGTGGCTCCTATTGCTCTCGCCTTGTTGCTGACCGGCTGTGCCGTTGGCCCAGATTACGAAGAACCACAAACGACAATGGCTGAGACATTTCTATACAGCCAAGAAGGGGTGAACCAAGACGAACAGCACAATCATTGGTGGGCACAGTTCAATGATCCAACGCTCAATCAATTAGTGGCCGATGTTCAAAACCAGAACATCCCACTTAAACTGGCCGCCGAGCGAATCAACATGGCGAACTCATACAAAAGCGTGGTTGAATCATTCAAGGTTCCGACCATCAATGTCGGCGGCGGTTATTACAACTACCAACTGAGTGAGAACGACTCCCTACTCGGCCCAGTATTTGGCGCCTCTGATGCGGTTGAATCAGCAACGGGGATGTCGTTGCTGGAAGCGCAACACGATGGCGGGTTCTTAGGTGCTAGCATCGCCTGGGAAATGGACTTGTTTAGACGTATCGATAAGCAATCCAACGCGGCAACAATTCGAGTGGAACAAGCCGAGATATTCCAATCCGGTTTGAATACCTTGATCACTGCAGATGTCATTCACAACTACCTGCAATATCGCGGCGCTCAAGAGCGAAAAGCGATCGCACTAGAGAACATTTCCGACCAAAAGCAGACTTTAGAACTGGTCACCAAAGTTGTTCGTAGCGGCTACGGCTCGGAGTTAGATCTTGCTCAAGCCAAAGCCATGCTTGCCGCGACTGAATCCATTTTTCCTCAACTTGAAATCGCAGAGCAAGTTCACAAACAACGTATGGCAGTGTTGTTAGGCGAATCACTTACGAGCGTGAACCAACGTTTAGCGGGTGAATTTACGTTACCGAGAATGAACGATGTTATTCCGACAGGCTTACCTTCTGACTTGTTAGAACAGCGCCCAGACATCCGAATTGCAGAACGAGAAATGGCAGCCATTAACGAAGAACTCGGCGCAAGCATTGCCAATCGCTATCCAAAATTCTTCCTAACGGGTACGCCAGGAGTAACTGCAGGAAGTTTTGATGACTTATTCAGTAGCGATTCATTCGGTTGGGCGGCATCTGCTGGCATAAGTTGGAATGTATTCGATGGTGGTCGAGGCGAAGCCATGGTTGAAATGAACGAAGCAAGGTTCCGTTCTGCAGCGCTAAACTATCAACACTCAGTTGATAGCGCCTTTGCGGAAGTCGATTCAAGCTTGTTTGCCTATGGCCGTAGCCAAGAGAACCAAAAGCGCATCGATGAAGCCACCCTTGCCGTCGATAACGCAGTGAGTAAAGCAAAGTCGCTATACAAAGCGGGCCTAGTCGATTACTTGTCGGTGTTAGACGCACAAAGACAACAAAAAGCGATGCAAGATCGCCAAGTGGCCGCCAAGCTTCAAACCGCCAATACCACGATTGCAGTGTATAAAGCGTTAGGTGGCGATTGGAAAGTCGCTAATGAAACACAGAGTGTCGAATTAGCCCACGTTAACTAATCTTTCTGTTCTCAGCTGAACGATGCAATAAGCCTAATAAAAAATACCGCCGATATCGTCGGCGGTATTTTTGTTACTGAAAGTCGCTGTGGCAATTGTGCACCCATGTTTAACGGATACGTACCTTTCCTATTGGGTTTAAACGACTAAATCGGTATTTAGGGTAATAGACCCAAAACAGTTCTTCGTTCTTAGAGTCTTGAGCTATCAATAACTCAACCTCGCCAGAGTTAATAACAATACGTACTTTACTTTTTGACAAAGGTTTCGTTCTATTCATCGTTACGTAGTTACTACTTCTCAAAGAATCTAACAATTTAGATTCCTCAAACTCCTCATGAGCCTCCACAACGAAACTCGACACGCTCAGCTCTTCAGCGAGGAGCTTTCGGATTTGATACTTCTGAGAGAGAAACAGAACGATACTGATTGCTGCGACTCCACTTAATAGAATCAACGCTTTTATATTTTTACGCCAGACCCCAACAAAAAGAGCTGAAAGTAAGCTTACAATAAAAACTAAGGAGGTAACCGTAAACCAAATATCTAAATAATCGCCCATAATTACCCTATTCACCTCAACCTAGTTTAAGTACCCCTGTTCATGTCTTCCATGACGAAAGTGAACTATTTACGCGACAACCAGTGACTAGGAATTAGATGCATTGTTGCTGTCTGTATCTACGGTTTTGATCAGAGGACCTGCGCACTCGACAAAATCACCGATATCAAAAGTATCTGGCGCATCCGCTCCCCCCGTCACACCAAAACTGCCTTTCACCGTTGGATCCTTCTCAGTCTTATCTACGTCTAAAATGATCTCTACTTTATACGTGTGACCGTCAGGAAGAAGTTTGGCACACTCTTCCAGTGTTGAAGCGGTAGCACTCATGCTGAAACCGAATAAACACATCGCAAGTACACTACTTTTCATTTTCAACATCATAAAACCTCTCGAATACTATAGATACATCATACCAATAACCGGCTCATCTTCACGGGAATTACCATAAAACGTCTAAAAACATAATGTTGGTTATCTATGAACGCTATTTTGGCGCTTCTGACTCTGTAAAATTGGTTTTGAAAGTGAAGGCATACGGTGTATCACCGATTTCTCTGAGGTGTTCAAGTCGCTCTATTGCTTCTTCGAGTGTGGGAATATGGTCTTCTTCAATCCACCAAAGCACATAAGTATCTTCAGGTAAACGATGAAACCAGTCCCCCTTTCGGCGCATGAAATCACGATGATGCGTGCGGAACATGAAGTTCTTTAACGAATCCACAGAGTCCCACACCGACATGTTCACAATCATATTAGGATCATCGAAAGCTTGGATGTTGGTGGCGTCACCAGATTCATCTTTCAGACGCCAAACGAACCCTTCACTGCTTTCTGCAATTCCATTGACCAACTCTAAGTTATCGACAAACTCTTTTATTTCCGGCGCATCTAACGGGTATTTTGCCAGAGCGATATTTAACTGAGCTAATTTCATAACGTTTCTTCCTTGATAAATTATGAGTAAATTTTCCTAGCAAGCCAACTGACTCTTATAAAACTAAAGAACAGCCACGCCTTCAACTTCAATCACTGAGTTCACATTAGCGCGCTCGATTATCTTGAGCAGCGTCGTTTGGATTAGCTCATTATCTCGGATTTCGCTTTCACAAGAAAAACGTTCTTCTTGAACACCATCGCTCTCACCCAGCATAAATTGAACTGCGACTTCCGTTGCGAGATCTTTGGTCGTTCCGTAATACGCTAAAGTGATTTTTGGATATCCGTTGTCGCCTTTTTTAACCTGCTTTGCGATACGTTTTTTAGCTTTATCTAAATTCATACAACTTCCTTTTTAAGTCTGAAACTTGATACTAAGTGCTTTTTACACTCTTAACTTTTCTACTAATTCAGAAAACGATGCTTCAACAGTTTGACCTGCCGTATCAATTTTAACCACATCACTTTCCCACGATTCATAATGACGACTTTTGACTTGTTGCCATGTTGGAAGCTTCAAATTAGCCACTTCGCATTCGCGATTATTAACTCGACTTTCATGCTCAATAACATCCGAGCAAGAAACCTCAATATTCACAAACTTAGCTCCTGCATATTCAGCAACTTCTTGCCACTCACTCCGAGTAAGTTTTATAGGATTACAACTATCAGAGATGCAGCTATGACCACGTTCCAAATTATCGCGAACGATCCGATAACTTAACCGATAACCTTCACCTTCTACATTAAAGTTACAGAGGTCTCGAAGCCCCTGCTCTACAGTATCAACGCGCATGTACATTGCGCCTATTTGTTTAGCGAGTAGCTTAGCTAAGGTAGATTTCCCTGAAGCAGGGAGCCCCGAAAAAATGTATAAAACAGGTATATTCAAATTAAATCAACCTCTTGCATATAACGAATGACATGGATTCCCCCTACCGAGGATCTGCCACACTTATGTGGTACTTAAATGCATCGGAGGCACCATGTCTGATTATTCTTATTTCTGCGGTATCGACCTAGCTAAAAACCACTTCAGTCTTCATGCCGTAGACCAAAATGGTAAGGTCATACTTCATAAGTCGGTAACTCGCTCTAAACTACTGACTACAATAGCAAATATGCCACTCATGCGTATAGGCGTTGAAGCGTGTGGTGGTGCACATTATTGGGCAAGAACACTCAATAAACTTGGGCACGACGCCCGCATTATGGCCGTTAAATACGTAATGCCTTATCGAACTAAAGGAAAGAACGACCTTAATGATGCTGTTGCCATATGCGAAGCTGTTCAGCGTCCATCAACTCGCTTTGTACCCGTAAAATCCCCCGAGCAACAAGCCATCTTATCGGTACATAGAATGAGAGAGCATTGGGTTCGTGAACGCACCGCGCTTATGAATCGCATGCGCGCCCTACTCTCTGAATTCGGGTTGATCATTCCTGTTGGCCGCTCTTCGTTAATGAAACACGTTCCCTTAATGCTCGAAGATGCAGAAAATGAACTGCCACACCTCGCAAGAACAGTCATTGCCGATGCTTATCACCACCTTGGTGAATTGAATCAACGTATCGCCGATACAGAACAAGTCTTTGACTCTTTTGCTAAGGTCAGCGCTAATGTTCAACGAGTGATGAAAGTTCGAGGTATTGGGCCGCAAACCGCTACTGCGATACTTGCTTCGATAGGCAATGGTTCTCAATTTGATAAAAGCCGTGATTTCTCTGCTTGGCTAGGACTAGTACCAAAGCAATATTCCACAGGAGGAAAACCTCGGTTAGGTCGGATAACCAAACACGGCGACAAATACTTACGAACACTATTAGTTCACGGCGCAAGGACCGTGATTGCCAACCTTGGCGACAAGCAAGATAAGTTAAGTCAGTGGTGCAGAGGCGTTCTGGAACGAAGAGGAATGAACCGAGCAATAGTGGCACTTGCCGCGAAGAACGCACGAATTATATGGTCGCTTTTACACAATCAAACAGAATATGAAAACTATGCTGCTTAAGTAAAACCTTAAGCAGCATAAAGAGTTAAACCCACCGGGTCATTGCAGACGCTAATGATGGAGATAGGTTAAGACCACTTACGGAGAGCCTGTTAATGCGGCGGACACATTAGATGTCATCTAACGAATAAGGCACCGCAGTCGCGCAAGTCATCAGGGCCACGACGTATGCGAATCGTCGATAAGTAGGCCGAATGTAGAGCGGCAGTCCAAAACCCATCAACATAAGTTTAGCGGATGTTTGACAACCGGGGGAATCCATGTAGAGGAATGAACCGAGCAATAGTGGCACTTGCCGCGAAGAACGCACGAATTATATGGTCGCTTTTACACAATCAAACAGAATATGAAAACTATGCTGCTTAAGTAAAACCTTAAGCAGCATAAAGAGTTAAACCCACCGGGTCATTGCAGACGCTAATGATGGAGATAGGTTAAGGCCACTTGCGGAGAGCCTGTTAATGCGGCGGACACATTAGATGTCATCTAACGAATAAGGCACCGCAGTCGCGCAAGTCATCAGGGCCACGACGTATGCGAATCGTCGATAAGTAGGCCGAATGTAGAGCGGCAGTCCAAAACCCATCAACATAAGTTTAGCGGATGTTTGACAACCGGGGGAATCCATGTAGCCGCGTTAAGTGGCGAGCAACGCTAACCACTATACTTAAACCTTTGTGACATAAACACATAAACACATAAACACATAAACTAAATTGACCCTAAAACGCCTTGCGTTGGGAGTCCGTCTTAAACGCTTTGTTATATGCTCAGTTCTGCATATTTAGTCTTGAAATAAATCAAGTTCTCGATTGATATAGTCCATTATTCGATCGTATTCCATTTCATCTACTTTTCCCGCTACGACATAACAAAGTAGATAAGAGGACACAAAATGAAACCGATATTGCAGTTTAGATTTGATATCGAAAGACCAATCTATTTTAACTTGTTCTTCAATTTCTTCGTTCATAGATTCAAATAGCGCATCATTGTTCATATTGTTACGCTTCGAGTAGAAAATAGTCGCTAGTTTATACATATTTTCTTTTGGGATATCGCCACTAGCAATAGCTTGTAGCGCCTCAAGTAACGCCTCATTGACTTCGATTAACCATTTTTCCATCAAAACTGCCCCTTGTATTACACTATTGGCATATAACGAATGATATGGACTCCCTCTACCTGACACTCTGCGTGCCATACTTACTTAGTACACGCTGAAGAACTGGAGGTTACTATGTCCACCATTAAAACTATTGGCGTTGACCTCGCCAAGAATGTGTTCAGTATTCACGGCGTTGATGCATATGGCAAGTGCGTCCTACGCAAAACTGTCAAAAGAAACAAACTCTTAGACACATTCGCGAAGTTACCTCCCTGCCTCATCGGTATGGAGGCGTGCTCTGGTGCACACCACTGGGCGAGAGAGCTACTGAAACTAGGTCATAACCCGAAAATTATGGCGTCCAAATTCGTTATTCCATATCGACAAAATGAGAAGAACGATGCCAATGACGCAGAGGCCATCTGTGAAGCGGTATCTAGACCCAAAACACGATTTGTCTCTATAAAAAGTGAAGAGCAACAAGCTGTGCTTTGCCTGCACCGTATTCGACAGGGGCTAATTAAAACAAGAACGGCGACTATTAACCAGCTCAGAGGTTTGCTTTCCGAATTTGGTATTGTGATGCCTCAGGGGCGCTACTCGGCTCAAAACACTATTGGTAGTGTCCTTGAAGATGCAGAAAATGGTTTGCCTATACTCGCTCGAGAGCTACTTCAAGATCTATCGAACAAGATTCAAAACCTTAACCTAGAAGTATTGCACTATGATCGCAGAGTCTCTGCTTTAGTTCATGAGATGGCTTCAGCCAAAGCCCTCATGGATATTCCAGGTGTCGGTGAACACAGTGCAAGTACCATTGTCGCGACCGTCAATGACGCCAAACAATTTGGCTCTAGCCGCCAATTTTCCGCTTGGATAGGGTTGGTTCCAAGACAATACTCAACAGGTGGTCATGTTCATCTTGGTCGCATCAGCAAAAGAGGCGAAAAACACATTCGCACTTTACTTATTCATGGCGCAAGAGCCGTTATTGCACGATGTAAAGAGAAAACCGATCGCAACAGTATTTGGTTAAATCAACTCGTTGAACGCCGAGGTTATAAACGAGCAGCTGTCGCCCTAGCAGCAAAAAACGCTCGTATAATATGGGCATTATTAACAACAGGAAAAGAGTACAAGATTAACTATGTAAACGGTTAACACTCACCGAGTCAAAGCAATAGCAAATGATGACAATACGACCAGACCGAGATGCCTAAACCTGTTTAATTGGGAAGTAATAAATACTGTTTAACGAATGAGGCTGGCATCAAGCGAATATCATCAAGGTGACGGAACGATTCCGATTAAACACCGAATGTAGAGCTGCTGTCCGATCCACTGTTGTCAGCGGGAGCTATTGTTGACAAAAGAGGGAGTCCATGTAGCCCTGTTAAGGGGTGAGCAACACAATACCGAAGCCGCCGCATTCCACCTTAAACACTAAAACCAACGCATAGTGAAAATGCCACACGTTGCGAATCCCTCTTGAACAGTTTGTTAGCTTATCGTATGCAGAATGGTGGCCAGCCAATATTGAGCCTCCACCATGCTTCTATCGCGTAACGAGTAGGGTAATCTTTCAAGTAAACACAACTGACAAACCAACTATATTTTGAAAACAGTGGACAATCTATTTTTATCGACATTTTAGTTGTACCTGCGTTACCTTCATCTAAAAGGTGTTCTAAAAGTCGCTTCTGTAAATCATTTTCAGTACCTGCATAAATGATTTGAAAACCATTGACTTGTTGAGTGAATCCAACTCCATCAGGTTTAGTCTTCCGTGTTTTTTTTAACTTCCCAGAACATTTTTGTATAGCTAACTTTAATTCGCCGATTGGCATGTCAGTTTCAATCCAATATAAACCTGAACTTTTACGAGCCAATTTAACTAAATCTGAACGACTTTTAACCTGGACTCTATTCTTTAGTCGAAGTTTATCTACTAACAAACCCACCTCTTCAATATGATTTCTAAAATTCATGCCAAATTTTGCACCTAAATTACCGAGGTAAGCTAACGCCGCGTTAAGTGGTGAGCAACGCAGACCACCACACCTAAACCATTGTGCCGTAAACACTAAATCTGAATCAAACCGAAAATGCCGTGCGTTGGGAATCCGTCTTAAACGCTTTGTTAGGCAAATTTGTCTTGAAAGTGTTGGATATTTATCCCATTTGAATCAAAATCGCTGTGAAGTTCATTTAAGTAATCAAAATTTGATAAATAATCAGATAGCTCGAATAGAGCTTGACCATTTGCTCCAAGACTATAGTAAATAAAGGATTTTTTATCTTTACCCTTTTCAGTATTACGTAACTCAACGAGGTCATTCCCATAGATAAATTGGAAAACCTCAAACTGTTCAAAGTCTAAGTTAGTGGATACATTAACAACTCCAGTAGTTGATGAAGCAAGCACACCAAGATCCGTATATTTTTGAATTAAGTGTGAATCGATACCATTTTTTTCGAAGAAAGATATAGACTTGTCGCAACCACGAATAATGAGGCGGTTTCGTTTTTCAACAAGCGAAAGTATGAGAGTTATTTCATCAATCTCCCTACCTGTAAGCTTGTCTATAAAATCCATCATTCGATAAGAGATCGAATTCTCCTTTTTAAGCTCACCAGCCAACAATTTACCCCAAAGCTGTTGAAGCTCATCGTTTGAGGTTTTTGATGCATAAGAATACCAACGATGTAGCCAATCTTCATTTAAAGGTGCACCGGAAGAGTCATTGCTATCCTCATTACAAAGTTGAATATATGCATGGTTGATTGAATTTAAAGCATTGGTTTCTTGGCGATTTCGGTCTTCAATCACTGCTGATAGTGTATGGCTTGCATTAAGCGATAAGGATTCAATTTGTTCTACTAATTGTAAATCATTTTTTGTGCGTTCAATTTTATGCTCATGAAGTATTTGCGCGACTTCAGTAGCTTGTTTAGCTTTAGCTAAACGTTTCATCTGATACGGTTGTAACGCACCGATCGATAACTTCTCGACCGAATCCCACAACCTAATAATTAAATTTTCACCTGGAAACTGCATACTTCCTCCTTTTGCCTAACAGTTCTTAGACAGAAAAATTCTGCATTTAAATACAGAATCATTCTATCTAGTTTCATATGAGCGGAACTCTACCACAATTAATCACAGTATTTCAGTGACTTAAAACATAGATAGGCTCATTGAATGACAAAATGCAGAATATTTCCATATAGTATGAATTTCGCAAAAAAACCGAATCACTGGATATAAAAACAGTAACCGTGCGCATACCCCAAACACAAAAAAGCCTGCCATCTATGTGGACATAAATGGCAGGCTTTATACGTTAGTTAAGCTTGTGAGTGGCTAGATTACGCGGCTTCGAATGCGAGGGCTTTCTTCTCTACTTGGCGGAAGATCAGCGTTAGTATGCCGTTTACTGCTAAGTAGAATGCACCAGCAATACCGAACACGGTGAGTGTGTCGTAGGTTTGGCCGTTAATACGCTGAGCGTAGCCCATCAAATCCATGATGGTTATGGTGCTTGCCAATGACGTGCCTTTGAAGACTAGAATCACTTCGTTCGAGTAAGCTGGAACGGCGCGGCGTAGAGCGTATGGCAGTAACACTTTCAGCGTTGCGATTTTGTCCATGCCAAGTGCGCGACATGCTTCCCACTGCCCTGCTGGAATCGCGTTGAATGCGCCTCTGAACAGTAGCGTGCTGTATGCTGCAGTGTTCAACGCTAATGCTAACATTGCACAGAACCAAGGTTGGCTTAACCAAGTCCACATGAAGCTTTCACGAATCCAATCAAACTGACCCGGGCCGTAATACACCAAGAAGATCTGGACCAGTAATGGTGTGCCGGTGAACAGCGTAATGATGCCACGTGTTAACCAGTGAATCGCAGGTATTCTTAGGATTAGCGTTACCGTCATCAGCAGTGACAAGATACAACCAACCAGCAATGAAGCGCCTGTGAGTTGAAGACTGGTCACTAAGCCTTCAAGCATTTGAGAGAGGTATTGTTGATTCATGCCATTGCCCCTTTGTTACCCAAACCTTGAATAGAGAACTTACCATCAATCACTTTTACTGCTCTTTGCGTAATCAATGTGATGATTAGGTATATAGCTGCTGCCGTTGCGTACCAAGTAAATGCTTCGTGCGTTGCTGCTGATGTTAGTTGTGCTTGTTTCAGCAAATCCGTTACGCCAATCAGCGATACTAACGCGGTGTCTTTCAGTAACACTAACCATTGGTTGGTTAACCCTGGTAGTGCGTGTCTTACCGCTTGAGGTAACACGATACGAAAGAATGCACGAGACTGAGGAATACCAAGCGCGCTTGCTGCTTCTCTCTGCCCTTTGCTTACTGCTTTTAGTGCGCCACGCAAGGTTTGCGAAGCGTAAGAAGCAAAAATAAGTGACAGTGCAACAACACCAGATAAGAACGGGCTCACTTCTATGAAGTCGCCAGTGATCATGAACAGAACTTGTGTCGAACCAAAGTAGATAAACAGTACGACCAGAATTTCTGGTAAACCACGAACAATCGTCACAAATGCAGTCGTTGGCCATTTGATTGCAATACGACGAGACATCTCACCACTCGCAAACAAAACTGCTAGAACCAATCCAACCAATAGGCTTACGAACGCAAGCTGAACAGTCATCCAGCTTGCTTCGACGAGCCCTAAAGAGTAACCCGTTAATTCCATAAATTACTTACCGAAGTACTTGTTGAAGATCTTGTCGTATTCGCCGTTCGCTTTCACCGCTGCAAGTGCAACGTTAAGCTGGTCTACAAGTTCTTGGTTGCTCTTGTTTACTGCGATACCAAAGCCGTTACCGAAGTACTCTTGGTTTGTTACTTGGTCGCCAACGTACGTTAAGTTGTCTTCTTTCTTGAACCATTCAGCTACAACAGCTGTGTCACCGAATACAGAATCGATACGACCATTCTTCATGTCGATGAATGCATCTTGGTAGCTTGAGTAAGGTACCGCTGTTACGCCAGTCATTTGCTCAAGTAGGTAGCTCTGGTGAGTAGAACCGTTTTGAACACCAACACGCTTACCTTCTAGTGCTGTTTGGTCTGCTACTTTTCCTTCAAAAGAGATGAATGCTGCAGAGTTATCGTAGTAAGCGTTAGAGAAGTTCACTTGTTGAAGACGCGCTTCAGTGATGTCCATTGCTGAGATAGCTGCATCGTAACGTTTGAATTTAAGTGCAGGGATCAAGCTATCGAATGCTTGGTTGTGGAAAGTACATGTCGCTTTCATCTCTTCACAAAGTGCGTTTGCTAGGTCTACGTCAAAACCTTGGATTTGGTTGTTCTCATCCATGTATTCGAACGGTGCGTAAGTCGCTTCCATTGCGAATTTGATTTCTTCTTGAGCTGCTGCATTGAAAGAAGCAAGGCCGATAAGTGAAGCTAGTAGAATCTTTTTCATTTTGTTACTCCGAATACTGTGTAATTGCGGCCTGTGGCCATTCTTATAATTTGAGTGATGTTGTGTTTAGCTAAATCTAGTGAGTTAACTTGTTTTTATGAGTGACTTAGTGAGTCAAATACTCAGCAAACTCAGGTGTCTTAGGATTAACGAATGAATCGCTGGTGCCGTGTTCAACGATGTACCCTTTCTCTAGGTACAGAACATGGCTAGCAATCTTCTTCGCGAAATCAACTTCGTGCGTCACTACCACTTGGGTAATGCCCGTCCCGCTCAATTCTTTAATAATGCTCACGACTTGATTGGTGATTTCAGGATCAAGCGCCGCTGTTGGTTCATCAAACAACAACACATCTGGTTTCATCATCAGCGCACGTGCAATTGCAACACGCTGTTGTTGACCACCAGACAGTTGAAGTGGCCAAGCGTCTGCTTTGTCGGCAAGTTGAAGTGTCTTTAGTACTTCTTGAGCTTGTTTAATCGCTTCTTGCTTATCCAAACCCGCAACTTTGGTTGGTGCTTCAATCAAGTTTTCCATCACTGTCATGTGTGGCCATAAATTGTATTGCTGGAACACCATGCCGACTTTACGACGAAGTTTAAGCCCCTGCTTCTCTTGGATTTGGCTTGAAAAGTCGAATTGCTCGTTCGCAATGTCTAACTCGCCGTTGTCCGCGATTTCTAGCAGGTTCAATACACGCAGTAATGAACTCTTGCCCGCGCCGCTTGGGCCAAGCAATACCAAGGTTTCGCCACTTTCACAGTCGAAACTGATGTCGTGAAGAACTTGGGTATCACCGTATGATTTGTTGATGCTCTTTACTTGAATACTCATGCCACAATACTGCATTAATTGTCATCTGCTGGTTATTCTATTCAATCCGAGGTTTTATGCAAGAAAAATGTATAAAAAACTACTTTGTTGAATTTTTGTAACAAATATTACACAAAAAACAGTCGCTATAACTGGTCTTACAACCAAAAGTTGCAAGTCATTGATAAAGTTAATATCGAGACAAAAAGCAAACGTTTTGCCATCAATTTATAAATCCTAACTCGATTGATAACTTATGAGCACACTCTCCTATCAATGCCAATTTACTTGCATAAAAATTAGAGTTAAATGCCCTATTTCCCTCTCACAATGACTGGATCAGAATGCTTATTTTTCCTTTAAGGTCGTTTCGAATTATTCACTTAGTGGTGAAGAAATATTGGAAATTGAGTTTCCTAGTGAGCGTCACAGCGCAATAAATGCTTTAATGGGTTCTATTCTCAACAACAATTACTTCCCAGCGAACAACTCGCAGTACAGGCAATAAGTAATAAGTAATAAGTAACAAGCCATCTATTTTTAAAGCGACAACACATTAAGGCAGTCATATGCAAAACGATGTCTCTTCTACGCTCGACTCAAACCAGCGACAGACTCAAAAAGATCCCGGTGCCAAACCTGAGAAAAAAAGCCTCCGTATTTTGTTTGAGCTGAGTAAATTCATTCAGCCTTATAAAGGTCGTGTTATTGCTGCGTTGATCGCGTTGATCTTCACAGCGAGCTTAACCCTTTCAGTCGGACACGGTATTCGCCTTCTCATCGACCAAGGTTTTAGCCAACAATCACTCTCAGATTTAGGCAGCGCAATTCAATTCATTATGGTCGTGGTCGTATTGATCTCGTTTGGTACTTTCTTCCGCTTCTATTTGGTTTCTTCTGTTGGGGAGCGTGTGAGTGCAGACATTCGCTTATCGGTTTTCAATCATGTTGTGACACTGCACCCGAGTTACTTCGAAACCAATGGCAGTGGCGACATCATGTCACGTATCACCACAGACACGACGCTATTGCAAAGTATCATTGGTTCATCGTTCTCGATGGCGATGCGCAGCGCGTTGATGTGTCTTGGTGCAATCATCATGCTGTTTGCGACCAACATTAAGCTAACGCTGATTGTATTGGCTTCGGTGCCGTTTATCTTAATTCCGATTCTTGTGTACGGGCGTCGTGTGAGGGCCCTCTCTCGTCAAAGCCAAGATTCGATGTCTGATGTGGGTTCCTATGCAGGTGAAGCAATTGAGCATATTAAAACGGTTCAAAGCTACAGCCGAGAAGAGCAAGAGAAAGCGTCATTCGCGGTAGAAGTGGAAAAGGCTTACGAGATCGGTCGCCAGCGTGTAAAACAGCGCGCGATTCTTATCTCCGGCGTTATCGTGATTGTATTCAGTGCTATCGCAGGCATGCTTTGGGTTGGCGGCAGTGATGTCATCAACGGCACCATGTCGGCGGGTGATTTAGCCGCGTTTGTGTTCTACGCAATCATGGTTGCCTCGTCATTAGGTACGATTTCAGAAGTGATGGGCGAGCTGCAACGTGCGGCAGGCGCTACCGAACGATTAATCGAGATTCTACAAGTCGAAAGCCACATTGTTGCGCCTGTAGAAAATCCAACATCACTAGATAACGTGACACCAGAAGTCGCTTTTGAAGATGTGACCTTCTGTTACCCATCCAGACCCGACCAACCCGCAACAAGTAACCTCACGTTAACTGCGCATGAAGGCAAAGTGTTGGCGTTAGTTGGTCCATCTGGTGCAGGTAAAACTACCCTGTTCGAACTATTGCAACGTTTCTACGACCCGCAAGTGGGTAAAGTGACGTTAGGCGGTGTTGAACTGAATCAGTTTGATCCTAACGAGCTAAGAAAGCAGATGGCGTTGGTGCCGCAGCAACCCGCACTGTTCAGTAACGATGTGTTCCATAATATTCGCTACGGCAACCCGCAGGCAACAGACGAACAAGTTATCGAGGCGGCTAAAAAAGCACACGCGCACGAGTTTATTCAAAACCTACCTGATGGCTACAACAGTTTTCTTGGTGAACGCGGTGTTAGGCTTTCTGGCGGGCAAAGACAACGCATTGCCATCGCTCGTGCCATCCTAAAAGATCCGAATATTCTATTGTTAGATGAAGCAACCAGTGCGCTAGACAGCGAAAGTGAACATCATGTTCAACAAGCTTTAGAAGAATTAATGCGTGGCAGAACAACCATCATTATCGCGCACCGATTATCAACAATTAAACACGCCGACCAGATTGCAGTGCTCGATAAAGGACAGCTAGTAGACATCGGCGACCACCAGTCTCTCATCAATAGCTGCGAATTGTACCAACGCTTAGTTGAGCTGCAATTCAAACACCTTAATGCCTAGCCATCGAGTGCATGTGTAACTAAGTGACTGACACTGTGTGATTTCAGGCTTCAAAAACTTGAATTACACATGTTGCAGTTTTGTTAAATTAGCGGTAGGGTTTTTATTCCAATAACAATAAGAGAGTTCGCATGGAAGCACTATTATCTGACTATCCGGTAGTAACAGAAATCCCTGTCGCTTGGGGAGAAATGGACGCACTCAATCACGTTAACAACGCCGTATATTTTCGCTATTTCGAAACCGCTCGCTTAGATTTTTTCAAGCACGTTGAGTTGATGGAAGAGATGGCGATTACCAAAGTTGGGCCTGTTCTTGGTGACACTTACTGTAAGTATTTCCGCCCAGTCACGTATCCAGATACCTTGATGATTGGCTCTCGTGTCACTGATATTCAAGATGACCGATTCACCATGGAATACGCGATTGTCAGTAAGACTCAGCAAAAACTTACGACCATTGGCACCGCGACTATCGTGATGTTTGATTTTGCTTCAAACCAAAAAGCCCTGCTCTCGCTGCGCTTAACCAACGAAATTGAAAAGATGAACACGTTGAAAAGCCCATGCTTCAAACAAGAAACAGTCACGGAATAACATATTCGCTGATTCAGAATACTCAGATACAAAAAGGCCACTCGATTGAGTGGCCTTTTGTTTATTGGTTCAAAGTGCTTATAAGCGTTTAAGTCTTATAGACCATGAACGCTTTTTGTCTTAAAAGCTATAGACCATGAACCCTATAAACCTTGCAGCTTATAGGCCTTGAACGTACTGCGCATTAGTGCGAATCTCGACCATCTGCTCCAGGTTCTGTTGTGAACCTTCAACGCCGTTCAGTAGCGCTTCGAAGTGCTTGATAAGCTCTACTTTGTCTTGTACTTCTTTTGAACCTGCACCGATGTTGGTTAGGTCAATAAAGAACTCGTCGAACAGACCTGAGAAGTCAGTTACTGCGTCATGGTTTAAGAACTGCTCGTGGTTGTAAATACTTGGGTAGCCGCCCTTCTGTTTATCAACCGCGAAAGAGATGCCTTTCACGTTGGTAATCGTGGTCGCTTTCTCACACTTCAACATACAACCCGCTTCAATGCTTGGCTTATTACAACCTACAGTTCTTTGGAAGAAACACTGACGGCTGGTCATCATCAAGATTGGGTGGTAGATGCTGTAGAACAGTTTGAAGTTCTCTGGGCGACGAATATGACGAATCTGACCTTTATTGATCTCGTTCGAAATGAATGCGCCAGCACAGTTAAGCTCTTCTTTCAGAGTAACCAATGCGTGAGAGTTGGTTGTGTTCATGAACGGGCCAGCAACCCACTCGATACCCATCTCGTAAGCTTTGTAAGCAATACCCGTGTTGTTTGTCACGATGCGAGCAGGCTTAATTTCTTCAAGAATACGAACGGCTTCGTCGTAATCTTTACCGATCAATACCGCTGGGAACCAAGGAATCAAACGTGGGTTTGCTGCCAAGATGTCGATGTACTTGTTGCAACGCTTCTTGAAACTTTCAGGCAGTTTGAAGTAAACATCCGCGTTAGTCACATCACATAGGTGTAAGTCTTCTACATCAGCGATAAGCATAGACATAGTCGGCTTCTCGTTCACTTTAGGGTGCTGAGGCAATGCTGGCACTTCAACATGCTTAATCACTTCCACAGAGCCGTTCAGAATGAAGTCGATCTCGTCTTTAATATCTGAAACCTCTTTTAGAGGAATCAACAAACCCGCGTCCAGTTCACTGAAATCATGGCTTTCTAACGTGTGAACTGCACTCTTCACGTTTTTGAATCGCTTCTCAAGTAGCTCTTGAGTAATAGCCTTCTCTTCAACCGCTTTCAATAGCGATTTAGATTGAAGGGTAAAGTTCTCTTTTGGCGTGTTCACGGTCACCGTAAATGGTTGACCCAATTTTGCGCTGAACGACAGTGCTACTGGTGTCTTGCGAATATCAAGGAACTCGATCTTTTCACGCATCTCGTTACCAAGAACGTCTTTCGCTTGGTGAAGTTCGTTGGTCACCTCTTGAATCTGTACTACAGAGATTTCGTTGTTCTGCTCCGTCGCTTTCTCAACAGCGTAGTTCATGCTGTTGTCGCGCGGGTTATCGATGAACATGTCTTTCGTTAGGTTGCCCTTTAGAAAAGAGTTGGTGAAATCACGGTTGAATACTTTGTGCAGGTTCGAATCGTCTTCGATCAACAAACCACTTTCTACAAAGCTATCAATCTGTTTACGCCATGTGTCTACCACGGTGTAAACGTAGTGTGCGCCTTTAATACGGCCTTCTACTTTCAATGAGTCGACTTTCGCATCAACCAATTCAGGTAGGTCGTAGTAAGCTGAGTTATCTTTCAGGTTGAGTGGGAACTTGTTGCCCGCGTTGGTGATTTCATATTCATCACGACACGCTTGGCTACAACGACCACGGTTACCTGAGTTACCCACACTTACTGAACTTGAGTAACATTGACCTGAGAATGCGATACACAGAGCGCCGTGTACGAACACTTCGGTTAATACATCGTGATCGTGTGCCACTTCCGTCAGCATCTTGATTTCAGGCAGGTTCAACTCACGAGATAAGTTAACGCGTGTTGCGCCAATCTTAGACAAAAACTTAATCTGGCCTTCGTTGTGCGTTGTTAACTGAGTCGACGCGTGAACGTCTAATGATGGGAAATGCTTCTTAACCAGGTTGAATAAACCCAAGTCTTGAACAATGATGCCATCCACTTTGGTGTTCACAAGCTGGTTCAGCAGTTTGGTGATGCTCTTAGTCTCGTGCTCCAGTAGCACAACGTTAAGAGTCAGGAACACTTCACAGCCGTATTCATGAGCAAGGCGAATCACACCATTCAATTCGTCTAACGATAGGTTAGAGGCTCTGTTACGAGCGTTGAATGTGTCTAAACCACAATAAACTGCATTAGCACCCGCTACGATGGCGGCTTTTATCGCTTCTACATCGCCACCTGGGGCTAATAACTCAATTTTTCTGCTCATTTTTGAAGTCGCTCACTTACTTATAATTTTTAAGCCGCGTATTCTACCCACATCACGATCTCTTTACCACCGTACAACACTTTTCAAACTAAATGACCTCAATAATGCCGAACGAATCCGACCTACCTATCCTCTACTCTTTGCGCCGCTGCCCTTATGCAATGCGCGGACGAATGGGCATCGCACTATCACAGCAAAAAGTGTTACTTCGAGAAATCGTTACCAAAGACAAACCTAGCGAACTATTGGCCAGTTCGCCAAAAGGCACTGTTCCTGTTTTGGTTTTACCGAATGGACAAATCATTGAACAAAGCATAGAAGTGATGAACTGGGCACTTCAACAAAATGATCCTCAAGATCTTCTACGCTCCAACAATCCAACACTTAGCGAGCAAGTCCAACAGCTGATTAAAACCAACGATGATGACTTTATTGGTCACTTAGAAAAGTACCGTGCGTCTGTTCGTTACCGAAACATCGATGTAGAGCAACGTCGACACGCTTGCGAAGTGTTCATTAGTCAATTAGAAGCGCAACTCACAAATCAGCCCTACTTATTTGGAGAAACCCCAAGCTTGGCCGACTTCGCGGTAATGCCGTTTGTCAGCCAGTTTGTAAGAGTCGAAAAGAAGTGGTTTGTGCAATCTGAATATCAAAACGTAGGACGTTGGTTAAGAGCTCACTTGGAAAGTAAGCTCTACACCCAGGTCATGAAGCAATACCCTTTGTGGAATGAAACTAAGCAAGATTGTATTTTTGGTGGATAAGGGTAGAGACAGCGTGGCAACCAAGGTAATTACGTGACACTGTATCTTCTTTGTAATGAACAGATATTCAAAGGCTTAACTGGGTCTCCTCTGTCTCTCTACCGGTAACTACTGTCTCTTAACTAGCCACCACTGTCTAAGCTAAGCCTTTTGTTCATTTTAAATTGATCACTGAATCGCAATCGAAATTTCTACTTCAGTTTCACCTTTGTAAAATTCGAAATCTGTTGTGTAAGTTCGAACATGTGGGCAGTCTGCAGCATTGAAATACGCCCACACTTCACCCCATAGGTCGATCACTGCTTGAGGGAGTTCACCTTCAGCAGAAAACGTTAAGTATTTGCCTGCTTGTATTTCGGTTTCGACAAGCGCATCTAAATTGTTATCGGTGAGTGCGCTAGTACAAGCGATGACATCAAATTCACCCGTAAAGTCAGACTCGTAGTTTGTGTAGACACCATACACTTTTGAATCCGGCGTTAATTTCGGAAACGCTTGGTCAAAGAAGCCCTGCCACAATTGGCCTATCTTGGCTGTTGCTGGGTCCATCTCATTGGTATTGGTGGTTCTTACTGAAAAACCATATGCCTTTACGGCTTCAATCATTTGTACTTTCATTCGTTTTTTCCTAAGCCAATTGACGCTGTAATTCTGTTAGATCTTAACTAATCTTGTATCTCTTTATGACCACACTTTTCGCAGACAAGATGACGAGAAAACTCATCCATTGACGCGATAAACGGACCGAGGAACCAACCTTTAATCACTCCTGCCCAAAACTCGCTGCGCTTTTGGTTAGGTTTGTCTGCAAATGCACTCGTCTTTCTAACCAACACAACAACGTGTTGTGTGTCTTCTCGGCACGCGGTGCAATAGCATTGCTCTATCGTGTTATTCATTTAACAACCTATGACGTTTTGAATGAAATCTGCTGAAAATGAGGATTATCGACACAGACTTCTAGTGTGGAAAGATCAGTGAGTACGACGAGTTGTTCCGAACCGTGAATACTGACCTTAATACACTCTTCACGGCTGTCATTGCGTTGAGTATCTAACCCGACGCATTCAATCTGCTCGCCAGATTTCAGAGTTAACTTGATTGGGTATCGGTGCATACACACAATCTCAATATAATCGTAATCGTTGCAACTAATCATAATACCCCTCCAATTCATCCACCACGCTAATGCGACACGCCATACTATGCAATATGCATATAATCAATCATTTACCTAAATCACATGATGGTCACCCGTAACCAAACCTGCTTTGAATTCGGGATAATCAAGCTATCTCATTCACGTTTCTTCTACTCACACCTAATTATTCTTTCACTGTTAAATAATAATCGAGAATAGAACAATGAAAACCATGAACTATTTACACGTGTTAGCTTTCTTGGGTTTAATCGCTTCAATGATAGCCTTTAATGCGAGTGCAGCCTCAGAAGTCGATGCGAGTCACTTCGCCAATGGCAAAACCAAGTATCGACAGCTTTGTCAGGTGTGTCATGGCGACAAAGGTCACGGAAACGGGCCTACTGCCGCTTCGTTACCACACAAGCCCGCCAATATCGCTAATAAACTAGGCGGCTTTTTTACCAGTCCAAGTTCTTTGGCGGATGACATTTTAGAAGGTAACGTAGAACAAGGTATGCCAGCGTGGAAAGGTACAATTACCAAGCAAGATGCTCTGGATATTCTGACGTACATAGAAGCTATCCAATAGTAAACGCTGTTCCATTCGCCTTTTGAACCGATATATCAGTCAATACTCCTCGTTCTATTGCGCTATCTATTTGATTGATTACACTCAATTTAATGGATAGTGAATAATACGGAATGTTATGACCTTTAAACCTTTAGCACTAAGTAGCCTGATACTTGTTTCAACGGCGACACACGCCGTCAGCTTTATCGATGAAATTGATGGCCAACTCGATATGGGAGAGTACCTAGCAGAAAATGCCTACGGTTTTCTTCCTGTGCCAATTCTAATTACAGAGCCTGCGGTAGGATACGGTGGCGGCTTCACCGGTATCTTCATGCACGAATCTGAAGAACAAAAAAACACGCGTAAAGAACTCGCTGAAAAATCCATCGATGGTGGCGCGCAGCTTCTCACCCCTGCAATCACTGCGGTTGGCGGCTTTGCGACAGAGAATGGCACTTGGATGGCGTTTGTTGGTCACAAGCGCAGTTGGAATGAGGATTCAATACGCTACCTTGGTGGATTAGGTTATGGCGATATCAACATGACCTTTTATCGACAAAGCTCTCCGAATACCTTGTCTCCACTCGCTCCAAACGAAGGTGTTGAGTTAGGGCTAAAAGGCATGGGAGGAATACAAAAACTCCAATTTAGAGTGCCCGACTCGCAATGGTTACTGGGGTTTTCTCAACAATTCTTCGCACCCACTCTTTCACTTAATAATCATCCTAAAGCGCAAGAAATCTTAAACAACATTGGCAACACGTCACCGACCTCTTCCGGTTTGGGTCTAATCGCTGAATACGACAGCAAGAACAGCTTCTTGAATCCGACGAAAGGCTACAACTATGTCGCGGAATACCTTTGGTTTGGTGATGCGATTGGCAGTGACTACACCTACCAAACGTTTAATGTGGAAGGGCTGAACTATTGGGAGTTAAACAAGGAGTGGAACCTAGCATTGCGAGGGCAGTACAAATCATTGTCGACCAATGAACGAGTGCTTTCTCCTCAATATTACCCAGACATTGAACTGAGAGGTATCGCCCGCAATCGCTATCAAGGTGAACACACGGTCGCGGCAGAAGTTCAAGTAAGCAAACAATGGACACCACGTTGGTCAACCGCGGTGTTTACGGGAATTGGCTATGCGGGTGACAGCGATAAAGACATGTTTGATCAAAGCTCTCACGCTGCTTACGGCGTCGGTTTCCGTTACCTGATCGCAAGACGCTATGGTTTAATTTCGGGAATTGACCTCGCGTTCAGTGAAGAAGATACCGCGCTCTACTTCCAAGTCGGTGCGGGTATCTAATTCATTACGCTGTGCTTACCCGATAAATCAAAGCGATAAACCAAAGCAGTAACGATGAGACAAAGCGCTCCGGTCACAATAATTACTTGAATGCTTTCCAATATTGGTAAAGCCCATTGATATCTGAAGAACACATCAACGACATTGCGCCTTTGATCTGTTCTTCGCTCCACGCCCACCATTTCATTGCTAGCAACTGAGCGATTTCAGTTTCATTGAAACGATAACGGATGTGACGCGCTGGGTTTGAACCAACAATCGAGTATGGTGCGACATCTTTAGTCACAACCGCTCGACTTGCGATGATGGCTCCATCACCGACCTTAACACCACTCATGATCATGGCTTCTGTGCCAATCCAAACATCGTTACCAATCACGGTATCACCAGAGCGTTCAAAGCCGTCTATCGCACCTTCAAACTTCTCGTCGTCTTGATAGAAGAATGGGAAGGTACTCACCCACTGGTTTTGGTGACCTTGGTTGCCCGCCATCATAAACACGGCGCCAGAGCCAATCGAGCAATAGCTGCCAATGATCAGTTTATCGATGTCTGATCTATCCGGTAATAGGTAACGCGCACAGTCATCAAAGCTGTGGTTATGGTAGTAACCCGAGTAATAGCTGTGCTCGCCCACAATAATGTTTGGGTTGGTCACTTGTTCTTTGAGTGACTTACCAACAAACGGACTTTCAAAATGGTTTTTCATGTTTGTACTCTTAGTTTCGTTCTTTTAGTTAGGTACTTTTGTTGCGTGTTGATGGTTGTAACTGGTTTACCTTAATTTGAAGACCAATACGCCCTATCGACCGCCAGCAATATCAATAAACGAGCCGGTTACATACGAAGCTTCATCAGATAATAACCAAGCGATAGAGTTCGCTACTTCTTCTGGTGTGCCACCTCGTTGTAATGGTAGCTGCGAAGCTAGTCTGTCTACGCGATCTGGCTCTCCGCCGTCTGCATGCATCTCAGTATAAATACAACCTGGCCTTACGCCATTCACTCGGATATTGCGTGAAGCCAATTCAAGCGATAAGCCTTTGGTTAGTGAATCCATCGCACCTTTCGATGCTGCGTAATCCACATACTCAAACGGTGCGCCTGTGCGAGAAGCGGCAGACGATACATTCACAATCGAACCTGCACTATCAGCTTGTTTGATAAAGGCTTTACTGCACAGAAAGCAGCTTGATACGTTGGACTTCATCACCTTTTCAAAGCGATCCAATTCGATGTCAACTAATGGTGACTGGGTAAACAAAATCCCGGCATTATTGACCAAGTGGGTCACTGGGCCTAGCTTGTTACGAGCAATCTCGAATAAGGATTTCACATCCGATTCAACAGACACATCCGCACGCACGCTTATCGCGGTTCCGCCCTGCTCACGAATCTCATTCACTAGGTCTTCAGCTCGCGACTCATTGTGTATGAAGTTAACGCATACGGCATAGCCTTTAGTGGCCAACAATCTAGACGTCGCTGCGCCAATGCCTCGGC
Source organism: Vibrio sp. BS-M-Sm-2 (assembly GCF_041504345.1). Classification (NCBI taxonomy): domain Bacteria; kingdom Pseudomonadati; phylum Pseudomonadota; class Gammaproteobacteria; order Vibrionales; family Vibrionaceae; genus Vibrio; species Vibrio sp. BS-M-Sm-2. The sequence goes on from NZ_CP167894.1 coordinate 191,677, forward strand.
TTCCGCCGGTTACAATCACTACCTTGCTCAATGAAACCTCCTAATACTTACTTATTCGATGCAACCTGATTATTCGATATAAGCTGATTGCTCGATACTACCTTAACCCACTGCGATCGCCACGCCGGCGCTTCGAATGGGTCTGGCCAAAACTCAGTTTGCTTTTGAATTAAACCATCAACGACCGTGTGAAAGGTGATCACTCGGTCTTTCAATACACTGTCTGTAACTGAAACGTCCGTTACTACGGTATCACCTTCACAGACAATCGAATTGAGCGTGAACTCCCAAACACCATTGGCTGGGTATTCAGAGTTGATTGCCGTGAAGTTGGCACGCCCTACCGTCAATTCAGACGACTGGGGCCAATAGCCTTCAAAATCTGCGGCTAGCCATTCACTTGCCTTTGCAAAATCATTACTGCGCATTGCATCCCAAAATCCTAATACCACTTGTTTTGGTGTCATCACTCTTCCTTAAAGTCATTCACGTTTGGTGATTTTTAAGTTTACTGCTTCGTTATGCATACTTAGCTTTCTATGCGTACTTGCTAATGATCGTTAAAAGATCATCGACACTGTTCGCAATGTAATCGGGCTTGGTTTGCCAATTTTCAGGCTCAGATCGGCTATAACCTGCGGCCACGGCAATCACTTTTGTGCTCTTACCCAGTGCAGATTCAATGTTACGAGCAAATTGTGTGTCCGCTTCATGGTCACCGATATACATCAAACAAAGCTCATTAGCTTGTTCTGCTCCAAATATGTTCTCAACACATTTCACACCACCAAACGGGTGTGGTTTTTGGTTGCCATTAGAGACATCGTCATAACCCACTACCGATTTAAACAAATCGCCAATGCCATAACTGTCGAGCACGGCGCGAATGTTCAATTGAGAGTTTTGAGAGCAGATTCCATGAGGAAGATGAGCAAACTGATTGACCACCGTTTCCATGCCGTCAAACAAAGCTACGGCTGTTTGGTTTTTCTCTTGATGCTCCGCCCACATTCCACCAGCAATCAACATTTCGTCATGGGATAAGCCGTAGTAGTCGACATATAAGGCTTGCCAGTTTTTAGCGCCGTGGTTGGCTTCATGATAAAGCGTTTCGCTGAGCAGATATTTAGGTAAGTTATCACCTGACAAGTGTGGTGCGACCAAAGAGATAATGTCTTTTGTGATTGCAATATTTTTGGGAACAGAATTGACTAAGGTTCCATCGTAATCCCACAGGATGGCATCTAACCTCATACACTATCTCTTTGTTTAAATTGACGATTTGAATTTATCACTCAAAACCCTATTGAGGGAAACCTTATTGTCTTAAATTTCAAAATTTGTCTAATAGGAACAAAGCCAGAGAACAAATCGTTGCTAGAAAACAAAAACCAAACAGCCTTTGCTCACATCACTACTTTATCAATTGCAATATATGCGTATAATCCCCGCTCCATTGCGCTATCACCATTAAAAATAGCGCCATTCAACATTTTTAATGAGTACCCAATGTCGAAACTATTTTTCAAAGGCCGTATCGAAACAAGACAGAACCACGTTCTTGCTGGCTACAACGTAAACCGCGATGTAAAAGCGGGTACTGAAGAATCTCCAATCGCAGTAATGGTTCAAACTGAAGCGCGCAAAGCAGAAGTTGAAGCACTAGCCGCTGAAAATACTATCTTCGTTACCGTTACAGTCGACGCAGACAAAGAAGAGAACACCATCGAGCTTGATACTCTACTAAACAAGCCAAAAACGATGACGATTGAAAAGACCCCTAACCGTAACGACCCGTGTTCTTGCGGTAGCGGTAAGAAATACAAGAAGTGTTGTGCATAAGGCTTCTTACTCAAACTGCCAATAGCACGATGAGTTAAGCAATACCTAACGGGAAGAGCATTGAGGTCTTCCTGTTTTTATTTGTATAAACCAAACTCAGTCTAGGTTGTCTGGTGTACGTAAATTGGTTCCACACTTTGTACATTTATAGTCACCGTTTCCGCCACTTGAAGCTAGCGACGATAAAATCATTCCAAGTAACCCTGGCTTCTTTTCATGTTGTGGCGCTTTTTCGGATTGGTTACTGAACATAGTGTACTTGTGCAGAGTCAGTTCTTTGCAGTTACAACAGAACGCTCTTGTTTGTTCGCTTCCATACATAATATCTATCGCCTTTGCCAATCACAAAAATCCAACGCATGGCAAATATGCCACACGTTGAACTAAATCGATACATTTTATAAAGTTGCTCGCAAATCGAAATGCTCAAGTGTGATCTTGGTTTTCTACGTATTAACCAACGTGTTGGCGCACAAAGTTGTTTAGCTCAGTTACGCTTGTGATGATGTGTACCTCTTTATCTTTGGCTCGTAATTCTAAACGTTCTCTGAAGTCTTCATTCCAAAATTTAGGGCACAGTTTTAGTGTCTTGTAACTTTGTATCGTCCCTTTCACAACTGAACTGCCTTCAGGCCAACCTTCTGGTTTCACAAACAAGCCTTTCAACATACGTTTGGTCACAAACCAATAGCTCATCGGGTAAGGAAGATCGATATAAACCAAAGTATCTGCCGCGTCTAAGCGCTTGTTAAACGAGTCTAGCGGGCCAAAGCCATCGATGATCCAGCTGTCGGAACGCAGTATGCTCTCGTGTGCTTGTTCAAACTCAGCACTGTCAACGAACTCACCATTCGCCTTGTAAACGATGGAGTCTAGCTGGTGAAGCTCTAAGCCAGTTGCAGCTGCGAGTGCCTTACTTACGGTAGATTTGCCACTACCAGGCTTACCAAATACCGCTACTTTCTTCATATAACTTCCTTCTTTGAGATAAACCCCATAAGGCAGATACGAAAAACCCACCTCACGGGTGGGTTCGATAAATAAAACGCATCCAAAAACCCACCATTCCTAAGGAATGATGATAATTCGTTGGTTAAGTTGCGCTAAATTCAGTTTCATATAACTACTTTTATATATTGTTGTTTAATTGTCAACACGCTGACTAGTAAGCAATATCATCGTCATATTGCACCCATTAGTAAGCTTAATGAGTACTTATTGGACTTTGCTATTTCGCTTTCGCCACTGTCGCTTCTGATAGCTTGCTTAGTACACCAGATATTTTCTTAACTACCTCGTCACAGCCATTAATCGCGTGACGCTCTACCAAGTAATTAGGATCGTTGTAAGACAACCATACTTTCTTATTAGAATCCTCTGTGACTAGCACCTTCTGCGGTAAATCTATCGCGACTTCTTGAGCACATTGCATTAATGGTGTGCCTACTTTTGGATTACCGAAAATAATAACCTCGGTTGGTCTAAGTTCGAGATCAACGTTACTCGCGTTTTTCTGATGGTCAATTCTCGCAAACAATGTCAGGCCTTTGCTTTTCGCTATCTCTTCAAAGCGGTCGGCTGTCTCTTTCACTGAATAATTACTTTGGTACTTTATCAAACCGTCAGAAGCGGCGACTGAAAAGGATGCCGAAAGTAAAATGGCGCATAGGGGTAGTAGTTTTTTCATTGTTACCTCTGAGATTTAACCTAATTAAACATACGTTTATCGCGCCATCTTAACGTCGTGGCGTAACCTTCCTCAGTATAGACTTGTTTCAAATCTCAGTTTGCCGAGAGGATCACCTTTCTAATGCGTCTTATTATCATGCAATAGCTTGTTACCTAAGTGTTCTAATACTTTGTGATACTAAGAGTTAGAAACCCAAGGCCCGTGTAGCTCAAACGTATGCTCATCAAAATCAATCACACCTTGAACACCAATCGGTGTCACGAGCATTGGATGAGTGTGACAACTATCAAATCCATAAAGTATCGGAACGTCTTTTCCATTTAGAACTTCAAGAAGTACGTCGAGTGGTGTGCGCCCTGTCCCTTTGTTATCAAACAACTCGTGCTTTCCAAGAACGATAGCGCCCACCTTATCGAATACGCCACATGCCAATAAGTGAGCAAATGAACGCTCAACCGACTCAATACCTTTTAATGAGTCTTCAATTAAGAGAATATCGCCATCGCGAATTTCCGGCATGTATTGACTCCCCCATATTCCAGCCATCGTGCTCAGATTACCGCCAATCACACGGCCACTTACCTTGCCATTACCGATGAAATGCCATTCGTTTTCATAGACGGGTTTGGCTGAGTTTTGTGTCTCCCAATCGTGTTTGATGTCTGTCCACACCTTGGGCATAGTGTATTGATGTTGGCTCGCACTTGAGCACAAGATTTCACTAAATGATTGGAAGGTTTCGTCGACTAACGGCGGGAATTCACCAAATGATGCGACCAGTGCCGGGCCATAGAAAGTCACTAAACCCGTTTTGGCATAAATCGCCAATAACAATGCGGTGACGTCTGAGTATCCGATGATGATCTTCGGATCCTTTGTTAGCGCCTCATAATCAATATACGGAAGTAGAGAATTACTGTTATTGCCACCAATCGTCGACATGATGCAGCGAACTTCAGGATCACGAATCAGTTGGTTTAACTCTTCGGCTCTTTCTTGAATTGAACCAGAACGATAACGGTCAGACTTCCCCGTTAATGAACCTTCGACCAAGGTGAAGCCTTTCGCTTCCAGATAATCTTTAGCACGAGCAAACCGATTGGGAGCGAACACAGTCGCAGGGGAAGACGGTGAGAAAAATCCAATTTTGTCACCTATGTTTATTTTGTCACCGATGTTTAAAGCCTTTGGGTATGTCACTTCCTTTGTCCTCCATAACAATAAGGAACCGCTATTTTAATCTTTCAGACTCGTCATTTTTTAATGTTAGAACTTATTTGTAGACGGTTCTTAGAGTTCAATATAGAGCCTCAACATGTCTTGATGTTGAATGCCATTTTCGAAGATTGGTGCTGGATAATGGTCGATGAAATGATTCTTGATGATTGAATCGACTCGAAAGCCTGCTCGTTGATAGTAAGTAAGCTGATAACCAAAGGTGCCTGTCCCTAATTCAACGCGCTTAACGTCATGTTGAGCGAGTTGCTTCAATGCGAAGGCCAACACCTTTAAGCCGATACCTTGCTGTTGATGCGCAGGGCTTACTGACACGTTGAAAATTTCCGCGACATTTTCACCAATGAGCTTAACAAAGCAGACACCAAGAACTTGATTGTCTTGCTTGGCAGCGTAGCACCATGACTCATCCAGGTATGACTCATTACTGCCTTCTGATGGATCAGCTTCAAGTAACAATGCCATTGGGATTTCGCGTGGCTCAAGTTCTACATATTCCATTTAAACCTCTAAACGCCTGAACACTCACATAGTCAGGTTACTGTAATCTAAGAATCTGATTACTAACAGGTTTAAATCGCAAAAACACGCTCTGTGGTAAGGCAAGCTTAATACTTATCAATGCCACGACTTAGTGCCGCACTTCTCGCATTGGTATTGTGCTTCCTGATCAATGAAGAAACTTGAAGCGTGCTTGTCATCTTTAAAAAATAACGTCATCAAATATTCTATCAAGATTCCAATCTTCCACTGCCTGGCTTCTGATTCAGCTTCCGCTTTTGTTTCAGAATCTGAACGACTGGCAAGTACGTGTGGAGTCAATGAATGACAGGTTTCGCAATGGTATGGGTGCTTAATGTACTTATTATCAATCATTTATATGTACCAACTAACATTTATAAAGTTGATCGCATGGTAACAAGTAATCGTTGGAGACTCTAACTTATTATTTGAAAAGGAATTTTTATCAGAAGGTTAAATTGAAAGGAGCAGACACACGGTGCTAGTACCATGTGTCATGAATCTATTACTGTTACGGTTAATCTAATTGATGAGCCTCGGTGAGTAAGCGTTAAGCTACAACTTCAACAGAACAAGTGATCTCGATTGTAGGTTGAAGCTTTATCTACTCCTTATGTCGGAAATAGAGAATACACACCGATACTGTATAAATAAACAGTATCGCGATATTTTGAAGAGAATGTCACATTCTAGAAAGCGAGCGGCGATAATTTGATTAAGTCAGTAAGAGACACTTGTAGCCCAAGGTATAATCGAACCTACTTCATTAACCCTTGTTCAGCTGCCGTTTCAAGCTACACCTCGAGTTCACTCCATAGCGCCTTACTGCCCTTAGAAATGCGCTCACCGTTAAAAGTCATTACCTTATCTTTGGATATGTTGTGCTTCTTCCAGCTATGACCACCACCATGGATGTTATGAAGTAAAGGTGGCACTCTATCAATCGCTTTACCAAATCGAGCTTCTGGTGACTCTCCCGCTTCGAATTCAAGCCATAGTTCTAAATACTCGGTTCTTAAATGGCTAGGTAATGACTTAAGCAAGCGCTCAACGCAGTTTCTCTCTTTGAGTTTGTTTTCTTCGGTCTCACTGGCGTAAATGATCGTGTCGCCTGCGTCGATTTCCCCTAGGTCATGAATCAAAAGCATCTTCATCACTCGCGTAATATCGATTTCTTCGTTGGCATAATCTTTCAACATAAGCGCGCTTAAACAGACGTGCCAACTGTGCTCAGCCGAATTTTCATATCGATCCAATCCAACCGGTTTTGTTTGTCGATAAACATCCTTTAGCTTTTCGATTTCAGCCATGAATTGAAGAATGCCTTTAATGTCTTCCACGATGGTCTTCCTTGAGTTGAGTTGATGAGTTTAGATAGGTAAATGGTTAGCGCAATCAGCCAGAGTCATTAACCCCATTGAACCGCCATTTTGTAATAAGAGACACCCGATTTTTCGAATTCACTTCCCTCAATCGCCATCCCAAACCTTCGATAAAAACCTAGAGCAGAGGTTCGAGCGTCACACCAAAATCTACCTGTTAGCCATTGGATGATCAGGGTTTAACTGAAGTAGATCCCATAAGTTACCGTAAAGGTCTTCAAACACAGCAACGGTACCATAGTCTTGCTCTTTAGGCTCTCGGACAAAGTTAATGCCCAAAGACGTCATACGTTCGTAATCACGCCAGAAATCATCGGTGTTTAAGAAGAGGAATACTCGTCCACCAGCTTGGTTACCGATTAAATCAAGTTGCTCTGGCTTGGAAGCTCTAGCAAGCAACAGGCTCACACCAGTTGAGTTTGGTGGAGCAACAACAACCCAACGCTTATCTTCTTCTGGTAGATACGTGTCTTCGATGAGATCAAACTGAAGCTTGTTTACATAGAAATCAAGCGCTTCATCGTAGTCTTTTACCACTAATGCAATGTGGACAATATTCTGTTTCATAACATACCTTGTTGGGGTTTTAGCTGAGGGGAATGATGCCATCAAGCTGGAAAAGACACTAGGTGTTAACGCTTAGTTTAGTGTTATCGCTAAACCACTCCAAAGGGTACTCATGTTTTAGTTGCTAACAAAGTACCGCAAGTCGCCAAAAAGCCACCTGATAACCTGTTCAATAGTGTCTTTGCTGAGCGCCCTTGAAATACAAAACGAGCTTTAGAGGCCGTGCAAGCATAGAGACTCAATACTCCACCTACAGCTACAGTTGAAATCACCAAAATCATCATCACATCTGTTGTGGTAAATGTTTTTAGGTCTATGAATGCGGGAAAGAACCCCATGTAAAACAAAATCGCCTTTGGGTTTGAAATTGTCATCAATAAGCCGATAATCACACTTGAGGCTTTCGTTCCTTTCTCCGAAGATGTACTCGATGATTCACTAACATCTGACGTCCATGTTGTGTAAGCCAACCAAAACAAATAGGTAACGCCTACATATTTAATTACCGTAGCAAATTCACCCATTGCGCTAGCTAAAGCTGATAAACCAGACAAAGCTAAGAATATAAAAATGTAACCCGCGATTATTACGCCAAGCACCACTAACAAGCCTTGTTTCCAGCCATAGCTTAGAGACCTCGACAGAACAGCGAGAACGCTGGGGCCCGGTATCGCTGCAGATAGTAACATCGCAACAAACAGAGCTATTCCTGATGTAATTGACATGATCCCTCCTTAGATCGTTTGTCGTTCGACAATTAACCTGTTTATGTAACTAAACGATTCGCCCACACATGATAAATTGCGGGCCTACTGCGCCACCTAAATACTGTTCATTAGTATCTTCGAAGCCACCTTTCTTATAACAGTGAAATGCTGCGGGATTTTTGCAATTCACGGTTAAGTAAATCGACTCATACGCTGAGTAATTCACTTTTAAATATGGAAACAAAGCTTTGACCGTGCCAGTTCCTAAACCTTTACCTTGCTGGTCTTTATCAAGCACAAATGCTCTTAACCCAATACTTCCTTCAGGGCAAAATTCATAATGCTCTGCATAAGCGATATCTAACTTAAAGAAACCCACTACACCATTATCAAACTTAATCACGTGCAAGTGCGTAGTTTCACTACCGTCTATTAAAAACTCCGCCGCGGTGCCAGCGAACTTGACCTGTTCATCGGCTAATTGGATGGCCTGAACTAACGCCACATGTGACTCTTCAAGCCTTTCGATAGTTATCACTTTTCTTTCCTCTATATAACACGCACAAAAACCGACTAGAGCTCATCGCTAGTATCTCGAGAACCGTAGTTTGGGAAGTTGATATTAAGAACGTTATCGTCCTCAAGTGTGAATAGAACACTTCCATTCTCTGCGCCAGTTTCGTTCCTATCCGAACAACCTAGAAACAGCTCCCAGTCAAACGAATATTGAAGTCGGTATTGATTCGCATTGATGTGTAGAACGTCTTTGATTTTAATACCGTTCACCACATGTGCCATATCATCGATGTATGACAGGTCTGGGATTAACTTTTCTTCGAAATCACTTTTATGCTTGGTCAAGAAGTTGAGCAGTTCAGAACATAACTCAGAGCCATGAACCAATGGTTTAGACAGACTAGAAAACAACATTTCTAAATACTCCAAGGATTGTTTTGATATTGGAGTGTACTCGAATGTTTACCACTCTACTCTCCTTGTATATACGGGGTCTTTAATTGCTACTTTTTGACAAGCGACTTGGTAAGAAACGATAGCGAGGAATCTACAGGGTAATTTTCTAACACCATCTGGCATTCATACCCTCGTTTCTCATAGAAAGGCTTCGCTTGGAAACTTAATGTATCGACCAGTGACAACGTACAGCCTTGAGACTGTGCGTACTCTTCAATACGTTCAAGCAGCTCACTTCCGACTTGCTTTCCTCTCATCGAATCATCGACCCAGAGGAACTTAATCGTAACCAGTTTCCCCAAAGGTCAGCGATAATGCCACCGACTTTGTTGCCTTCCTCCATCGCGTAGTACGCAGCTTGAGACTTGGGGATCCCTTCCAGAAACGGTGTGTTGTGTTTGATTAATCCACCTCTGACTTCATTAATGTCGTCATCAGAAGGCTCGATATCTAATTTATATTTCATTGACTTCCTATCTTTGGATTAACAGCTTATATCTAACTAATATCTTGGCAGAACCTAAAGAGATAACCGTCTGGGGTTTGAACAATGAATTGCTTCTGAGTCGCGATCGAGTCTCCACATTGATAAGACTTCGACTCTAACGCTAAGTAAATAGAATCAGCGCCGCTTTCGTTTACTCTCTGATAAAGAGGTTCGATGTCGATAACATCCCATTGAAAGTTAACACCACGCCCTAAAGGTAACTCCAGATCACCCGATAGCCATTTTCGACTTTTGCCCGCAATCCCTTCAAGCATCACATCAACACCATCAAGCGTTAGATACACAAACTCCTCATCTGGGCGCTCATATTTCACTTCAAACCCTAACACATCGACAAAGAAGTATTTGCTCACATTAATATCGAAACAATAAAGCTCTGGAACTATTCGTAACGTCATCATTGATCCTTTAGTCATTCAATTAGAGATATGAGAAGAATCTGTTTTACTAAGCTAGCTTCCCAAGGATGGCCGGATCGCTCAACAGATTCGTCAGAGGAAGAAACAATGGCTCAGGTAACTCATTTAGCTTAAACCATTTCCATTGCTTGCATTTATCAGGTTCTGTTATCTGCGGTTCGCCGCTAGCGTCAGAAGCAACAACAAACAGCGTTATATAATGCTTGTTCTCTTTCTCAAAAATATCATTGGTGAAAGACAGCTTCTCAAATGTACTAACAACTAAGCCAGTCTCTTCGAGTGTTTCGCGTTTTGCACACTCTTCAATGCTCTCACCCCATTCAAGGTGTCCGCCCGGGGTTGCCCAAGTATGAGCCCCATGAGAACCAATTCGTTCTCCAAGTAGCACTCGTCCTTCACGTAGAATAACCGCAGCGACACCTACTCTTACTTCCTGACTCACTTAAAACTCCTTAATACTCTATCGTTTAATCCCAAGGGAGCACTTTGACTTGCTGCCATCGAGCCTTATAACCAGCGGTCATTTTGTTATAGTTCACTTCTGTCATTGCTCGCTTATTCGGTTTAATCAACATATCAAACGCGTCCTCTACACCGTATGGTGTAAACAACTTGATATCTCCTGAATCATCCAGAGTAAACCCGATAGCAAACGCAGAAAGCCAAGACTCGATACCTTGTTCAACACAATCGTAGGGGTGAATTAAGCAACCGAACTTCTTAGCGTAACGCTCGTGAATGGTCGCTTGGTTCTTTACGTCCACGTCGACACAATGACTTAACCGTTAACGAATGCGGATTTTGAACTCATCTTCAGTAATGACTGAGGCATTATTGAAATAGACTACATCGAAGTCTTTAACTTGCTCTAGAAGCGGTTTGTTTTCGATATCATTCCAGATCATTTGAGTGATAGCGCCGCCTGCAATATAGAATATAGAAGTTTGGCAACCCCACTCCACGACATACATTGGCTGTTTCAATTAACTCAGGAACTTGTTGAATGAGGTTCTTTAGTTTTTGTTTATTCATCGTGAACTATCAACGTCCAGTAATGGCGCACTTTTACAAGCGTATCGCCACTTCCCATATCGAATGAGATCTTTAGCGTCTCAGTTTCAATATGAAGTGACAGCCCAGTGCTTACTCTCCACTTTCAAAGTGGGCAAATACTTCCGCACCAGTCATATTTTGTGTTTCATTTTTAAATTCGTAGTATTCAGGCTTTTCATCGATGAATATCTGATGTGTTAGCTTGTAGTCATCCTCTGACATCAATAACCCGATAGGAAGGTGGTACTGATTATTTGGTACCAAATAGTAGAACAAATGAGTACCACATTTGCCGCAGAAGCCTCTTTCCGCCCAATCTGATGACTTATATCTCACTACATTTGACTCACCTGATATTTTAACTGAATCAGCACAATCAATGACTAACATCGGACCGCCAGACCAATTTCTACACATACTACAATGACAAGCCCCTAATTCATTACTGGCGTATTCTACTTCCAACTCAACCGAGCCACATAGACACTTTCCTTTACCTTTCATGAGTCCTCCAATCTTTGCAATGTGTGTAAAATTAATAGCGGCTAACGCTTTTTATACCGATGACTTAATAAGAAAGGCTATTTTTTGTTTCCCTTCTCCGACAGATACGCGGCATACTTTTTAGAGATCCATTTATGTATATGAAGCCCTGTTTTACGAACAAGATACCAATCTATAGCAGCTAGAATCACCAGACCGATTACAGTTCCCATTATAAAACCTCCATGCTCATTGAACTGTCACTCTACCAAATTGTTCAAGCCATTGCATAACAATGGCTTATGTCACAGCTAATTTCAGGCGTGTCAAAATTGCTTACTTTAGTTCATCTGGAATGCGGCGTTCTTTGTGATAATACTCTCGGTCGCGTTCGTTGATTTCGCGTACCACACGGCATGGATTACCGACTGCTACTACATTGGCTGGGATGTCTTTAGTGACAATGCTGCCCGCACCTATTACTGAGTTTTCACCGATGGTGACGCCAGGAAGTACAACCGTGTGCGCACCAAGCCATACGTTGTTGCCGATGCGAACAGGAACATTGAACTGCGCGGCTTTTAGCCTGAGTTCCGGGCTGATAGGATGCGTGCCAGTGGCAATAGTCACGTTAGGCGCAATCATCACGTTATCGCCGATGAATACGTCTGTGTCGTCAACAAGAGTGAGGTTGAAGTTCACGTATACGTTGTTGCCTAGGTGCGTGTGACGCCCCCAGTTCGCATGTAACGGTGGTTCTATGTAGCAGCCCTCACCGACTTCGGCGAACAGCTGCTTCATGATTTGTTGGCGTTTGTCACCTTCACTCGGGCGAGTGTGGTTGAAATCGTAAAGCACTTCTAAGCATTGTGTTTGCTCAGCGACCAGATCAACGTCGTCACAATAGTAAACGTCTTGGCTGTGCATTTTAGCCTTTATATCCATGTTTGAACCTATTTGATCATTGCCTTATGTCGGCATAAATAAAGAAACAGATGGATAATTTGAAGTTTTCACTGGCCTTAATACAAGTTGGATGAATTAGTGCGGCCTGATGTTTTCAGCCACACGCCATAGCACACCACTTGGGTCAGTGATACAAAACTCAAGCATTCCCCAAGGCTGCTCAACTCGCTCGGAAACGGTAACTTCAAATTCCGACACTACATTAGAGTTTTGGATGTGTTGATACCAACTTTTTACGTCTTCGACCAGCAAGTGCATCATGTAATTGTGACAGTGCGCAGGTTCATAAAAATTTTGTAGAAGGAATGCACAACTGCCGTGTCGCAGATAGGCGATGTCGTGAAATTCAGACATCACTTCAAAGCCAATTGATTGGTAAAATCGCTTAGATAGTTCGAAGTCTTTAGCGGGCACGAAAGACTTAATTTCTGAGACTTTGAGGTTTTCCATCTTACATCGTTATAGTGTTGATGTTCTGGTGCTGACACGCTTAACGCTTTAAGTGGTTACGGCGTTTATTCAGAGCCTTGCTGAAATGAGTCGACTTCGGCTTGGGTTAAATAACGCCACTGGCCTGCTTCAACATCTAAACGAACATCACCAATCTGTTCACGGTGTAGGCCAACAACTCGGTTACCTACCGCAGCAAACATTCGTTTCACTTGATGAAACTTGCCTTCAGTTATGGTCAACAGCACTTCTTTACTGGTAATCACTTCAAGCTCTGCCGGACGCGTCAGATTTTGTTCGCCTTGCAATTTAACGCCCGCTTTGAACTTGTCAGCGACATCATCTTTGATATCTCGTGACAATGTCACGCGGTATACCTTCTTACATGACTTGGTTGGCAGCGTGATATTGAATGACCATCGCCCATCATCGGTAATCAAAACTAAGCCTGTAGTGTCTGCATCTAAGCGCCCTGCGATGTGCAGTTCTGATGCTTTGTCTATCTCGATGTAGTTGAACAATGAAGGATAAACTTCATCGATATTAGAGCAGATAGTACCCGCAGGCTTGTGCATTAAGAGGTATCGAAATTCTCGCAACTTAAGCGGAGTGCCATTTAACAAGATGGTGTTGCTTTCATGAACCTGAGTCGATTCATCGGTAACCGTCTCGCGGTTTACGTCGACCTCACCATTTTGTATGCGTTCAATCGCTTCAGACTTGGTTAGGTCAGTGCTTTTACATAGGTATTTATCCAGGCGCATTAATCGTCGGCACCACATTTAGCACAAGGCTTGTACGTTCGTTCACCTTGTTCGATAACCACATAATCACCAACGCACTTGTCACATAAAGCGAGCTTTGGGTAAGCCTCTTTTTGTTTCTTTGCGTTGATGTTGCCTTCGGTGGTATATACGGTTCTCATTTTGACGCCTTTGTTTGAATAACGTGAGAGGCACAAATTGTATCACCATTTACAGGTTCGATTGGAGTGGTGGTGCATAGATAAATGGATTTTAGTCGCCGCAATTCCTCCAAGTTCCCGCCCCGTAATAACTTAACCATGAACAACAAAGTCAACGTGCCATGCCCAACAGTGGTAAAATGGTAAAAGATCACCAACTTATGAAGTCGATAATGAAAGATTGTAATCAATGTGGAAAATGCTGTATCAAATACGGAGATGGTGACCTTGCCGCGACTCAAGAAGAGATCGATTTGTGGGAGCTGTTCAACCCCGACATCTTTGAATATGTTCGCGGAAGCGAGATATGGTTTGACCCAGAAACTGGCGAACGTTTAACTCGATGCCCTTTTCTAGAGCTGGTTCCGACAAAAGATACCAAGGCTCAAGCCAAGTACACATGTAGCATTTACTTAGATCGACCAGAAGATTGCCGACACTATCCAAGCCTGATTAATGAGATGGTACGAGATGAATGTGAAATGATTGAAGTGGTGGACTTGCAAGACACGAAGAAAGCTCAAAGGAAACTCGACCTGTTGATGAAAGACAGTCGCCCTTCAAGCTATTCATAAGCGATGAGCTTTTGAAGTTCACTCTTCAGCATTAGCTAATAGTAGCTAAAACCTTAGGCCAAATACTGGTTCGCTTCTAACCAATCAAGCGCAACCAGTGCTGCCAATGAGCATACCGCTCTGTCGTTACCATCAACAAACTTAAGTTCTTCGATTTCAGCATCCGGAGACAGTTCTCCAGTATAATCAGCAAGGTAGCAAGTCAATTGCACCGATACGCCTTCCGCTTTACCATCAGCTTGGCCAGTGAACGTCTCAACGTATTTGATTGAATCCGGCACTAAATCGACTGAGATCTCTTCTTTGATTTCGCGAACCAGTGCTTGCTCATCACTTTCGCCAGCTTCACGTTTACCACCCGGTAGATAGAACAGTTCTTTGCCTTTTGATCTCACCATCAACAACTTGCCATCTTTAATGAATATCCAAGCGAGCTTATCAATTACCTTATTCATGTCGTTAGACCTTATTTCTGTTTTAGTTCTCGTTATTACTGAATCTGGCCACACTATTACTCACGACCAAACAAAGCCTGAGTATGTTACACGCTGGAATGAATATACTCTATTGAATCGAATTGGAAATATCATCGCCAAAACGAAAAATGACAGTTGAGACAATGCTCGTCAACTGTCATTGGCGTTGTTTACGGATTGCTTTCTAGTTGTTCGTAGATAGAATCAATCGACTAACCACTTAAGCGCAGAGTCGTGGTCTTCGAATGACTTAATCTCACCAGACACAAACCAGCTCCCTACTTTTGAAGCCAATTCTTGCCAGCTTTTATCACCATAAATCGCGATTTTGTCTATCTTCGAATTGAGCTCTAATCCCAGTTTGAAATCATCCCAAGCAGCACGTAACTCCCAACCCGTTAAGGTGGAGATGTCGACCAGCATCTTGAGTTTAGATGAATCGAGTTCTTCTAGCGTGGTATTTAGAATTGGCATCATTGCTTGATAGTCATCGTGTGTGAGTTTGCCTTTCGCTTTAAACACAACGATGGTTTCACCGCTAACACGTTCAATTCCAACCGATATTCCGTGACGTTCGATACTCATAACCTAGCCCTCATAGTAGAAACTAGAGTTAGCTTAGAGGATTAAATAACAAAGAGGTGAGAGGTTGGCGTCAAAACGAACAAGCACTTTATCTGGGCTTAATATCAGAGAGTTAATCGCGCTTCTCCAACAGTTCGCTTAGGCTTTGAACTTGTACGACATTCGGATTCTCGGACTTGAGCTCAACTCCTTCCGCGTTCAACCACACCGCTTGCAAACCCACTTCAAGTGCTGGGTAAATGTCTTTCTCTAAAGTGTCACCTACCATGGTGATATCTTGTGGTGCAACACCGAGTTTGGAAATGATGGCAGGATAGAACCCTGACTCGAACTTAGAAAAGCCAATGCTCGACTTACAAAAGTAACCCAAAATATATTGAGACAGGCCAGCACGCTCAAAGGCTCGAATGATGTCCTCTTTACTGGAGTCGCCTGCGTTGGTGGCAACATAAACTTCATGAGTTTTCGACAATTCCGCTAATAATGCACGAGCACCACTCACTTCTTGTACGGTTTCCCAGTCACACATCTTCCCTTGTGCGTCTGGGAAATCAACCATCAGCGTATTGCCCCAGTCGAATAAGACTATTTCTGTTAATTCGATTAGCTTTTTCATCTTGCCTCCTGCATACGATGAGTTACCTAGCGTTTAAGTGATCCTATAAAAATTTCTCGATAAGGATTTCGTCAAAGTACTGATCGCCAATCTTACCGTGTTTCTTAGCCGTTCCGACGATTTCAAAACCTTGCTTAAGATAAACCGCTAAAGCACGCTCGTTGTCTGCTCGTACATAGGCGAACAGCTTTTCATAACCTTTGGCTTCTGCCGCTTTGAATGTGTAATCAAACAACTGTTTTGCAACGCCCTGCCCACGGCTATTGGCATCAACATATGTTCCAATAATACCCACATGATCAAAAGCTTTTGTATAAGAGGCAAACGGCTCTACGTTTTGAAAACCAAGTAATTGATTAGTCGTTTGATTAACAGCAACACTGAACACGCCACGTTCAGGAAACGACTCAATAAAACCTTTCTCTTCATCCAACGTAAACGTCTGATCTAAGATGGTATGACGCCCTTCGGTGATGATTGGGTTTAATACATCGATAATCCCCTGAGCATCATCTACTGTTACTTGTCTGATTGTTAAGCTCATACTTTCTCTACCTTTTTTCTTTGGGCAGATTCTAGCTCGATATGCCGTCCCTTTGATAGGACAGAATGTTGTCGAAAGCGATATCAAAGTAGAGTTCGTAGCTATTTTGTTCAACGTAGCCTAAATGCGGGGTCGCCGTGACGTTTGGCAAGGACAATTGCGGTTCGGCGTCTAGCTATCTTGCTTTAGTCAAAGATAGCCAAAGTGCCATGTCTCGAGATTCAATATGACACTCACGGTGACTTCACTATTGATAAACCACTTTGAAGCGCTCAAGTACGAGTAACATGTCTTCAGTTGGCGCAATTTTGAGCTCTTCACATTCACGTGAGAAGAAGTTCCAGTGCGCATCTCTCCACCATTCTAGTGTTTTATCACCCTCGCCTTCTGCGGCAGCAAACTCAGCGGTCACTTCGTTGTATTTGCACAGCGACACCGAGGTTACCTCGACAAGGCAAACTGGTTTGCCATCCCAATCGGTGACGACTTGCAAATGTCCCACGACAGACATAACTTCTCCTTCATGGCTGTACCAATATTCAAGGCTGCAAGATGCCCGTTTTTCACCTTTGAGAATTAACTGGGCACATAGGTTGGCGTTGTATTCGTCAGCACAGTAATAGTCGGAACTAAAAGAGGTGTATTGCGAAGCAACGTCCGCTGGTAATGTGTTGAGGTAGCTATCGAGATAAGCTTTGCTTCTTTCTTCCATGATGTGTCCATTTTCAATATTCGTTTCAGCCAGAAGCGCTACATATTGAGCACCTGACTGCATTGCGCGTAACCTATCAAGGAGTGTAAACGGTGTAAATCAAGTAACGATTAAAGTGTGTACTAAGAGTGTAGATTTAATGCAGGATTGTTAGATCAAAAAAAGAGCTAAAAACACCTTCAAGCAGTGCTTTTAACTCTTTGTATTTTATTGTGGATTAACCAATTAACGGTTTAAGAAGTCGACTGCTTTGTCTGGGAAATCAGTAAACACCCCGTCGACTTTCACTTGGTTATAAAACACATCCAACATGCCATCGAAGTTATCGACATAACCTGGAATTCGGCCTGGATCAGCGCGGAACGTGTACGGATGAACATCTAAGCCTGCATCTTTGGCAGATTTCATTAATGGTTTAATGATGATGTTATCTTTGGTCGATGCATCGTCCACCAGCATTGGCTTCCAAGGGCCTACTCCTTCCGCATAAGTCGCAACTTTTTCCATACCACCCGTTTCAAACATCCAGTCATAACTGTATGGCGTTGCTTTATCGCCCTTGTAAGTCATGGTTTCGTTCCAGTCTGTATAGGCCATCAACTGAACGAGCTTAAGATCCATCTCCATCGCCGGCATGAGTTCATCATTTATGCGCTGAAGTTCATTAGCATCGAAACACTGTAAATACACTTTGTCATCTTTCGATAGGTAACCATATTGCTGTAATGTGGCTAGTACCGCTTTAGATATGTCTTTGCCTTCATGGCGATGGAACCAAGGTGCTTTAATTTCAGGATAGATACCTACGTCATAACCTAAGGTCTTATTTAACCCTTGGATCAGTTCGATTTCTTCTGCAAAGGTAGCGACACGGAAATCAGACTGCCACATTGGGAAGCGTGTTGGGTACCCTGCCACTCTGTTACCTTGTTCATCTAGGTTAAAGCCTTCGGTCACTTTCAGGGATTTGATCTCAGCAAGCGTAAAGTCAATCGCGTAATAGCGGCCATCTGCACGAGCGCGTGTTGGAAAGCGGTCTGCAACATCGGTTACTCGATCTAGATAGTGATCATGCAAAACCACCAATTGGTCGTCTTTGGTCATTACGACATCTTGTTCGATGTAATCGGGTTTCATCGCATAAGCCAGCGCTTTGGCGGGTAATGTGTGTTCAGGTAAATAACCAGAAGCACCGCGATGAGCAATCACTAAAGGCTCAGCGAACGCTTGTGCAGATAAGCTTAGTGCTAATAAGGTCAGAGACAGTGATGTTGTTTTCATTATTGTTTCCCTTGATAAAACAGAAGCAGGATATACCTGCCTCTGTCGTTTATTAGTCGATGTGGTTTTGTGAATACACTATTGAGTTAGCGCTTCTTTTTCACGTTCGAGGCTTTTCTCTTTATGGTGCTTACGCTCACCAATAAATGCGTATACCAAACAGATGATTGAAGCGACACAAGCGCCAACCAAGATAGTGAAACCACCATCCCATCCATAATGGTCAACCATGAAGCCAAGTACTGCGTTTGCTGCAACTGCACCACCTAAGTAACCGAATAGACCGGTTAGGCCAGCCGCTGTACCCGCAGCTTTCTTAGGAGCAAGCTCAAGTGCGTAAAGGCCGATTAGCATTACAGGGCCGTAAATTAAGAAACCAATCGCAATTAGAGCCAACATATCAATCGTTGGGTTACCTGCTGGGTTAAACCAGTAAACCAATACTGCGATAGTCACTAGCACCATGAACAAGATACCTGCAGGCGCACGGCGACCTTTGAATAACTTATCTGAGATCCAACCACACAATAGCGTGCCCGGAATACCTGCCCACTCGTATAAGAAGTAAGCCCAAGATGATTTATCTACAGAGAAGTCTTTCGCTTCTTTTAGATAAACAGGAGCCCAATCAAGTACACCATAACGAATCAGGTAAACGAACGCGTTTGCGATAGCGATTGACCACAACAGCTTGTTATTAAAGACATACTTAAAGAAGATCTCTTTTGCTGTCATCTCAGTTTCGTGAGACTTGTCGTAATCATCTGGGTAGTCATTTTTGTGCTCTTCAATTGGAGGTAGACCACAAGACTGAGGCGTATCTCTTACTGTGAACCAAACAAAAATAGCAACGAGAGTGGCAAAAAATGCAGGAACATAAAAAGCGGTTCGCCAATCGTCATTGAAAGCCCATAGACCCAACAGGAACATTGGACCAATTAATCCACCGCCCACGTTGTGAGCAACGTTCCATACTGACACTATCTCGCCACGCTCTTTACGTGACCACCAGTGCACCATGGTTCGTCCGCAAGCCGGCCAGCCCATACCTTGGAACCAACCATTCAAGAACAACAGAATAAACATCGCAGTAATGCTGCCTGTAGCCCATGGCATAAAGCCAAAGCAGAACATCACTAGCGCCGACATTAACAAGCCACCGCTGAGGAAATAACGAGGGTTAGAACGGTCAGAAACACTGCCCATTAAGAACTTAGATAAGCCGTAAGCGATAGAAACCGCCGCTAATGCAACCCCTAGTTCTCCGCGGCTAAAACCTTGTTCAATGAGATAAGGCATCGCCAAACTAAAGTTTTTTCGGACTAAGTAGTACCCCGCATAGCCAACGAAGATGCCGAGAAACAGCTGCCATCGTAGTCGTGTGTAGGTGCTATCGATCTTATCTGATGACAAGCGATCGATATGCGCCATAGGTTTGAATATTCCAAACATAGGAACCTCATAATTATTGGGCGAAGGAAGAATTAAAATGCTCGAACGAAAAAATTTAGCGCTCATTCGAAATCAAGGGAATTGTATGTGCTTCAGGATTAATTTCTGTGATAGAGGTAGTCATTAACAAAAAATAACTTTAAATACAGCATATTAGTTTCATTTAATTAGACTACGCTTCATATTTTTGTTTGTGTTGCCCTTCAGGAAGAGTGCGCTTGTACAGAAAACTATCTTTCGAGTGAGCGAATATCGAACTATTAAAATGAGGACATGCAATTAAGTTAAATAATTGTAAATGCAACCAACCTCTTTACACCCAAATTAATATGAACTTATGGGTTGGACATCGCCACCAGCAATGCATATGACCAGTAATATATAGCCAGTGGTGATGTTTTGTATTTCTTTCCGTTTATTTATCGAATTACCAAAGTTGTTTATTGTACATCTCAAGCGATGCAGCAATGTCTATACACAAGACGTGAACCCGTCACCTAGTAGTGAGGTTAGTCAGTGAGCATCTTACGAATTCAATAAACGATAGGAAATATCATGAACAAATCATTTATCGCACTCATTCTTACTGCGGTTTTAGCAGGCTGTTCATCTAGTGGTGATTCTAGACCAGCACAACCTCAATTTGATGGCGACTATGGTTTCGAAAATATCGATCCAGATTTTGGTAACGGCGACCCATCTTTTGACGGTGATAATGGTTATGACAACGCAGACCCAACGTACGGCAACCCAAAAAATATTGCCGACAGAATTGATGAAGCTGATTTAGGTTTTATTCATATCCCTGAGTTGGGAGACATTCCTTTCTTTAACCGAGACGACAGCGATGCACATGTCTCAAGCGTTAAAGAACGTTCTGATGATCACGAAACTCTGTACAGCATCTACGTAAATGACAAGCGAGTTGGTGAAATCATCATTCGTGAAGGCAATGTGGAAATCAGCTCTGGTGACAAGGTGATCTCTGGCCAAAAAGATTCCATCACTTATGCCGATGATGATTACACCTTTTGGACGGTTCGAGGTACCAACGGCAATGTAGTTGGTGACTTTAAGCGTCTCGACGATGGTGTTTGGGTGTTCCGTGAAGAGATGGACCGTGAGACCTTTGTGGTTAAGTATCACGACGGCCAGTGGAACTTCATCCCTGTCGCAGATATTAAGAACAAAGTTAAAGAAAATTTACCTTCGCAAGCAGAGGTCACCAAAGTGCGAACAAAAATGCAGGTTAACAAGCTACGTACTTTGAAGTAACGCTTTTCACCATTCCCATATCAAATAGGCATCCTCTAATCCAAGAGGATGCCGTTCAAAAACATCTACAAATAACACACTAATTAAAAGCTCAAGGAAGATCCGGACTAGGTTACTAATCTACTGGCGTTCAATACTTTGAATTCGCCAATATTTTATATACATAAGCGAGAGATCCAATGACCATCAAAAAGCTTCCTCTTCTGACATTAGCCGCTGCCTTGCTGTTCACTATGTCTAACGCACAAGCCTATGAACAAAACCAAGAAGAAACTGCTATTACATTTGGTCTATCGGCTGAACGTGGGTGGAGAGATTGGTCTGCTTCTTACATCAAATATCGCGGCCCGGGCAGCTTAGGTTATGGCATTGAGTTTACCCGATCAGCTTATAACGAAGATGAAGACTCGTACGAATACAAACAACGCGACACCGAATATCAGTTTCACGCCCCTATTGGAATCACCGAAAACTTGTACATCACACCAGGTTACGGGATTAAGCGTACCCATACGGACGTAACTTTAGATAGCCGCGAGTTCTCTGATAGCTCAACCAAACAAGTTGGTGGCTTAGATGCAACCTACATTATGGACAGTGGCTTTGTTGTGACCGCAGGTTTCGATAAAGCAGAAGGTGAAGACTTGGAGTTCTCAATTGGTGCAGGTATCGCTTGGTAAAGGTAATAACCCAATGGATTTGAAAAACAAAAAGGGTCTAGATTTCTCTAGACCCTTTTAGGTAATAACACTTGGTCACTTAATGTTGACTGATTAGACAAACATTAGCTAATTACATGAAGTATTAACTAGCCACACGAAGTGATTATGCGTCGATGTAAAAAGCTTCTACAGTGCCTTTTAGAGTAATAAGCATTGGCTGACCAAAACGATCTAGCGCTTTTGGAGAAGGGATCTTAACCCAACCTTCGCTGATGCAGTATTCTTCAACATCAGTACGCTCTTTACCATTTAGACGAATGCCGATTGGGTATTCGAAACACTCAGCAACGTGGTGTGGGCTGCGTGGGTTACCTGCAAGATGATCTGGTAAAGCTGGTCTTGAATTAGTATCGCTCATGTTCATTACCTGTATGTACGTAAATAAAAAAAGTGCGTCATTCTAGTCAATATAGGCTTTGTGCTCAACAACTGCTGCAATAAATCGTATTGATAGGTCTAATCAACAGCTAGTTGTTTGATTTAAAGGCGATATCGGCATGAGTTTCAACGAAAATTTAACAGTTTTATGCGTTATGGATGAAAGGGAGAGCTTCATTACTCGAACGGCAGATAACCTAATATCAGGCTTTTATTCCGAGCTTATCGATTAAGCTCAATACTCATCACTTTATGGTTCGGTTCTAATTCGATATCGACGACTGACCAACCTAGCCTTGGTTTATATCAGTGTAGATAAAGCTACTCTTCTTCTTCGTAACTGTCTGCTGGGTCTTCATTGATTTCTTCGCCACAGCCTAAGCACTCCGCTTGCAAATCCGTTGGCATGACAATAATCAAACCACAATGCGGGCAAAGATCACCTTGTTGAAACATCCTGTATTCCTTCTACTTCATGGCTATTGCTTAGGATACTTTTGCTTACTCGCTTCTAACCAATCATGAATAACTTGGCGAGCGGACTCCGATGGCGGAGCATTTCGCTTTCCGCAGATTTGATCAATTTCAAACGGAAATACTTTGCTCGGAACGCGGCGTAAACCTATGGTTAAACGCTGAGGTTTAAGCATGCGGAACACCACATAACGATCGCTCATGATTCGGTTGTGATACACGCCAATACAGTGCTTCTGCTCTATGCCTTCGTGTTCAAGGTCGTAATAATCCGTGAGCGGGTGAATGTTGCCATTACCGAGTAAAGGAACTGGATAAGGGATGTCTTTATCCATTGGGCGATTCCCCTCCAAACGACGTAATTGTCGTTGCTCCGTCCAGCGATCATGGAGTTGTTCAAACATAGCAAAAGAGTTCTGACTGGTAATGGCTCGCAGTGGGTCATCCATCTCCAAATCTTGCCCTAGCAATATCGCATCTTGGAACATCGCCATCTTCGACGGTGCATTAAGTCTGCCCTCTTCCACCATTGCAATTCCTAATCGACTGCCGGTTAGAAATGGATGAACTTGGTCCAAACGCAGGGCTGTGTATCCAACTTTTGAGTAATGCTTGAATTTAAGAACTCGTCTTTGCAACGGTTCGAGAATACGAACAATGTGGTCAAGCTCATCACCAACATTGTAATGCAATTCTAGCTTGTCGATGAATTTGAGTGTCGCTTTGCTGCTGTCTAAGCCCAACTTGGCAAGGATCTTCTTCTGCCCTAAGCGACTTAGTGCCAATGCTTTCTTGTTGTCGACGCTGTATTTCATGCAGATAAGAGCCAAAATAACAGGCCTTAGTTCAAGTAGCTGTGCAGCTTCGTAAGTGTTCGCAGCTAACCACAACATTTGGTATTGATATTCAGGAAAGTCATCGGTGATTTCACGATAACGAGCAGGCAACGAATCTAGCCAACGACCATTCACATCAAACTGCTCAACGAGGTTTAGGCTAAGTCCAATCCCCCCATCAAGCGGTCGTCTACCATCTTCGAACACATGAAAGCCGACGAGCTTTTGAGACCAATCTAGGATCTCAATATCGTAGTCAAAACCTAATGTTCGAGTGGGAATGGTTAGTAGTGCTGTCATTGATGCCTCTTCGTTATTGGCGCATTGAACTATCAAGCCTATCTAAAAGCATAAGCTAACGCTTCAACAACTATATCAACCTTTTGTAAATTTCTTATCAATCAAAGCGATATAAATACGATGATCCTTAGAAGAACATTGAATGATGATTTTACGCAATATGAGATCTCTTCGATATCATTTGTGTTAACACAAACTATGCTTATTACATAACTCACAACAAGAGGCTTTAATTATGGATTACCGACATATTCTGGTCGCACTTGAATTGTCTGACGACACCAAGATTCTCATTGATAGAGCGACCTTCTTCGCTGATAAACTGGAGGCTGGCATTTCATTTGTTTATATCGATGGAACGCATGGGGAGATTTATCCTGAACTCGTTGATATTCAAGGAAATGACGGTGATTTACCCATCAATGAAGATGCCGTTAAGCATTTGAAAGAGTTTGAGGCCTACGCTAAACACCCAATCAAACACATTTTCGTGGGTACCGGCGATTTGAACGATAAGCTCAAAAATGTCATCGAAGCAAACGGCATCGACCTATTGCTATGTGGTCATCACCATGATTTCTGGCATAAGCTCATATCCCATTCTAAACAAATCATCGATACGTCTCCTATCGATATTCTCGTTGTTCCTATGGAATAGCTGCTGCAGCTCGATTCCTAAAATCATCATGCATTGCCAACCTCTATCGGTATTATTGGTTGGCTTGATACCCCCTTATCCCTGCTATTGCCCACTCAGAGTATCCATTTGTGATCTTGTCAACCTATCAACTCGTAAGCGTCTAATAATTAACAATTCACGAGTGTAAGCATGAAAAAGATTGGTCTCTATCTTTTTACAAATGACTTAAGAATCAACGACAACACACTACTTCATCGGGCGTCGCAGCTCGTCGATGATCTACTATGCGTCGCCATTGAACCAAAGCTTTCTACTTATTCTGTTCGACTTTCACAAGAACAGGAAATCGGAGCGCATCGTCACCTTTTCATTAAGCAAGCTATAGATGATTTAGCCTTGAGTTTGGCGCGTCTTGGACAGCGCCTTTTTGTGTTAGACCAAAATACTAATGAGAACTTAGTTCAAATCATCAAAACTCAGCACGTGACACACGTTTTTGTCAGTTCACATTGTGCCCATGACGAGCGAGAGCTAGTAAAGGATACGCTAACGCAGTGCCCTGATTTACTCATCTCTCAGCAGCATCACACTACTCTGTTTGAGAGTGATATGTTCCCCTTCGAACTTGCCAAGCTACCTCGTTCGTTCACTAAGTTCCGCCTTCAAGTTGAACGGCTAGAGATTGAGATAAAAGAGAGCGTGATAACGTACCTGCCACCATTACCTCAAACCGCGACTGACTCTTATAGAGAGCCGATACTTGAATTGGATGATTCAATAACAGGCGACTATGTAGGCGGCGAAACGGCAGCGTTAACCCACTTAGAAAACTACTTTTCACATGACTATGCTGGAACCTACAAACAGACGCGAAACGCATTAGATGGCATAGAGAACTCAACTAAGTTTTCGCCATGGCTAGCATTAGGGTGTGTTTCGCCAAAAACCATTTACCGCCACTTAAAGCAATTCGAAGCGCATCGTGGCGCGAACGATTCTACCTACTGGATTTATTTTGAGTTGTTGTGGCGTGAATATTTCTACTGGAAGTGTTTAACGCTGGGGACGTCACTGTTTGGTCGAGAATCTAGTGATCTGTCCAATGAACAATTGCTCGATACCACTGCGGGATCAAGCTTCGCCAAATGGAAAAGCGGCAACACCAATTATCCCATCGTTGATGCCTGCATGCGCCAGCTTAACGCAACGGGTTATATGTCTAACAGAGGCAGACAGCTGGTCGCGAGTTGCTTGATTCATGAGCTAGATATTGATTGGCGCCACGGTGCTGCTTATTTCGAAAGCCAACTCATCGATTACGATGTGGCGTCGAATTGGGGTAATTGGGCTTATATCGCTGGAGCGTTGAATCCACAGGCTCCCCAGAACGCCAACAAACAAAGTGTAACCCATCAATCACAATCTAAATCCCGCCATTTCGATCTCGTTAAGCAGACAGAGATGTATGACCCGGAACATACATTTATCAAAAAATGGCACCGAGAAGACGAGGCTTCAGCGTCAATTCGATATCAGGACGTAATATGAAATACAAAACTGTACGCCTAATTTTAGGTGACCAACTCAATATCCAGCACTCTTGGTTTCAACAGGTTGATGACGAGGTCATTTATATCATCGCTGAACTTGAGCAAGAGACTGACTACGTTACATCGCACATCCAAAAGGTGGCAGCTTTTTTCTGTGCGATGGGTTACTTCGCTGACGAACTGACACAACAAGGTCATCAAGTACTCCACCTTACTCTTGACGATACTACGCAATTTGAAAACCTAGATGCACTCCTAAAGCATTATGTACACGAATGCAGCGCAGAAAAATTCGAATATCAAAGGCCAGATGAATATCGCCTTTTAGAGCAGATGAACAAGCTAAAGCTCACTAATGCGACTAAAGGTTGTTGTGATACGGAACACTTCCTCTTTCCATTCGAAGAGATAGAACAACAGTTTCCGAAAGACAAACACATCATGATGGAACACTTCTATCGCCGAATGAGAAAGCGCTTCGACATTTTGCTAGAAGACGGAAAGCCAGTTGGCGGCAAATGGAATTACGATGCGAGCAATCGAAAGAAACTCAAGAAACAAGACATTGAAATCCTGCCTCAACCTCTGATGTTTACCAATGACATAACAGACATTTTGCAGCGAATAGAACGCCACCAAGTGCAAACCATTGGTCAAGTCGGTAACAAGTTACTATGGCCGGTGAACCGAGCACAAAGCTTGTCTCTGCTCGCTCATTTCTGCCAAGTCTGTTTACCGTTATTTGGGCAGTTTCAAGATGCGATGACTACAGAACACGACTCTAAGTGGAGCCTGTATCACAGTCGCATTTCGTTCTCACTAAATAGCAAACTGCTCAGCCCTAGAGAAGTCATTGATGCGACACTCTCCGCTTATCACGCCTCTTCAAAGCAAGGCGCTACCACTATCGATATCGCACAGGTCGAAGGGTTCGTTCGTCAAATATTGGGTTGGCGAGAGTACATACGCGCCGTCTATTGGGCGAACATGCCTACTTACGCCAACAAAAACCATTATTCAGCAAACAACAACTTGCCCCATTACTTTTGGGACGGACAGACCAAGATGAACTGCATGAAGCATGCGATTGACCAGTCTCTTGAGTTTGCTTACGCGCACCACATCCAAAGGTTAATGATCACTGGCAACTTCTGCTTAATCACAGGCATCGACCCTGACCAAGTAGACAGTTGGTACCTTGGTATTTACGTCGACGCGATTGAGTGGGTTGAAATGCCAAATACGCGAGGTATGGCACTGTTTGCGGATGGCGGGATCGTCGGAACCAAACCATACTCTGCCAGCGGTTCTTACATCAACCGCATGAGCGACTACTGCAAAGGCTGTCACTACAAGATAAAAGAACGCAGCGGAGAGCAATCTTGCCCTTTCAATAGCTTGTACTGGCGCTTTATGAACCAGCACCGCGATGCGTTAAACCGTAACCCACGCATGGGCATGTTATATCGCTCTTGGGACAACATGAATGAACAAGACCAACAAGCGATACTCGAGATCGCAGAACAACGAATCACAAACTTGGAGAATTTATAATGGTTGAGCAACTCAGATTACACATTTTGGTGGTCGGTGGGAGTGGCGGCATCGGTTTCGCTGTGGTTAAACACCTATTATCTGAGCTGTCTCGGTTTGATTTTCTTGATGTGCATGTAGACGCGACTTACCACTCTCAACAGCCGGAACTTGAAAACACTCGCTTGAACTGGCACAAAGTCGACGCCACCAACGAAGCTGATATCAAGTGTTTGAGTTCTGAGTTTGAACAACTTGATTGGTTGATAAACTGCGTGGGTATGCTTCACACTCCAGAGCTTGGTCCGGAAAAGAACCTTGCGTCCATTGACCCTGAGTTTTTCCTAAAAAACATCTCGGTGAATACTCTGCCCAGCTTATTATTGGCAAAACACTTCACGCCGATTCTTAAAACGAGCGACAACCCAAAGTTTGCCGTGGTTTCCGCAAAGGTGGGGAGTATTTCAGATAACCGATTAGGCGGCTGGTATAGCTATCGCTCATCGAAAGCAGCCCTCAACATGTTCATCAAAACCATGTCGATCGAATGGCAACGCACCATTAAGAAAGGCACGGTGTTAGCGCTACACCCAGGTACAACAGATACGGCTCTGTCGAAGCCTTTTCAGACCAATGTCCCTGAAGGTAAGTTGTTTGAGTCGAACTACGTCGCCCATCAATTGGTCGATATCATTCGCACTGCGACACCCGATAAAAGTGGGCACTTCTACGCGTACGATGGCGAGCAGTTGAGTTGGTAGTGAGGAATGCCAATCGCTTGCTTTGATGAATGGTAAAATTTGATGAGTGATAAAAAAGAAAACCCAACAGAGCGGTGCTCTATTGGGTTATTTTTTAGAAAGAAGGCATCAGTTATTTAAGACGTATGGCTGCTATTTAGCTAACGATCAAAACTGATCATCACGATTACTCAGCCCAGTTGAACTTGCTGTCGTCGACGCCTTCTTTTTCTTCTTTAGCTCGCTCGCGTCGGTGTTGTTCTTCAACTCGCGCAGCGTCAATCTCTTGCATGATTGCATTGATGTCGGCCAAATCGTCGCTTTCTGTAAACTCACCCGTTAGTTTGCTATCGGGCTTTAAGTCGCCTTTCTCGTAAAGCGCCCACATTTCCTTGGCATACTCGGTTTTCGCCAATTCAGGAGCAAACTGAGCGTAATAATCACGGATATTATTGATATCACGAGCCAGCATCCACTCGGCATTGTTGTTCGCCGAAGCATCAACCGCTTGAGGTAAATCTATGATCACCGGACCGTACTCATCGACCAATACGTTGAACTCAGACAAGTCACCATGGATCAAACCAACACACAGCATTTTAACCACATAGGTCATCATCACTGCGTGATCTTCGATCGCTTGCTCTGCCGACATCACGACATCGTTCAAACGTGGTGCTACATAGCCTTCGTCATCAGTAACCAGCTCCATAAGCAGTACGCCATCAAAGCAACCATAAGGCACAGGTACACGAACGCCCGCTTCTGCCAGTTTATACAAGGCATCCACTTCAGCGCTTTGCCAAACCTTTTCTTGTTGCTCACGACCAAAGCCAGAGCCTTTTTCCATCGCTCGAGCACGGCGACTATTTCGGACTTTTCGGCCTTCACGATACGCGGTCGCTTTTTTGAAGCTGCGCTGGCTTATTTCCTTATATACCTTGGCACAGCGGATCGTATCGCCGCAGCGCACAATGTACACTGATGCTTCTTTGCCACTCATTAATTGGCTTGTCACCTCGTCGACTAAACCATCGTCAACTAAGGGCTGTATTCTTTTAGGTATCTTCATGCCGCCTTTATACATTAGTTGTCTTACAGATAGAAATATTAACTTAAGAAATGAATGACGAAACTATTAACGTGTTGTAAAAACGAACAGAAATTACGCCAAAGTTGTCTTATGACGACGGCAACGTTCAGAACAGTAAATCACGTCATCCCAACAACGTTGCCACTTTTTACGCCATGAGAAAGACTTTTGGCAAATAGGACATGTCTTAGTTGGTAAATGAGGCTTCTTGTGCATGGCCGTTTCCTTTTTGACGAGGAGTGATTGATAACAGCCCCGAAACTCCGTCATCCTCGAGAAGGAAACACGACTGAGTCAGGGGCTGTTTATCCGCATCTATATCAAGACTAAGCAACAACCTTGTACTGCTTCTCCATCTCACTCACACCTAAGCCAGAGTGTTTTGTTACTTTAAGCTGAACAGGCACTCGCTCTTTCAGTGCTTCAACGTGACTAATGACGCCAATCATCTTGCCTGAAGCATTCAAGTTATCGAGCGCGTTTAGGGCAATGTCCAATGTGTCGCTATCAAGCGTGCCGAAACCTTCATCCAAGAACAAAGAATCAATACTGGTTTTGTAACTCACAAGATCAGAAAGCGCTAATGCCAACGCCAAGCTAACCAAGAAGCTTTCACCACCTGATAACGTTTTAGTATCACGCATCACATCGCCCTGCCATGTGTCCAGCACTTGCAGTTCTAAGCCATCATCGGCTTTACGTTTTAGTTCGTAACGACCATGCAAACGCTGCAGCTGCTTGTTCGCAAGGTACACCAAATTTTCCAGCGTTAGACCTTGGGCAAACTTACGGAATTTGTCGCCGTTCTTAGAACCAATAAGTGAATTCAGGCGTGAAATATCATCAAAGTCGACCTGTTGCTCGTCTATTTGCTTGAACAGATCTTGCTGGTTGCTGCGGTTCTGGTTATCCGTTTCAAGATTGGCAGAAATCGCGCCGATCTTTGTCGCATGGCTTTGTTGCGCGTTTTGGCATTCAGTTGTCGCAAGTTCAACTTGCTGTTGGTCTTGCTCTTGCCATGCTTTAGCATTTGCGTGGTTTTGTAGTTCCACTTGCGTCGCTTTAGCTGTATTCAACCTAGCTTGCGCACTGACAACCGCTTCGTCTAAAGACTTCTTGAGGCTTTGAAGTTGAGTTCTAACCTCTTCGTCTAACAACGCTGCTTCAAAATTAGCTTCATCTTCGAATGGGCTCGTTTTCAGCGCTTCTAACCAGGCATTCGACGCTTGTGTGTAACTTGACTGCTTGCTAGTCAACTCTTCAGAGAAGCTAATGTGTTTGGTTTGCTCGGTTCGATGTTCAAGTTCGCAACGGTTAAGCACTAACTGCGAGGCATCACATGCATTTACCGCTTCAGTAACTTTTTGCTTGATCGCATTGCTGGTGGCTTGAATGTCTTTGTCACCAAACAACTCTGCCCTTTCAGCACCAATACGAGTCAGTTCTGACACTAGAGACTCGCTCTCTTGCGTCAGTGTCGCGAGCTCTTTCTCAACACTGTTTAGCTTGTCATCTAAGGTTTTCAATTCGGCGTGTTGAGTGATTAGTTGCTTCTCAATATCGGCCTGTTGCTGTTTAGTTTGCTGCCATGTGCTTGATGCTTGCAATTTCGCAGTAAACCAATCATCGATATATTCCAGCTCAGGCGCTTCGATAGCCGTTTGAACAATATTCTCTTTCAAAGAGCTCCATTGCTGCTCTTTCGCTTGAGCTATCTGAGCCACTTGCTCGTTAGTGCTGTGATTTTGCTTATTCAGATCCGCTAAGCGTTGCTCGGCCAACTCAAGGTTAGATTGCGCTTTGTCAGCCATAACACTCACCGATAAGCGTTGTTTCTCAGCTTCGGCATAGTGCGTTTTAGCATTAGCCAACGCTTTGAGTTGCTGCGATCTCTGATTCAGTTGAAGTTCACACTGCTGAGCAAAGGTCGCAACCGTAGCTTCATTGCCTAAATCGTTAATCGTTAGTATCGCTAGTTCTGGAACCGTGCCAACGAAATCCGATAAGCTCTGTTGAAGTTTGTCGACAACGCCTTGCCAATTTATTTGAGCTTGCTGAATATCCGCTTGCGCACGTTGAATGTCATCGTTAAGTGCCGCAATCATAGGGGCAAGAGAATCTAACTGCTGACGATGCTCTTGGCCTTCTTTTTTGATGGCCGTTAACTCTAGGTTTTCCGTTTCTTTTTGAGCAACCAAATTTGCAATATCTTGCGACTGCTCAATCGAATGGTCTGTTGAACCACACAGTGGGCACTCAGAGCCTGATTCTAGAGCTGCACGGTATTTCGCCAACTCGCCTTCTTGATCAATCAAACGTGTTAATCGCTCAAGCGAAGTCTCTTTCTCTTTATATCGCTCCACCAACACTTCACGTTCTTTCGAAAGCTTGTCGACCAACTGAGTGTTAGTTTGATGTGCCTGCGTTTTTGCATGCAGCTGTTGCTGGGCATTTAGGAAAACACGATTGATCTCAAGTAATGAGTGCGTATGGCGATTCCAAAACTCCAATATATCTTTTTGCGAATTCAACACTTGTTCGCTGGTGTTGCCTTGCAATGCTTCCCACTGTTGCTTTGCACTACTCTCTAGCACAACCAATTCAGCTAAAGTTTTATCTTGCGTTGCTTTAGCTTCTTGCGCAGATTTGATGATCGTTTGCTGTGCATCAACCGCTGACAAAGCTTGCTTCGCTGAGTTCAACTGTTCTGCATGCTGACGCTCTAGAGTACGAACTTGCTCTACCTTTGCTTGCCACTGACCTAGGTATTTTTCCAGATGTTGGTCAGCTTGATGCGTATTTAGGTACTCAGTGCTAAGTTGATCTTGTTGCTTCAGTGCATCTAGTTTTTGGACCAAAACGACCTGTTGATTACGCTGCTGCGCGTGTTGTTCATTCAGCGTATTCGCGGCGTTAACCGCCGAAGCTTTCTTGTCTTTAAGTACCGACATTTGATTGTCGAGTGGGCGGACTTGTTCAATGATCTTCTCTTGATCTTGTTGCTCGGCTTTAACGTTTTCAACCGCTTCGCTACTTTGAGCCAGCTTAGTTTGGGCATCTAACTTCTCGGCCTCGCGTACTGCAAGCAACTTAGTACTGTTATCTAGGTTAATTTGCGTAAGATTGAGCTCATGCTCGCAGCGTTTTAGGTCTTTGTGCAGCGGTCGCAATTTCTCAGCCGGTTCGCTGTTTGCCAAACGCTCTAGTGAAGGTTGATTACGGTCTAGTTCATCTTGAGCTGTTTTGAGATCGTGCTCACTGGTAGCAATAGTTTGCTCAGCTTTAGTCACGTCTTTCCACCAGCTTAGATGCGCTTGCCACTCTTTTAACTGCTCGGCTAAACGTTTCTGTTCAGTTTCTAACGTGTCACGCTCTGTTGTCAGCTCTTGAATCTGCTCATCAGACAATAAACTTACACCTTCGGCTTTCGCTTTCAGGTGGTTAAGTGACTCTTCACTTGACTTAAAATGATCGTATATACGCTCAGAGATCAGGCTATAAACTTCGGTTCCAGTCAGCTCTTCAAGTAGCTCTGCACGGTCGTTAGCATTGGCATTTAAGAAGGCCGCAAACTCACCCTGAGACAACATGATGGATTTAGTGAAACGTGAAAAGTCTAAACCTGTTACCTGCTCCACCAACTTGGTTTTCTTGGTCAACATGGTCTCTAAGACTTTGTCGGTATCAGCATCGGCAAATTCACACGTTGGCGTCTGTAATGCGCCATCGTGTTTTCCGCGCGCTCGCTTTTGATGGAAGTTAGAACGGTACGTTTTGCCCTGCACTTCAAATTCAAGCTCGGCGAAACACTCACCCGTACCGCGAGTCATCAGCTCGTTATTGCCCTTCGCTATGCTTTTCAAACGAGGCGTGCGGTGGAATAGCGCTAAACAAATCGCATCCAGAATTGTGGTCTTACCCGCACCTGTTGGACCCGTAATAGCAAACAGGCCGTTTTCTGCGAACGGCGATTGAGTAAAATCGAGCTTCCAACGCCCTTTCAAAGAGTTCAGGTTTTCAAATTCTAGGCTTAAAATCTTCATACTGGTTACTCTTCTACTTTGTTCGGCGCTTGAGCGCTATCAGACACTTCAACCATCACTTGTTTAAACTTCACCGTCATGCGCTCTAAACGCGCTTTTTCAGAATCGGTTTCAAACTCTTCTAAGGCAATACGCTTGCTAAATACGTCCATCGGGCTCAGTTCAGATAAGGTTTCTGCCGACTCTTGCTCTAATGCTTGATTGCGACGTTCTCTTGCTCGGCGTAATTGAAGTACTTCCACATTCAAACCTTCAGTTAATGCGCGCACACGCTCTTGTAGATCCGACAAGTAATCTTGCGCTTGCACTTCTATCGATAACCACACGTTTTGTTCGCTATCTAAACCTATGTATTGGTTCAGCTGAGATTCAACCTCGCTCAAGTCACCTTTGATTTCGGCTAGGGGTTGGAACGTTGGAACTGGCAATTGAGAAATCGTGCGCTCACCTTCAACAAACTCAACTAGACATACCTGCTTTTGAGATTTAAGTTCATCAAAGCTTAATGGGATTGGAGAGCCTGAATAACGAATGTATTCACGCTTTGCCACCACTTGTGGGCGGTGGATATGACCAAGTGCAATATAATCGGCATCTGGGAAGCCATCAGCGGCGAAACCATCAAGGTTGCCGACATAGATGTCGCGTACCGAGTCCGATTGTTGAACCCCCATCGCCGTTAAATGACCAGTAGCGATGATCGGCATGTGCTCGCTGTTTTCAAACGTCGCACGTTTAGCAACCGCCGCATCATAAACACTTTGGTAGTGCTGTTTGATCGCATCGCCGAGTTGTTTTTGGCGCTCAACGCCGGTGACACCCGCCTGACTGGTCAACACATCGCGTGGGCGAATAAAAGGAATGGCGCAAACCAGCGCTTCTACATCGCCGTTTTTACCTTTTAATTCGACAACCTGAGTCGCATGATCTTGGTTGGTATTAGGAATCACGTCTGCGCCCATGTATTTGAGCAGCTGTTGTGTCTCTTTAAGCACAGACACCGAATCGTGATTTCCACCTAACAACACCAATTGACAGCCGATCTTGTTCGAATCGACCACGAACTTGTTATACATCTCACGAGCGTAACTCGGCGGTGTGCTGGTATCAAAAATATCGCCAGCAACAATGATCGCGTCGATGTCGTTCTCTGTAACTTGCTCAAGTAACCATTGTAAAAACCGTTCATGTTCATTCTTACGGCTTTTATTGTAGAAGTTTTGGCCAAGGTGCCAATCGGACGTGTGAAGAATCTTCATTGCTGCTCACTGGAAGTCTGTAATACCTTTAATCTACCAAAATAGTCGAGATAATTCCCTTTTATAAGCTTGTGAAAACCAACTAATTTCAGGCTTTAGAGCAACTCCGCCCATAGCGTGACCAATCGTTATTTTTGACATAAAAAAACCGCTCAACGTTAGAGCGGTTATAGGTGTCCATGACATTAGCTGTAAGTTATTTCACAGGGGTCATTAAAAATTGTACGAAGCACCCAGAGTTACAGTGCTAAACGCGACATCACGACTTGCCAGTCTATTACCATTAGGGCCGAAGAATTCGATATTTACAGCGTCTGCTTGTGAGATCAAACGTAATGTTAGGTTTTCTACTGGCGTGTATTCAACACCAATACCGAAATGAAAGCCGGCACCAGAATCATCATCAAAAGAGCTAGCGTTGTTTGAGTTCAAATCTACGTAGCTCAAGCCCGCTAGTACAAATGGACGAATTGAGTTATCAAAGGTGTAGCCTAGGTTTGCTGCAACAGAAAGCGATGTTGGTGAAAACACCTTAGTACCAAATGATTCATAGTCAGCATAATCCGTGTAACCAAGTTCGATACCTACAATGCGGTTAAATTGGTAGCCACCGTAAAGGCTGTACCCCATGCTTTCAGCATCTAGACTGCCTGCGCCGTCAGTGTCTGAGTCTTGATACACACCAAGGCCTGCGCCAATGTATGGACCGCCCTCGATACCAGCAGCAAGTGTAGGAAGTGAAACTAAGCCAATTAGGCCCAATAGAAATGATGATTTAAGCATGAAAATACCCTTTTTAGTTTGTTCCACAGTACCGTTCATCAACTATCAATAGGTTTCCGACACTATTCCAACGGTTGCGATACTGTTTAAAATAAATTATTCAAGCGACTCCTAACAAACAATAAAACACTGTTCATTTGTGAAGTGATAGAGAAATTAACACGATACTTTTTATTCACCAAGCGAATAGTTAAATAATTTATCAGCATCTTATTTATGAGACACAATAAGAAAAACAGATGTAAAACGAAGCGCACCCACTATATCACGACCATTAAAGTCAATTTAAATCAACAGGTTAGAAATCTATCAATCTTAAAAGTAGCGTTTATATACATCAGCTATACCTTCATCATAAATAAAAAACTCACGCTATCGATTAGTAGGGTGAGTTTTATTTTCCAGAAGACTTATTTAGAACAACCTGCTATTAAAATATATTTAAATTTATTCCATGTTATTAACAAACTTCTGTAAGACTAGCCAAATAGTTATTCGTTAAATAGAAGCCACTGAACTTCTCAATAAAGTCCGCAGGAACAGTTTTATCGGTCAAGCCAGATTCAATCAGCGCCGCTTGCCACTTCTGTACTTTCGGGAAGCCTTCAAGCATGTCAAAACCTGAGCCCTCTTTGATTACTGATGCTCGGTGTAACAGTGGTAGCCAAGCGATGTCGACGTTAGAGATGTAATCGCCTTTAAAGAAGACGCTATCACCCAATTTATTCTCGGCTTTTTGGAAGGATTTTTGAAGAATCGCTAAACGCGTCTCAAAGGTTTCTTTATCTTTACTACCCATCGTTCCGCATTGTGGCATGTAATGTTTGCTTGCCTGATAAGACCAAGCGCGATCTAGTGCTTTTTGCTCGGCAGACACCTCTTCTATTGGCGCATACTTATCATCTAAGTATTCAACAATTGCATCTGATTCAAAAATAACTGTGTCATTTTCTGTAATCAATACTGGCACTTGTCCGTTTGGCGAAATATCTAGGAGCCATTGAGGTTTATTATTTAGCTCAATGTATTCAATTTCAAATGGGACATTTTTCATTACTAAAGCACCCATTACACGTTGAACGAATGGGCAGTTTTTAAAGCTAACAAGTTTAATCATGGTTGACTCCGAATTAGGTCATTATTTTCTATTCATACCCCTAAGACGAACGCCAAAACCGAAAGACGAAAAATAATTCCATTTTTGTGGAAATAATTAAATACGAAGGCAACTAAAGGCAGTCACTTTAGGTAGGAACTTTAGATAATATGTTTGAATGCCTAATTACGAGCGGCTAAACGATCAAAGATATTGCAATAGACGCCATGATCATGCCAACGACAAATTCCAACACCTTCCACGCTCTCGGGTTCTTAAACATTGGAGCCAAGAAACGTGCGCCATATCCAAGTGAAAAGAAGAACACAAACGACGCCGATACTGCACCAGCGCCAAACAACATTTGATTAGGTTGATATTGCGTTGAGATAGAACCCAGCAATACCACAGTATCCAAATACACATGCGGATTAAGCCAAGTAAACGCCAAACACATCGCAATCGCTTTGGTTAACGAGTCTTTGGTTTCAGTAGTGGCTTCTAAGGCGTGGTTTTCGGTAAATGCAGAGCGGAAGCTTAAGAATGAGTAGACACCCAAAAAGATAGCGCCGCCATAACGAGCGAGCTGCTCAATTTGTGGGAACTGTTTAACGATTGCGCCAAAGCCTGTAACGCCGAAGCTAATTAGTAAGGCATCAGAAATGGCACATACAGCACAAACTGCCAATACGTGTTGATTCTTAAGCCCTTGCTTTAAAACAAATGCATTTTGAGAACCGATTGCAAGAATCAGCGAAAGCCCAAGGGAAAAACCAGCAAAATAAGTCGTCATAGAATGTACTTCGAATCGGTTAGAATAATCATAAGTTACTATAAAATAGCGTAATTTTTCATAAAATATACAATATGATCACATACGTGTTACACAGCACAAAACCAAAACCCTTAAATTGCAACTGAGTGCATATCAAGGCTATTTTCTGATTTCGATTTTAGGAATGTAATCAAAGGAAGAAACATGATCAAAAAGCTGTGTTCAACACTGATACTTTGGGCAATAGCCAGCCAAGCACTCGCAACATCACTTTACTATATAAACCGTACCGACAAACCCATATTAATAAACTTTTCTATAGATTCCAGTACGCCCGTAAGTAACGGTTACCAATATAGGCTTACTACAAATAACTTAGTTATTTGGCCTTATCAAAAAGCCAAAGTAGCTGATTTTAATCGATACTATGGGCTTGTTAATGGCGCAACCTATGACTACTTCCTAACAATTTCACGATTAACAAACGAAGGTACTTGGGCACGTAAGCCACAAGAACCTGTAAGTCAACTTAGGTTGGTTGGTCACGGTTCAGGCTCAACGTTGTCTTATGGGTACAAAGATCAAGGGATGGTGACCGACTACAACCCATATATTCTTCATCGATATAACCAAGATGGATATCACTCTGAGTTCGGTGTTAAGGCTATATACACGTCAGGCTTTGACGACGTTGAATTTGTAGTCTCAGAACATACGATCAATGATTTTGATCAAGCCCCAAATACCTTGAACGTTGGCTCATATAACCTATGGATGCTCCCCGGCGTATCATCAAACATTACAAGTCGTGCAAGTGTCTTGGACCACACTCTCTCTGGATATGACGTACTCACACTTCAAGAAGCTTTTTCTTCAGACCGAGAGATCCTATTCAACGCTCTAGCAGAGGAATATGCATTTAGAACAGAGGTGGTAGGAGGTGGCACTAGTGCGATGTACGACGGAGGCGTGGTCACTTTTAGTCGCCATCCAATTATTGAAACCGACAGTATAGTTTTTGAACACTGCTCTGGGACGGATTGTTACGCAGATAAAGGCGTCGTCTATACCAAAATCGACAAAGATGGTCAGATATATCATATATTTAACACGCACCTAGCATCATTCAATACGCCTGCTGCCAAAAGACTAAGACGCTTGCAGCTAGGGCTGATGCGAACCTTTATGCTGACTAAAGGCATACCTTCCAACGAAGCAGTTATCTATGCTGGAGACTTCAATATCGATAAAAATAGCGACTTCGTGGAATACCTGCTAATGCTAGCTACGTTGGATGTTGATCCTCCAGAATTCAGAGGCTACACCAATGCAACCTTTGACCCGACGATTAACCCGTATGCCGCTTATAAATATTCAGGTGGCGCTGACGTAGAGTATCTGGATTACGTTTTTGTTAGCAGAATGCATAGACGAGCAACAAGTAATACTAATACGGTCAAGCTTCATCAAAGGTTGAACTCTGACACTTGGGGAAGTTGGCACCTTTCAGACCATTTTGCCGTCAACGGAAACTTTAAATTTAGCTCTCACGACGACTAAGCTCCTTGATCTTGGCTCTTTCAAAAGCACTTCAATGCAGAGTGAGAGCCAAAACCATCCCCTGCAATTAACAAACTAATCAGTTGATTCTAAACATCTTTAATTTCAATTCTTAATTTTATAAATATTGGTTTTGTTAATAGAATTTAGCTCAAACTTTGAGACTTTAAAATTAATCACAGTGAGATCCTCCTACCATTTCATTGATCAAACGAATGATACAAGTCTGATTGCATATTACCTTTTGATTGCTTTTTGAGCGGGCATTTCCCTCTCACAGAACTGACTGCGTGCTTTCATAAAGCTTCGCTAAGGAGTCAGTTCTAGTCGCACAACTATTTAGTCGCACAATGATAAGGATGCAACACACATGAATCACGGACAAAGACTCACCACGCTTGCTTTGGCTATTATGGCTTCGGCTCACGTATCAGCTACAACTCTGAATGAGAGTAGCCCAGAGCCACAACCTGCCAACTCACCTTTCATCCAAGATGTAAAAGGGACAATTGTTGAGGATTACTCGCGAGAAACTATCCAACCTTCATTTTTCTCGATGAGAATGATGAGCAACGCTGATGAACAACGCGGTGATTGGTTTAACTTAACAGCAAGCTACACAAGAATTCAGGGTGTGGGTTCTGATGTGGTATATGACTACTTGATGCCTCCTCTTCAACCACAACCTGTCATCGTTGCCGTTCTTGATTCGGGTGTCGACGTTGAACACGAAGACCTCAAAAACAAGCTTTGGACCAATGAAGGAGAGATCCCAGACAACGGTATCGATGATGATGGCAATGGCTACATCGATGATGTCCATGGTTGGAATTTTCTTGGTAACTCATTAGGCATTAACGTTGACCAGGACACGCTAGAAGTCACTAGAGAATACAAAAAGTACCTTGAGTTAAAAGAGAACGGACATTGGATTCCGCGTAAGAAACGTAAGTACTATCAAGGTGTTGAATCCGATTACTTGTCATCTCTAAAAGATGACCAAGATGCGTTGAATCGTGTAACGACAGCAATTGACCAAGCCAATGAGTTCAAAGAACAGATTCTTCAGTTCGTCGATCAAAAAGACTTTTCTACTAACGGTTTAAAAACACTATTGGATAGCGAGAACGCTAGCGTTGTAACCGCTGCTGAAGGGCTTTTGAGTCTGTTTGATTCATGGTACTCCTTTGAATATCTGGAATCTCGTCGTAGCCGCTATCAAGATTCTCTAGATTTTCACCTTAACCTAGAGCTCGATACGCGTGGCGATATTGTTTGGGATGACATTTCTAACCCTTGGGAAAAAGGCTACGGCAACAACGATGTAAAAGGCCCTGTCGGTTCGCACGGTACACACGTTGCTGGAATCATCGCTGCTGAACGCGGCAATTTTATTGGTATTGATGGTGTGGCGGATCATGCTCAGATCATGGCGGTACGTATGGTGCCAAATGGCGATGAGCGAGACAAAGACATTGCTAACGCAGTACGCTACGCCGTCGATAATGGTGCGAAGATCATTAACATGAGCTTCGGAAAAAGTTACTCACCACGCAAATACATTGTCGACCACGCGTTCCGTTATGCGGCACGTAAAGGCGTGTTGATCGTTCACTCTGCGGGTAACAGCCGCAACGATAACGACATCAAACCAAGCTTTCCAAACCGCTACGCGAAGCACTACCGCTCAAAGCCTATTTCAACATGGTTAGATGTGGGTGCATCAGCGAAATACGCCGACGAAACATTAGTGGCGAGCTTCAGTAACTTCGGTCAAAAGTCGGTTGATGTGTTTGCACCTGGGTACCGCATTTTATCAACCACACCGGGGAATACTTACGGTTCGAAAAGTGGCACAAGTATGGCTGCGCCAGTGGTTTCTGGCGTCGCTGCGTTAGTGTGGTCGCGCTATCCTGATTTATCGGTAAAAGAGCTAAAGGCGATGTTAATGGGTGAATCAAAAATCTACCCAGAGCTGCTTGTTAAAAAGCCATCAAGCCCAGAAGATTTGGTTCCTTTCAGCACACTTTCTATCTCAGGCAGCGTAGTAGATGCCGAAGCCATTTTCGCGGAGCTAGAAACTCGCTAACGCTTTAGCCATTATCGTTACCTATTAAAAAGGTTGCTCAGAGCAACCTTTTTTTACAACAGCAAAACAGAAGTACAAGTCATCGAGATACACCCCGCCCGTCATTCCCTACAGTGAGGAACGAACGTGATAGGGAATCTTTCTTTTACTTCGATCTACAATTTCGATCGCATCTAACGCAACTCAATACTCATGAACTGGCTGTGCGGGTCCAGCACATAATCAGCAAAGGGTTCACAGTATCCAAAGCCAAACTTTTCATACAGGTTACGTGCGGCCTTAAAGTAGTCTTCTGAACCTGTCTCTAAACTGATTGTTTGATACTGGCGAATGGCTGCGGTATCCAATACGTGTTGTAAGAGTTGGCTGGCAACGCCTGACTTTCGAGCAAACTGCGAGGTTCTCATTGATTTGAGTTCAGCGTGTTGTGTATTTAGCTCTTTAATGGCAACACACCCAAGCAGTTGGCTGTCTTTCCAAGCACTGAAAAAGGTAATATCTGGCGACTTCAGCCCTTCCAGATCCAATGCATGAACGCTTTCGGCTGGCGAAGTTGCATACATATCAGCGAGGTGCTCTTCAAGCAACTCAACGACTTCCCCGCCCGATAAGTCATCAAGCTTAATTTCTATCGATGTGCTGCTTTTCAATGCTGTTCCATTTTCCATTGAATCCTGTGCATTTGTTGCTGGCTTCATTGCCTCAACTCTCCTTGTTTGGTTCGCTTATTTAATTTGAGTGATTTGGCGTTAATTACTGGCCTACTTTCCTGAATTGTTTCCTTTTCAAGAACTCGGTTTGAATCAGTAAAATTACTGATTAATCATAAAATTATAAATGTCACACTGGGTTTACCTAGGTACCATATTTTTCCTATCTAGTCTCGTCATAAAAGCGTGCCGCAAAGCCCGTAGGTCGCAGCAGCGAGGGAGCAACAGCTGTTTCAGTTTAACGAATAAGTAGTCCGGTCGATATGAGCATTCAAGTAGATTTAACCACCACAACACCCTGCCAGAACTTCGATTCCGCGCAAGGGCATATGACTCTACAAAATCACCGAATTATTGATGTCGACAATGAGATCGCCCGAATCTTTGGTTACCGAAGCCGGGAAGAACTTTTACTGAACGTAGAATTTGTTTATGCATTGGTCCCTGAGAATTACCAAAACCTAGCAAAAAAGCGTTATTTAGAAGCAATAAAAGGCAAGCTCAACAAAGGTAAGTTGTATACAGATATTCCAGCCAATGACCGCAACATCTCTATCTTCTGCCTATCACATATTATTGAACTCAATGGCAAACCCGCGCTCAAAGTGACTATCATTGACATTACATCCGTAGTCGAAGCTCAGCGCAAACGTAACGAAACCGATCGTATGTACCGCAAGCTACTCAGCACATCAAAACAAGGGATCTTGATCCATAGAAACTTCAAGCCTTTAATGGTCAACCAAACATGGGTTGAGCAGCAAGGTGCAGGATCTATAGAACAAGTGCTTGCTATGGACTCTATCATATCCATTGTACCTGAAGATCAGCGCGAAGCTGCGATAAGACGCTGTGGCAATATTCTCGACGGCCATACACCGAACTTTAGTTCCGTGGTATCTAACCAGTGTTTCGATGGCTCCTATAAATACTTCAACCTCTATGACAACGTGATTAACTGGGAAGGTGAAGACGCCATTCAAGTTATCCTTGAGGAAGTCACTGATAAGGTGTTGCTAGAGAAGGAGTTACTGCATCGTGCGATGCATGACGATTTAACACATGTGCTCAATCGACGTGCTATTTACGATTGGTTAAAAAAACCGGTTAATCAGCATATGGTGATGTCATGTATGTTGATTGATATTGATGACTTCAAATCGATTAACGACAGGTTTGGGCACACAGTCGGTGACACGGTCATTAAGCACTTAGCAGACACCATTAAAACTCACGTTGAATTGTTAGGGGGTGTAGTAGGACGATGGGGTGGCGAGGAGTTTATTGTGTTCATTCCAAAAGCGAAGTCCGCGCATACCAAAATCATTGGCGAACGAATCTGCCACACCTTCAATCAACATATCTTTTTTGGATTTAATCGCCACCAATTTACATCGAGCGTGAGTATTGGCGTCACCAACCAGTGCGAGTGCCACTCATCCAACACAATTAACACATTGATTCGCGTGACTGATGAGGCGCTTTATCTTGCGAAAACAAGGGGGAAAAACCAAGTCTCAGTTAACGACGACACGGTGTGCTATGAAGCACTTTCGTAATCATAGCGACCTCCTCTCATTCATAATCCGGAGATAGTTTAAATATACGTAAAGTCAGTCGACTAACTGCATGAATTGAACTCCACCGTCCACAATTAAAGTACAACCACCAACAATTAAAGCGCTTATATTGATCGATATTTGATTGCGTTCTCTGCATTTCGGTATATGATGCGCCACCCTAATTTTTCAGCTTATGCTGCAGGCAAACATGTCCGCTAACGCACTCTATACCGACCTATCCGGTTACTATGACTTAATGTGTGTAGATATTGACTACCAAGCGCAAAGTAACTGCGTACGTAGACTCCATCAAATCTTTGGAAATGAAGGAAAAACACACCTCGACTTA
This sequence comes from Vibrio sp. BS-M-Sm-2, assembly GCF_041504345.1. Taxonomy (NCBI): domain Bacteria; kingdom Pseudomonadati; phylum Pseudomonadota; class Gammaproteobacteria; order Vibrionales; family Vibrionaceae; genus Vibrio; species Vibrio sp. BS-M-Sm-2. The sequence goes on from NZ_CP167894.1 coordinate 235,446, forward strand.
GCTTGTGGCACTGGCCCACACGTTCGTCATTTTATTGATTTTGGTTACCAAAGCGGTGGCCTAGATCTTAACAAGCCGATGTTAGACATCGCAGAAGTTCGCTGCCCAGAAGCCAAGTTCTCAGTACAAAACATGAGTAACTTTGAGGTCACTGAACCACTCGATCTTATCACTTGTTTCTTGTATTCCATCCATTACAACGATGGCCTAGAGAAACTTAAAGAGTGTATTGAAAGTGTACATCGCGCATTAAAGCCTGAAGGCATTTTCTGTTTTAACGTGGTGGATAAAGACAAGATCAGTAACGACCTATTTGTTAGACACACAACAAACCAAGACAAAGACGATTTCACGTTCCGTTCTGGTTGGTATTACTCTGGTCAGGGTGATAAGCAAGCGCTAAAGCTTAGTATTGAAAAGACGACCGCGGGTGAAACTCAAGTGTGGAATGATGAACACCCGATGGTGGCATTCTCGTTTAAGGAATTAATCGAAATATTGAAGCCCTACTTCGAGGTTAATATATTCGAGCACGATTACGACAAACTGATACCTTGGGATACTCAATCCGGCAATGCGCTGATCACGTGTGTGAAAATCTAGAGAAGTCGATACGCAGCAAATTAGTCTAAACACATAGATCAACAAAGAACAATGCATCAGCTAACAATAAAAATAACACGAAATCAAATATAGAAATTCACATACTGTAACTAAGCATCAATCAACAGAGTAAACATATGGACTCAGCCTCGTATATTGCTACTATACGTACCATCAGCAAAGTTTAAACCGTACAAGGCGCTCCCATCTAAAGGAACCGAAGCACTACGATGAAAACTGTTACAACACACTCAATATAAAGAACATTATGGCTAACATAAGAGATGTCGCGAAAGAAGCTAAAGTATCCGTCGCTACCGTATCGAGAGTAATCAATAAACTACCTCATACAAGTGAAACAGCAACGAAAGCAGTTCACGAAGCGATGGAAAGATTGAATTATCGCCCAAATGCGAATGCAAGAGCTCTTGCAAATAAAACTTCGTCTTCCATCGGTGTGTTAGTGGCAGACGTATCTAACCCATTTTATGGTGCTATGGTTCAAGCTATTGACGAAATCGCGCGTGAACACAAAAAGCATATATTGATTACGCATGGTTACCACAACGAAACCTATGAAAGAGAAGCGATCGAGCTGTTGATAAACAACCAGTGTGAGCATCTTGTTATTCATAGCAAAGGCCTATCGGATCAAGAGCTGATTGAATTTTCGAAACAGATCCCTGGTCTTATCATCATTAACCGCTTTATCCCAGAAATAGCGGAACGCTGTGTCGCGTTAGATAACATTCGAGGCAGCAGCCTGGCACTAAGCCACCTAATCCGCTTTGGCCATAAGAGAATTGGTTACTTAGCCTCTTCTCATAATATCGATGATTCAATAGATAGAAAACTGGGTTATCGTTCTGAACTAGAAAAGAACCAACTGCCCTACTCGGAGGCTCTGGTGGTGTCCGGCGAACCGAATGAGCTTGGCGGCGCAGATGCCATGCGTAATTTGTTAGCGAAGAATGAACCGTTTACCGCGATTGCTACATACAACGATTTAATGGCTGCAGGTGCCATTGCGGTGCTTAAAGAAAACAACCTACGTGTACCAGAAGATGTCTCTGTCATCGGGTTTGATGATGCCATGATAGCCAGCTATTTACAGCCAACCCTGACCACCGTTCGCTACCCAGTACAGATCATGGCGAGCCAAGCGGCAAAGCTTTCTATCCAGTTGGTAGAAAAGTCTCCTCACGAGCATAAAGGAAACCTTTACCTTCCTACACTGGTGAGCCGTAATTCCATTGCTTCACCTAACAATTAACCTATGATTTGTTAGGGAATCAACACTGAATACAAGCTTGGCTTTAGGCTCTTATTCTCGCACTCTCGCATTCTCTTTATAAAAGAAACCCCAGCCTTATTCAGGCTGGGGTTTCTTTATTATTACTGGCTAAATTTTACGTTATAGTGAGCCAACAAATGTCACCGTTGAGCGCGGAGGCACAAGGTAATCGTCTTGTTCTTTTTCTAATTCAACCAACGCCAAATCATTCTGCGCATTGGTAATGTGTGTTGTATAAGTGGCAGAATTAGCAACGCCTTCTAAGTTAATCGAAACATTCTCTACCTTGTCACTCGTATTAACGGCAACAATCACCACTTTATCTTGTGTTGGACTGACATAAGCCGATGCCATCAAGCCATCAAGGTTGTCTACCCCACTCAGTTCTACACGCTGATAACCCGGGCGAACAAAGCGACTGAAGTTACCGACAGTCCACATCATTTTCGAATCTTCTACCGTATTGGCTTCTAAAGATGGGTCAATTTTCACCATACCATCTTTGTAATCATATGGCGTCAAACCTAACCACCAATGCCATGCTGAAGCGTTCAAACGAGTCAGGTCTCGATGCATGATACGTCCCACATGTAACGCATAATCCATATCATCAGCCTCAAAGCCATGACCATCAAAGTCACGAGAATAACCGCCACCGCCCAAGATGCTCATTTCACTCATCCAAATTTCTGCACCCGGAGACACATCCTGTAGGTTTCCATATGTCATATCACGCAGCTTGCCTAAACGGTCTGGCCAAGCGTCAGAAAAATAGCCATGCACTGAGATTTGGTTACCAATGATGTCTCTAATTTCAGGGTCCCCTAACAGTTCATCAATGTAGTTTCGGTACAAGCCAACACCACGAGAATTCATGCCATTAGTTTGAGATGAACCGTCAAAGTTACGCTTATAAGCATCACGAAGTGCTGCTGTGAATTCGACCACTTCACCGCCATCAATATGAATGTCGCTACGAATACCCGCTTCGGTCAGCTTTTTATCTAAACTACGGTATACCGCTTTGACTTCTTGTATATTGTAGCGATTGCCTTCTTGAGTCTGTCCTTCCCATTCCCACGTTGGCTCGTTAATTGGGCTGATGTAATTAACAGGGACCCCTACTTCTTCACTACGTAGGTAGGTCAACACTTCAACCAAAAAGTCGGAAAATGCATCCACATTTTCAGGTTTAAGGTTAGTAGAGCCTAGGTCATCCGCCGCCGTTGGGTGTGTTAAGCCATTTTTTGTTAGGTAATGCGGTGGGCTATTAGAAAACGCGATAAAGTTATTTACACCACGTTGATGAGCCTCTTGCATGAAACGAATTTGTCCTTGCTGCTTAGTCGTGTCTATCGCGCCACCCGGCTCAGGTACCAATAGTTCCGCACGGCGTAGTGGATCACGAATAAAGCTACCATCACCTTGCTCGGTGCTGCCTGCACCTATATTAAATCGCCACGCTGTTAAGCCAATACCATTGTCAGTAGAGAACAATAAATCAGCGAGGTGGTCGATAGCCGCATCGTCCCCTTTTTTCTGCCACTTGTTAATTGTTGGGTTAATAGACCAAGCATCCGAAGCACCAAAGCTGTGTATTGTTTGTTTGGTATTTTCAATTTCCACATCTAGTGTTTGGGCATAACTCGGCACTGACAGTATTGATGCAACTGCCATTGATAATAATATTTTTCTCATTTCACATCTCGATATTATTAATTTAATAATCGTATAGATTTAGGATATATTCAGAATTAATTAGAAAGAACGGCGATATCCAAGTTTCACAAAGAAGTAATCATCTTCCCATTGATTTTGGTTCCAATCCTGCTCAAAGCTTTCTTTGTCTTCAGTTTGGTAATAGGTTTCGAATACAAACTTAGACTTATCATCTATTTTGTAGTCACCCCAGAAGCCCGCTCGAATTCGCAGTTCGTCTTTATCACCGTAATCAACACTCTCCGCATTTCGGTAGAAGGTATAACGCACAAATGGCGTTACAGTCAGGTCATTGAATGTTTGTGTATAGTTCATACGCACTTGCCACTCTACGCGCTTTTCTTCTTCCCAAGCACGGTTATCCCCTTCGAACTCGCTTTGCTTACTAACTTCACTATATAACGTTAGTTGCAATGTTTTGTCGTAAGCTAAACGAGAGCGAACACCAAAATCTATCTCGTGATAATAATCTGTATAGCTGGTTCTTAGGTCGTTGTTAGCTTCATCCTGACAGCCATTTTCGCCGACACAGTCTTCACCACGAGGGCGATTTCTAACACCAACGGGGGCTATAAAGCCATCAAGGATTAAGTCATGGTCTTCTGCTAGATAATACGCCATATTGTTGTAAAATCGATATTCAGTGCGGCGAGTATCATTCGCGTACATTTCATTGCGAATTTGGAATTTAGGTCCCCACCAAAAGTCTTTGTAACCCTCAGACCAACCAATCGCGACATCCTGTCGAGAACGGTCATTCCAAGTACGCTCTTCACTCTCAATCATATGACGGTAGCTGAAGTTAGCGTACAAAAACATGGATGAATCTTCGATTGGATTAAATTCCATAGCTATGTATGGCATGGTATTAGAGCGTTGCTCTTGGTCACCCCAGTTCTCATACTCATTACCTAGCTCGATATAACCAGCCATAGTCGATGAAGAAAAAGCAAGCGCGGAGCACATTAAATAAGATGCCTTATTATTTAATTTCATTGTTAACCTTTATTATTGGATATAATTATGTAGAAGAAATCTCTTTTAAAACCATATTTTGATATTCACCATTCAGGCGATATGTTTTTTGATAAATATAAGCGCTAAATAATACTAATAATGTAGGAATACCAACCATTAACGCTCTTAGACCTAATATGGTTTCTTCACTCTGCTCAATATTAGGAACATAACCAACTGCGGTTAACCCAATACCGACAAAGAACCCTGAAAGCGCACCCGCAAATTTAACTAGCATGGTTTGAATTGAGAAAATAATACTTTCACTGCGGTGCCCTGTTTTGTATTCTCCATAATCGACTACGTCAGCTAACATCACTGTCGATAGGCCGTTTGATAAACCACCACCGAATTTTAGCGCTGCACCAGCAATACCTACTAAGACGCCGTTTTCAGGGGCGAAAATGCCCGTTAGAACAAGAATTAAGCTACACAACAGCGGGAACAGACACGCTACCAGCCACATAAACTTTCGGTTGATTAAGTTGCAAAGCTTGGGGAACAAAAACACACCAGCGATTTCAGCCATACCAGATACTAAAGCGAACATTGGGAACAAATCTTCACGCCCAATTGCGTAACTGAAGTAATAGATAGCAAAGCCGCCAACCAACTGAATAGCGATGTTGAACGTTAGCACTACACCAATCAGTGACTTCAATTGATCATTTTTGCCAATAATGTTTTTTACATCTTTGAATGTGAATTTGTCTGTAGATACACGCTTATCTTTAATGCGCTCTTTAACGTTAAAGAACGTAATCAAAGCGCTCGCTATGAATGCCGCGATAATTGCCAAGCTCAGGTATACAAACCCAGCCCCCTTATCTTCACCACCAAAGAAACCAACTAAGTACAGTCCGTACGTACCCATTAGTGTCCATGCACAACTAGCAAACAGACGAGGCCATACCACTAATTTTTCACGTTCAACACGCTTTGAAGACATCGAAGGAATCATCGACCAGTAAGGAATATCCATGATTGTGTAAGTTACACCCCATAAGATATAAGTGACCGTTGCGTATACATACACCATATTCCCTTCGATATTGTGGGTGTTAAATACCAACAATAAGAATACAGAGTTGACGAGTGTACCTATAACAATCCAAGGTCGAAACTTACCAAAACGCGTGCGAGTGTTATCGACAATCATGCCCATCACAGGATCTGTCACTGCATCCACAAATCGCGCGACCAGAAACAGCGTACCAACGAAAGCGGCAGAAATACCAACCACATCGGTGTAATAGAACATAAGAAAAATGTAAATAATGGAACAAGCGAAATCTTTTCCCAGTGCACCAAGGCCGTAAGAAAATTTTGTTTTTATCGATATACTACCTTCAGACATATAAGGCTCCTTAGCCTTTATTATTAAAATAATTGAGAGTTCAGAGAGTGGCCCACCCCTCAATGGAGGCGAGCTCAAATTGTTATTTTAAAGAGAATTTCCATTGGTATTGGTTGCGTAGCAAACGGTATTCTGGTCGAACACTTGGCGTCCAAGAATCATCTCCGCCTACCCCCATATGGAAACCATCGAAGTAAACGAACAATCCAGGTTGCTTTTGCAATTCATAAGTATGCTTTGCTTGAGTGAGTTGTTGCTGCCCGTACTGACTAACACTGAAATAGAAGTGACCTAATAGTTCAATGTCACCGATTTGAAGTTGTTGGGTATCACAACGTAATCCATTATCAGACGGGAATATGTATGGCGTATGCATACTCGCAATTGGTTGAGTCCAACGGCCAAAGTCTGCACTGACCTTACGATCAGGATAGTTTTCATGTGGACCTCGGCCTAGCCAAGCTACACTTTGAGGACACTCACTCAAATGCATTTCAACGCCGATTCTTGGCATTGGTGGCATTGAATCATCAACATCGACAGATACCGATACTTGAGCCTCACCCTGCTGCGTAAAGCGGTAATCCCAAACGGATGTTAAAACCAACTTATCGGCTGCAAAATACGCATGTCGCACACGTACTTCTCCAATCACAGCATTAACCTCAACACCTTTACAGCGGTGTTCTAAGTTAAACAATCCAGCGTTTTGCCAACGAACTATCCAAGCATTTGGGTCTTGACGGTCGACTTCACTCACACCAATATCGTTATCAAGTGGTGCGCGGAAAAAGTTATCGCGAATTGGAGAAAGCAGCTGTTCACGGCCCGCTTTTTTCCAACTTTCCACTTCACCTGTGGTCGCATTGATATACCATTGATTATCCGCTGCCGTGACAAGCAACCCGCCATCAACCTGTTCAAATTTAACTGGTACAAATGTTTGGCTTTCAACGTCTTCAAGCTGAAGTTTCTTACCTAATGTTGCCTGATGTTCTGCAACAATATGCCCAGCATTAGCCCAGTTAGTATCTTGCTGCTGTCGAATCGCAACATTAAGATAAGCCTCTGTGTTAAGCAATCCAAACTCAGAATCTAATTCAATCAGCTGCGTCTGTTGAGCTGGTAGATTTAGACTCAATTCACCACTTCTAATGACAGATCCTTCATCATCAATGACTGTCCAATCTAAGCTGTGGTGAGCAGTATCAACAAACAAATGTTCACTGGTCACTTTAATTGCAAGCGGTTTTGAAGATACAAGTTCAAAACTGAATGGTTGCTGAGCCCGTTTTGCTTCGAATAACGTAGGGTGCGGCGTTCGATCAGGGAAAACTAGGCCATTTATACAGAACTGACGGTCGTTAATTTCGTCACCGAAATCACCGCCATATGCCCAGTAATGAACGCCATCCTCGCTCGTTTTATCAAGCCCTTGGTCAACCCAATCCCAAATAAAACCACCTTGCAGGCGAGGATGAGATCTAAATGCATCCCAATACTCTGCAAATCCACCAAGGCTATTGCCCATCGCATGTGCGTATTCACACAAAATGATTGGACGGTTTTCATCACCAATACCAACCCATTTCTTTAATGAAAGTTTAGGTTCGTTGGTATGCCCTTGCTCTTGGTCGGCGTCGGTTCTTGCATACATAGGGCAGATAATATCAGTTACGCTTGTGTCCGATCCGCCTCCCTCATACTGAATAACACGAGAAGGATCGACTCGTTTGGTCCACTGATACATTGCGTTATGGTTTGAACCATAGCCAGACTCATTACCAAGCGACCAAATAATGATACAAGGGTGATTAAAGTCTCGCTCCACCATGCGGGTCATTCGCTCTAAGAAAGCACTCGCCCACTGAGGATCATCGGCAATTCGTCCCATTGGTGTCATGCCGTGAGTTTCAATGTTCGCTTCATCGACAACGTATAGACCTAAGCGGTCACACAGGCTGTAAAAGCCAGGCTGGTTAGGATAATGAGAGCAGCGGACAGCATTAAAATTATGCTGTTTCATCAGCTTTAAATCTTGCTCTACGCGTTCAAGGCTTTCTGCATGACCTGTTGTAGGATCGTGCTCGTGCTTGTTTACACCACGAATCATCAGTGCTTGACCATTGATGCACAACTGACCCCCTATGACTTCGATTTTTCGAAAACCGACATCGTAGGCTTCACACTCAATCACATCACCTTCACTTGTCACTAAGCTCACAACCAGACGGTAAAGGTTTGGAGCTTCAGCACTCCACTTCTTTGGATTGTTTGTCTTTAACGTTGCGAAACAACGTTCGCTGTATCCGCCTTTTTCATCGACTGGCGCTGTACCGACTTCCGTAACATTTGACGCAATTTCTTTCTCATCATCAAACAATGCGCTTTTCACCAACAAACCCTCACCATTCATGGTGTCGACATTGATTTTCAGCTCACCATCTCTATAGGCTGCATCAAGGTCTGGTGTCACTTTTACATCTTTAATGTGGCGAACTGGTTTATTAAGTAGACGAACAGAGCGGAAAATACCACTCATCCACCACATGTCCTGACCTTCCATGTAACTGCCATCACACCACCGAAGGACTTTGACGGATAGTGTGTTATTGCCTTCGGCTAGGTATGGACTAAGGTCAAACTCTGCAGCAAGACGACTATCTTGAGAGTAACCAACAAACTCACCATTACACCAAACGTAAAATGCACTATTTACACCATCAAAAACGACTCGCGTTTGTGACTCTTGCTCCCAACTTTCAGGCAATTCAAAAATCGTCTGGTAACAACCTGTTGGGTTCTCTTTTGGAACAAATGGAGGGTTGCACGGAAATGGGTATTTCACATTGGTATAAATTGGAAAATCATGCCCCTGTAACTGCCAGTTCCCTGGAACTGTAATTTTCTGACTCGGAAGCTGTTCATCAGCCGTCCAGTTTTCAGGAACAGAATCAGGAGACGGAAATAGTGCAAAATCCCATTCTCCATCTAGGCTCATAACCGATGAGCTTATACCTCCAACCTGAGCACAAGATTCACTACGCCAACTAGATAGTGGCGTGTGTGCTCGTAGTCGATTGAAAGAGGTAATTTCTGGACTTTCCCAGACACGTGTATTCGTAGCGTACATTTCAGGACCTAACGTTTTAAATGATCTTGGAATCATGTTAACGAAGACATTTAAACCACACCGTGATTAAAGCCACATTAATTGTAACCGGTTACAATTAGACTCCAAAAAGACCCATCCCATCTAAACCTCTCACACCTTTCAGCATTTAACTCCAAACATTAATAACTAAAGACACATAAAAGGAATTTAACACCACAAAAATCAATAAAACGGAGTTAACATCGAAATTAATTTATTTACCAAAGTCATGCATTGGCTAGAGATTATACGATAAAGTTAAGGAGTACTTGTCGCTACATATGCAAACCCCATTAGAACACATGGTGTTACAAACATTGTTACAGTAACTATTTATAGCATTTGCACCGCACGTTACTTTAATTGTTCGTAGGTCATTTACCGTGAGAGTCACGTTCAACTTCGGTAAAGTTGGTTAAATTTATAGCGAAGCTCACACCTTTTTAGGTTGCTTTATAGATTTAAAATTCCCCAAATAAAAAAGAGAGGCACAATGGCCTCTCTTTGATCGTCTACTTTATATTGCTAGCGTTAAACTATAAGACTAAAGCTTTGTCCAAGCGTCCTGCCAGTACTGGCTGTCACCAGGAGCATAAGACGCGCTTGCACACCAAGCCGTGTATGGCCAAGGCTTACATTCGTATAGACCATCGTCAGTGCCTACCACGATGTCGCCCGCTTTATAGTTCGTTCCTGCTTCGTACGGAGGGTAATCACCTGGAGGTGGCGTTGTACCGCCCTCTTCTTTGATAGCGAATGAATTATCGACCATCACCATTTCACCGTCTGTCGCAGTACCAACCACTTCAAGCTGGTACTGACCTTCTGCAACATCACTCAGCTCCATAGTAATCGTGCGGCTATCAGTTAGATTCACGTTAGTCTGTTCAACAACAGTATCCGAGCTATTGCTCACCGTTGCAGTGACATCAAGCGCTTCGTTTGACGCTAGTGTGAACTGTAAACGTACATTGCCATTATCTAAAATGTATTCCGACTGAAGACCAGATACACTTAGCTCTAAATCACCACCTGGATCAGGGTTGCCGCCACATGAACTGTCTGACGCTTTTTTCCAAACGCCCCACTCACCTGTCGTTCCCGGCTCTTCGCCACGAGTATACCAACCTGCAACCCACGTTGCTCCATCATGCGATACTTGGTCACCTTCAACATAAACGGTGTCGGCATCCCATGCAGCAGCACAGTTAGAACCATCCGTCACAGACACTTTACGGTCAGCTGTTACAGTTTGGTTCGCGCTATCTGTTACGCTATACACAAGCGTGTAGTTACCTATCTCATTCACATCGACACTACCAGTGTGTGTTATTGAACTTGTTAGGTCACCGTCTTCAGCATCATTTGCTGTAACACCCGCCATTGGGTCAAATGAGTTACCAAGCACTACAGTAGTATCCGACACACCATCGAAAACAGGTTTTTGGCTGTAAACTTCTATCGTTCTTGCCTTGGTTGTTTCATTGTTGTCGCTGTCTTTTACGCGGTAAGTCAGCACATAAGTTCCAATAACACTGGTCTCAACATAGCCTTCAACATCGATAGATGAAGTTAAATCGCCATCTTCTTTATCTGTTGCTGTCACGCCTTCCATTGGGTCAAAAACAGTGCCGTGAAGAACACGTGTATTCTCAACACCTTTCAATACAGGCTCACCTTCAACCGGTGGCGGTGTCACTTGCCCGTGAACAAATGGACCGTAGTCTTTGATGAATTGTTCGTTGTATGCTTGTCCGGCTTTGTTGGTGCCCATATCCCAGTTGATAGACCAAGTCATTACGCCGCGTAAAGGCTGGCCTTGAGCAGTTAAACTATCGAACGCGTCGTATAGGTCTTGTGGCTCTTTCACAAAACCAGTTGCCGCTGCGTCAATACTCGAAGGGATACCAAACACAAGCTTATCGTGCGGGATCTTATGGAAACCACGAGTACCGTTGATTAGAGAATCAGAGATATAGTAAATGAACTCTTCTTTCAGCTCATCGTTGTTTTGAGCAATCCAGCCTACGCCGTCAACCCAGATGCCGTCGCCACCTTGGTTATAAAACTGCGGGTTGATCCAATCGTAGTAACCTTCCAAGTTATCGATGTAAGGAACATACTTACCACCCGTCGTTAGGTACGGGAACTCTGGCGCCATAGTAATAAGGAAGTTTTTGCCTTCAGCACGGTAGTGATCTTTCACAAGCTTCAGCGCATCTGGAATAACAGTTTGGTTGTTTGCAGCGGTAACGGCCGCTTGCTCGAGGTCGATATCTAGACCATCAAAGCCATAGCGCTCCGTGAGACGAATGATCTCATCAGCAAAGGCTCTTTCATCACCTGTTTCTAACTCTACGTGTGCATCTGCACCACCCAAAGCCAACAGTACAGAGCGACCTTGCTTGTTGAGTTCTGAGATTTGGTCAATAAATTGTTCTTCTGAAAGCCCAACCGTTGGGTCCAGTTTAAAAGTTGGGATTCGACCATCCGCTACATCGTACACTTTCATGAATGATACATTCACGATGTTGTACATTGGGTTCACTTCATCTAGCGTCACACACGGCGCATTACCACCTTGGTAGCCGCCACCGTCACACCAGTTATGCCAATAGCCAACTACGACGCCTGAATCTGGATTCGTCATATCTGAACCATTCGCATAAACAGCGCCAGACATAGCCGCCATGCCGACCGATACTGCTAATTGTAGAGCTTTACGTTTCAACATTAGTCCCACTTCCTTACTTAACAGCTGTGCCAATCACAACCGAACCAATTCATTGTAATCATGAATATTTATAGAGAAGTAATGGAATTTATAGGAAAAGATGACCTTTGATTTAACTTGTGATTTTAAGTCACAGATTGAATATCAGAATCAATATGATTTTGACTTTTCATTCAAATTGAAATGCTAAAATCTGTTATTTTCAGCTAAATGCATTGATTGAGCAAATATTTAATCAACCTTAATTCACTAAGATAATTAACCAAAAACATAAAAAATAACCAATAGGAAAAAACGAACTTTAAATCGGCAAAAATCACCCCAAACATGCCGTAATCACTGACCTCAGACCAGATACCATTGCGAGTGACATCACTAAAATAGCTTGGATATAATCGTCATACATGTGCTAGAGATACACACGTATAACGGAATATAGGAGTGAAAATTTGTGGAATTTTGGATGTATACCTCAGGAATTTTTCAGTTAACCCTCAGCACCAGATGAATAATATGCGTCCAATAGTGAAATAAAATTCACCTTATCAAGTTCATTAAGTTGATTAATTCCAGCCGCTGCTTTTCTTCCTCCACCAGTTGTAAAACTTGAGCAAATTTCGTCCGCGCCTATTCTGTTTGATAATGGTGCCCGTAAACTCACCGTGTAAGACTTTCCATCTTTGTTTTTCGTTAATACTGCTTGCGCTCGGTTTGGATCTTGATTAACGATTTCATTACCAAATACGCCACTGATGCGCCTTGCCCAAGTCTCACCTGGCAGTTCAAACACACGTGCGACTTCACTTTCATAAACAGGAACAAGGTTTGATAGCTGCTGGCGATCACTTTGATAGGCAGTTCGTAGTCGATAAAACACAGAGTTTTTATCATCCAAAAGATCAAACGGATTTGGGTATTGATAAAGAATGTTGTAAAGCTCAGCTGGCGTGAAATGCAAATCACTGAGTGACGAACCGTAACCGTTGTAGTTCACCAAGGTACCTAGCTCTTCTAAAAACTCTGTTTGCGATTGATCGAATCCATTTTCATCCGCTAGCCGTGTGGCCACAGTTTTTAGATTATCACCAAAGGCAGCCGCGATTGCCCAAGCCACATGCGTACCATTCAGCTTCTGGTTGATCAGCAAGCTCGTGCAGCTCTCTGGCGCGGTATCAATCAGAGTATCCAAATAGCTAGAGTCAGGTACCTCACCAGTTCGATGATGATCGCAATAAAATACATTAATGTTGGCGTCTAGCAGTGAGTGCAATGCAGATAAGTTTTTCTCCATCGACACATCTAAAACGGTAACGGATGAAACGTCACCTTGTTTGCCCGGCTCCGTAATTTGAGTAACAACTTGAGAGACCAACTTAATATCACGCTTTACACCAGTAATGAGCACGCTCTCTCTCGGCTCACTTAATCGCAGTTGTAACAACGCGATTATGCCATCTGCATCTCCATTAAATACGTCGTAGTGCATGTTGTTCCTCTTCCTATAGATTTAACCGATTGTCAGAAACGGGCCAATTCGTTCGTTTATTCGATAGTCTGTCATTATTTTAGTTATATTTCACAGATACTTAAGTCTATTTTGGAATGCCTTATTCTTATTTCTATCTATTCATGAACTTGCCTATCCATTAGGCACAAAAAAGGCGCAGATAATCCGCGCCTTTCGCTTGTGTTGTTTGGCTGCACTTCTTTAATGCAACTAGGTTGGTTCTAAGATGTCTTAAACTGCGCGACTGCTTTGTCCATGTCACTAGCTTGCTCTGCGACTTTATCGACTTCTACCAAGCAATGCTGCGCTGACACGTTGTTATCGTTAGAAATGGTATTAAGTTCTGTGATTGAATCACTCACTTGCGTCATCACTGCGCCCTGCTCTTCAATTGCAGAAGCAATACGTTCAGAGTTGCCTTGAATGCTTTCCATGTCGCTTAGGATGAGCTGTAGGCTTGCATCAAGTTCTTCTGAATCTTTTAGTGTTAATTGACCTTGTTGATTGCACTCACCAATTTCTGTCATCGAAGCATTCATTTGGCTCTGAATTGCCGTTACTACACTGGTAATTTCAGTCGTTGATTGGTGCGTTCTGCTTGCCAGCGCTCGAACTTCATCGGCAACCACCGCAAAGCCACGACCTTGTTCACCGGCACGTGCTGCTTCAATCGCTGCGTTCAATGCCAATAAGTTGGTTTGTTCTGCAATGCCTTGGATGATGTTTACTGCATCGCCGATTTGATCAACATGATGGTTCAATGAGCTGATCGAATCTTGGCTGCTTGAAAGGCGTTCAGACAACTGGGTGATGTTGCTGATGGTTTCAACCACCACTTCACGTCCTTTATCGGCATTCACTTTCGCTTGATGTACACCTTCCGCTGCAACCGATGTACTTTCAGAGATCTCGCCAATGGTGAGTACCATCTCTTGCACTGAGGTTGTCATGGTTGAGGTATGGTTAGCTTGCACTTCAAACTGTTTGATTACTGACTCTAGCTCGTCATGCATGTTCGACGTGCTTTGTGTCAGTTGCTGTGACTTAGATTGAGATGCCGCGATCAAGCCTTCTAGCTGATCAAGCAATTGGTTGAAGTATTGGCCTAAAGTGCCGAGTTCGTCTTTGCCATCAAGGTGCGAACGAATAGACACGTCGTTAGAATCAACGATGTTGCGAATCACCGAAAGCAGTGACTCAATCTTGCCGATAATAGAACGGACAATTAACCAACTGAACAGAATGATCGACACGAGTAGCGTGACGCAAAGGATGTTGTTGATCAGCGATAGTTTGTCCATCTCTTGTTGGGTTTCTTGGTCTAATACAGCGGAAAACTCTTTAAACTGAGTTTCGATAGCGTGTGAACCAGAGCGGGCTTGCCCAAGCAGACCTTCGTTGTGCTTCAAGCCAATCACTCGCTTTTGTTCAACCACTTGACGAGCAGCATCTATCAAAGCAGCTGAGCTACTCATATTCGAAGTTATAGAAAGAACACTCGGGTCAAACTTCCCCTTCTCAATTAAGTCATTAAACAGGTAAAGCTCGATTTTTTGTTCAGCACTGGCTGTCGCGCTGATGTTATCGAGCAAAACATGAAACTCGCCTAGCAAACCTTTGTCTCGCGCTAACCCATAGACTTCACTCGCTTTTACTAAGTTAACAAAGCTTGTGTGGTAGGTTTCGATGTCTTCACGTAAGTGTGTGCTGTTGGCTAAACCTAAATCAGTTAACACTGCTCCTAGTTCAGATTCAGACGCTAAGAATTTGTTGTAGTTTACGTCGAACTTATCGAGGTATTTCATATCGCTACGCAGTAAGAAATCTTTCTCGTTACGGCGAAGGTTGAGCAATCGTACTTCAAGTTCTTTGGTAATTTGTTTAGCTTCGCTCATTTGAGCGGTGGTGTCTGCAAATTGTGATGTGGTAAATAGCAGTGAAATCATACCGAAGATGGAGAACATCCCCAACGAATAGAGCTTTTTCTTTATATTCATATATGCGGCTCGTCTTTACTAAATTAACTATGAGTATCTAAATGAATCGCATCGAAGAATGGATATCTAATTCGTGCGACCTGGTTATTGTTATGGTTTTTGTATCAGTAATGAGCACTAAACCTAGCGACTGTTTAGTCCACCAGCAGTGACATTCTCAATGGTATTCAAACAGAGAATGATCCTTCTCACTAAAGATAAATGCATCAATAACACAAATTGAATACATGTACATTAGTTGAATGATAAAAGTGAGAGACAGCTATTTGACGGAGCGTGAAGGCCTGAACACCCCGCTATATAAGACTTTGAATTAAAACACTTTGGACTATTATTGACCGAAGGGTTAGAAATGACGTTTTTTTGGCTCATAAAAGGAGCAAGAGCGAAGAGCAATATTGGAGATTTTGACTTGTTTTTTTAAACTGTGAATCCATCGATTGGTGATTGTACTGTCGAGCGTAAACGGCGAGAAAAATGGACCGACTTAATTCGAGTCAGGTCCATTTTTGGATTTCTTAATCAATCGCTTTGCCGCTAATAAGTTAGGGTGCGAACTTAAGGCTGACTAAAACGCTTTCACCATCTTGGTTAAGCACTTAAATAACACCGCTTTCTCGTCTTCTTCGATGTCTTGCGTCAGCTCATCAACCAAATTCAAATGGAGTCGATTATGGTGAACGTGGATCTTATGACCTTCATCAGTTAATGCCACCACAATCGCACGACGATCCGTTGGGTGTTCATGGCGTTCAATCAATTCTGCTTTAACCAACTTTTCGATTTGAACGGTAAGTGTACCCGTGGTGATACCCAACTTTTCAGCGAGCTCTTTCATTCTTAACGCGCCATGCATACCAAGTACTTCAATGGTGTGTACTTGAGCCAGGGAGTAACCCGTCTCTTTGACAACAGACTGCTCCCACGAAGACATTTTATCGTAGAACTCAGTCAGTATTTGGTTAAGCTGTTCTATATTTCGCATGGTCATTTGAATGTACTTCAAGAGTAAGATGATTAATCTTACCAAACTTGGCGAGCATTTGTTTATATTCAGAGACGGTTTTATCACTGTTTGATTCAAGAGTAATCGCCGCTGAGTAGTGATGCCCACTCACCTTCCACATATGTAAGTCGGTTACGGCTGCATAAGGAGCTAAAGCTTCAGTTATGCCGTTACGGTACTCATCGTCAATATTCTGATCGAGTAAGATTGGACTTGTCTGTTTCATGAGGTTCATTGTCCATTTGGCAATCACAGCCGCACCAACCATACCCATTGCGGCATCCAACCAGTTCCAACCGTAAAACTTACCAAATAGCAGAGCAACAATCGCCAACAGAGAAGTCAATGTATCGGCCAAGACGTGCATGTAGGCCGCACGCAAGTTGTGATCGTGATGGTGCCCTTTGTGCTCAGTGTGTTCTTGATGCCCATCATGTTGATGATTGTGGTTGTGTCCCTTATGTTCAGAATGAGAGTGTTCGTGTCCATGATCATGTCCGTGGTCATGATGATGATCCCCTAGCAAAAACATACTCACCACATTCACGGTTAAACCAATACACGCAACAATAATCGCTTCATTAAACTGAATAGCCTGTGGGTTGAACAAGCGATGTACTGACTCCACCAGCATCAACAACGCCACAATACCCAATGCAATCGCGCTGGTGTACCCGCCTAATACGCTGACTTTGCCCGTACCGAAAGAGAAACGTTCACTGTCAGCATGCTTCTTCGCATAACGGTAGGCGAACAAGGTGATACCAAACGCTGCAGCATGCGTTCCCATGTGCCAACCATCAGCAAGTAACGCCATAGAACCGTAAATAGTACCTGCAATAATCTCGACAACCATGGTGATGACGGTTAACAAGAGAACGTAGAAAGTGCGTTTTTCACCTTGTTGATTGTGTGAAGAGAAGTTGTGTTGATGACGTGTTGGAAAACTCAAAATGGCGTCCTTAGATTGTGTTAGTAGTTAGACGATCTTTCTTATTAAGATAACTTTGATTAACAAGTAATTTGATCATCAAAGTAATTCATTGAAATTTAGTTTGATTATCAAACCTTGTCAACGACGAATTTGGTTTTCGAAATGGAACGAAAATGATTAATGCGCACTTAATCAAAAAATAACTCTGGGTCAGGTCTCTGATTTTGAGTAAAACACTAGGCCTGATCACGGCTCCACTTTTCTTTTAAGTAACCAGAATTCATACGCAGTAGTCCTCCGAGTTAATGCAAAATTGGTATTTTCTTTTTAAACAAATAGAAACTAAAGAAAGGACATTACCTTGACTAAATTAACCAAAACCGTGTTAGCAATGAGCGCACTCAGCGTTGCACAAGGCGTCGCTGCTGCAGACCAACCGAACATTCTTGCTATCTGGGCAGATGATCTTGGTTATTACAACACGAGCGCATACAACCGTGGAATGATGGGCTACGAAACGCCTAACATCGATCGTATTGCTAATGAGGGTGCTATCTTTACGGATATGTATGCACAACAATCTTGTACGGCTGGTCGTTCTGCGTTCGTTACCGGTCAACACCCATTCCGTACTGGGCTACTTACTATCGGTATGCCTGGTTCTGCGCACGGTATTCCTGACTGGGCTCCTACCATTGGTGACGCTCTAAAAGAAGAAGGTTACGCGACGGCACAATTCGGTAAAAACCACTTAGGCGATCAAGACAAACACCTTCCTACCAACCATGGTTTTGATGAGTTTTTTGGTAACCTTTACCACTTAAACGCGGAAGAAGAGCCAGAAACCTACTTTTACCCCAAAGACCCAGATTTCAGAAAAAACTACGGGCCTCGTGGCGTTATCAAAGCAACCTCTGATGGCAAAATTGAAGATACAGGTCCACTGACTCGTGCTCGTATGGAAAACATCGATGAGGACTTTACCGAAGCGGCCATCACGTTCATGGAGAAATCTGTAAAAGAAGAGAAGCCTTTCTTTATCTGGTACAACTCTACTCGCATGCACGTTTGGACTCGTCTGAACGAACATTACAGCGGCATTTCTGGTCAAGGCATCTACGCTGATGGTATGGTTCAACTAGACGACAATGTCGGCGCATTGCTTGATACTCTTGAACGCTTAGAAGTTGCTGACAACACTATTGTTATCCTTTCTACCGATAATGGAGCAGAGAAGTTTACATGGCCTGACGGCGGTACTTCTCCTTTCCACGGTGAAAAAGGAACAACTTACGAAGGTGGTATGCGTGTTCCACAAATCGTTAAATGGCCAGGTGTGATCAAACCTGGTTCTGCGGTTAACGCGCTAATGTCTCAAGAGGACTGGTTACCTACACTGGCTGCAGCAGCAGGTAACGACTCTATCGTTGACGACCTTAAAGAAGGTGTTTCACTCAACAATAAAGATTGGCGAGTTCACTTAGATGGCTCGAACTTCATGCCATACTTTGAAGGTAAAACTGAAAAATCACCTCGTGAAACTATCTTCTACTTCTCTGGAAACGGTGACTTCAACGCGCTTCGTTGGAACGACTGGAAAGCAAGCTTTGCGATGATGGAAGGCACCATGCAGTCAGCTATTCGTGAAGTTCCGGCTTGGGCTTCAATTACGAACCTACGTATGGACCCGTTTGAAACAGCGGCTAAAGAGTCAGGTATGTACACTCGTTGGATGGTAGACAATATGTGGTTATTCGTACCAATGTCTCAAGAAGTGATTAAGTTCATGGGGTCTCTAAACGATTACCCAATGCAACAAGGCCAAGGCTTCAGCGCGGCAAACATCAATTACAACACGCTGAAAATGCAAAAGCTAATTCAGCAGATGCAAGCACAAAACGCGCAATAGCGAAGCAATGGCTAAATAGTCAAGCTGCCGCGACTAAAGATAACGACTAGTTAAAGCCCCACTGGGGCTTTTTTTGTGAGGCATCAATAATCTTTTTTCTAAACCATGAATGGGCCATATCTGCATTGCGACTCTTGTGCCACACCAGATACTCAGTCCCAAGGTCTGATTCAAATGGTAACGGTGATAACTTAAAATCATCCATCAGACCAAACCTTTCAATTATCGATTCCTGACTAATACAAAGCCAATCCGTCCCTCTGACCATATCAAGCATTTCAAAAGGTCCGGGCGCCTTTCGCGCAACTTTTCTATTCTTCGCATATTTGCTGGTTTTGGTTAATGGTGACTCTTTGGTATCCCACATACTATGAAGAACATGCTTCTCTGCAAGGTATTCTTCCAATGTAATCTCGTCCCCTAATCTAGGATGGTTTTTATCATAAGCCACCACCATGCCTTCATTCGAGAGCTGAATACACTCCATTGCGGGGTCATTTATCGGTGTATGAACTATGCACAAATCATAGCGGTGTTGGCGCAGATCAAGAATGATGTCTGCGGTGTAGTAAGGATCAACATGTAGACCGATGTCTGGCGTTTCTGCGTAAAGAATATCCGATACACGCTTCATCAATGAATAAGTCGCACCACTAATACAAGCGACATTAAACGACCGTTCAATTTTTGTTGGGTCAAACTTTCGTTTACTTGGGAATGTAGATTCAAAGGCATCGTATGCCTGCTTTATTTGTGGATATATGTCATAACAAAAACTGCTCGGCCTATAACCCTCCTTAGTTTTAACGAACAACGGATCATCATAGGTTTCTTTTAATCGGTTGAGTGCCTTACTAATCGCGGGCTGAGTAACGCCAAAACGTTTCGCGGTATTCGAGATAGACAGCTCTTCCATCATCACAACAAAATACGGGATCAGACTAAAATCAGTGTTTTTCATGTTCTATTTACCAAACTAGCGTACTAAAGTAACGTTCATATCATTGAATTATACCGAATCAACCAAGCACTTCATTAACGCGCCTTTTATTTTGGGAAGTCACCTACGAATTAGCATGCTAGAAAACTATGATTAACAGTACACAAAAGCGCACACTTGGCAGACTCAGGTAAATCAAAGTCAGTGATGGCGTTTATTTGTTTTGCAACAGAGTAATCTCATCATTCACCCAGCCTAACAACTGCTTGGTCGCTTTCGACAACACTTGGTTCTGCCTAACAATATAACCGAGGCTGGTGCTCGAGAAGTTGATCAATGGTGTCACTTTTGAATTCAGGTGAGGCTTAGTTGATACCGCAAATTCGGGGACAATAGCCACACCAAAACCCGCTTCTGCCCAGTCGATTTGAGCGTCAACACTCCCTACTTCCATCACCCTGTGATTGGGTAGATTCAGGCTAGGTAAACCTTCATCAATAAAGTCGCGGGTTCTCGTATCATGACCCAGTAGGATCAAGGTTAGTTCGGGATCAGCTTCGGCTTCTTTAACCTCATTTTCTGTCGAGCAATCAGAGCCTTGCCTATCCAAACCATCACCAAGTGCACACCAAGAAAGCTCTTGCAGCTTAGTGAAATAGAGTGACTCGTTGTGCTGTTCTTTGGCGATAACAAAACCAATATCCGCTTGAGCATTTTTAACTAAACTCGATGCCTGAGATGAGGTGGTATTCAATAGCGTAAGATCAATACCGGGATACTGCGCTTTGAACTTCTGGAACGGACGAATCAACAAGAATCGAGAAATGATGTCACTCACAGCAATGGTTAACGTCCCTATTTTAAGGTCGTTGATGGCATTGAGATCGGCCTGACAAATCTGCAGTTCGAGTAGCGTTCTTTGGCTTGTTTCCAATAGCCGCTCACCCGCTTGAGTCAATTGAAATGGGCTTCTCTCTATCAACTTTATACGTGTTTGTTGCTCTAATTGTTTCAGGTGCAAACTCACATTGGGCTGTGTCATATGAAGCGCATTGGCCGCTTTCCCAAAATGCTTGTATTCCGCTAGCGTCACAAACGTCTTCAACAAATTTATATCAAGCATCATATCTCTCCTGTGCTCCCCATATGATATATGAAATTCTTATCAAGATAATAAAGATAATTAATTTCTCTTATTACTTTTGCAGGACTAACATGATTTCTCAATCAGTCAGGAGAAAAATTATGCCATCTATTGTTGTTGTAGGCGCAAACTGGGGCGACGAAGGCAAAGGCCGTATCGTTGATTTTTTAGCAGACCAAGCTTCTGCTAGCATTCGCTTTCAAGGCGGAAACAATGCTGGCCATACCGTAGTAAACGACTTCGGAACCTTCAAACTGCACCAGCTACCAAGTGGTATTTTTAATCCTGATTGTACGGCGGTTCTTGGCCCAGGTATGGTGATCAGCCCTGCTGCGCTAACTGAAGAGATTGCAGAAGTACAAGCGGCTGGCATCAAAGTGAAAATGGCGATTTCAGACCGTGCGACACTGTGTCTACCTTTACACGCCCTTGAAGATACGCTTGAAGAAGAACGTTTAGGCGATGGTGCTTACGGCTCAACACGTCAAGGTATTGCACCAGCGTACGGCGATCGCGTAATGAAGAAAGGCATTCTTGTCGGTTGGTTGAATCAACCTGAGATTTTAGAGCAGCGCATTCAGTTCCTGCTTGATTGGAAGATGCCTCAGCTCAAAGCGCTATACCCTCAATGTGACTTCACTCAAACCGCTTCTGAAATGACAGAGTGGCTACTTGAAGTGACTAAAGCTTGGCGTCCGTTCATTTGCAACGTGACTGAGCCGCTTAAAGCACTTCAATCACAAGACGCAAACTTACTATTTGAAGCTCAATTAGGTGCAGGTCGTGACCTTGTCTACGGTGAATACCCATGGACGACCTCTTCTAATGTAACTGCAGCTTACGCAGGCATTGGTAGCGGTTTACCCGCTCTTCGCCCTGAGCGCGTTATTGCCGTTGCTAAGTCATTCAGCTCATCAGTGGGTACTGGCACGCTTGTTACGGCAATGGAAGAGCAAGACAGCTTCCGCGAAAGCTCTAACGAATACGGTGCAACAACAGGTCGCCCACGTGATATGGGTTACTTCGACGCAGTAGCAACTCGCAACGGTGTTGACCTGCAAGCCGCGACTGAGATCGCACTGACTAAGATTGATTGCTTGTCTGGTTTATCTGAACTTAAGATCTGTACGGCTTACTCAGGTGAACACACAGAGAACCCAATTTGGCCGCAAACTGCCGAGCTAAAACCTGTTTATGAAGATATGGCAGGTTGGGATGAAGACATCACGGGTTGCCGCACGTTTGAGAGCCTTCCTCAAGCAGCACAAGATTACGTAACTCGTATCGAAGAGTTGATGGGCGTGCCAATTGTAATGGTATCGGTAGGTCCTGAGCGCGAACAAATGATCATTCGTGGCTAGTTTAGAAGACTACTACACCCACATCTACATCTACATCTACATCTAAGCCCACATTCAGTGGGCTTTTTTACGACTGTCACGAACATCTAAATCTTGTTTTTCTTATTGAGGTACATGTTTTCATCGGACGACTTTATTAGATTAATGATATTGAAGCTTCGAGAATCAGCAGTACCAAAACCATATGAAAAGCCGAGCGAAACCTCATCATCACAACGAAATCCTTCAATGAAATCATTGAATTCAGCGTGAATTTTTTTGACCAATTCACGAGCATACCCAGGCTCTTCTGAGTGTATGACGACGATGAATTCATCACCACCGACTCTGGCCGATATAGTGTTGTACTTTGAATTATTTTTAATACATGACGCAAAGCCAGATATGTAATCATCACCTTTGAAGTGACCATACGTATCATTGATATATTTCAGGTTATCCAAATCAAAATACAAACAAACGATCTCTCCATCGCTGATGTTTGCTTTGTTGAATTCATGGAAAAAGCCCCTTCGATTAAGCAGCGTCGTCATGATATCAAAGTGACTGTTTTTGTATAAAATCCTGCTCTCTTCTTTTAACAAAATTTCAGAACGCAATAGAGTCGATATGTTCTCAATCAAGTTAACTTGGCTTTCGGTATACCTTGTTGGGCTTAAATCAAACACCAAGAGCACCGCAAACACTTCTTCATCTATATCCCTAACAGGAACCCCGCAAAAAGACTTATAGGCATCCGCTCCCTTTGCAGAAACGGAATCACCACCAGCGTGACCACTCAAATAAACCGTGCGATTTTCGTTATGCACATACTCACAAAAGAGGCTAATTTTGCTCTTATGTTGGTTACACGATATGTTTGAGGAGCTCCACACGCTCTCAGAACCAGAGCAACTCAAATCAGAGATCATGATGATGCCCGCATTCGATGCGTCCATTATGTCTCGTATGTTATCCAATATAGATACCCAAGTATCGACATCGATATTTCTTTGCATCCCTTCAGAAGAGAACTTATCAAAAAGCATTTATATTTCTTTAGTATCAGACAGTTAAACTTAATCGAACATTCATTAGTATACGTTGTAACAAAAATCCCGAGAGCTATCATCTAGGGCGGTTACTACCTACCACTCAGCAACAACCAAGCCCTACATCCTAATTTTCTAATTCAGAAGCATCATTCGTAGAGGCCCAAATTTCTGAGCGTCGATTCTTCGCTCTACCCTCTGGCGTTGCGTTAGACGCGATCGGTTCACTTTCACCAAACGAACGAATCACAAGGCGATTTTTCTCGACACCATCCGCGATTAAACCGTCCGACGTAGTCAGCGCTCTTTGAAGCCCTAACGCTTGGTTGTAACCTGCTTCGCCAGTGCTGTCAGTGTGGCCATCCACCGTAATCGCGCTGCCGTTAGTCTTTAACTCGCCTGCGAGTTGGCTCAATGCTTTACTGCCCATCGGCGTTAAGTTGTGTTGGTCAAAACCAAAATGAAGGCGAGCCAATAACCCTTGACGCTCTTGGTTACTGATCCAAGTCTTACATCCTGACTGGTTCATACCTAGATTGGATTGACCAGCTAACGCTTGTTTTAGCTCACTGCTGTCAGACGACTGCTCTATTTGTAGAAAGCCCTGCCTGTGTTGTGCAATACCAACGACATCATCAACCGTGACACTGTGTTGATACTCACTGAACAAAGTATCGCAATAAACACTGATGCCTTCTTTTGCATTGGCGATAAGGCTAAATTGCAATGTCGATATGACGATTGAACCGATCATTAACTTTTTCATATTTTCCTCTAGTACAACTTAGTTATTCCGCTTGTTTTTGAGCCTTTACGGATGAGTTCTTCTATCTTTTCAATCAATTCATCTAAGTTAGATACATCGATAATGTCTTCATTTGGGTCGACAACGCAGTCTTGAAAACCACTTTGCTGAGATGCTCGAAAATCAATTCCGATAACACCTATGTATAAGCCTGGTATCTCTTCTCTTGCTTTGTCACACATGCCTCTATCGACTAACCCTTTGAGAATGCCGTTATTTGGGCTTTCCTGCCCATCACTTAAGATCAGCAGCATCTTGATTTTCTTGTTGTAAGCCTGTTGTTCTTCTTGATCGGAACTGTTCGGGTCACCGTCATGAAGAACCTGAGATCCTCTCAATATGCCTTGAAAAGCCGCAGTGCCACCGTCTGCCCACATCGAATTAATCGGATTCAAGTCTGAAAGCTTGTTCGATAAGCGAATGTTGGAAAACTGCGATGAATCGGAAGAGCCATGCGCATTAAATAGCTCTGTTCCACTCACACCATAGAAATCAGGCTTTAACCCCGACTTATCAGTAAACATCGTCGACACTGATGTCGGTAAATCTACATAGTTGTATACGTCAGCAACTCGGTAATTATCTTGATTAATCACATCCTTAATACGTTTGGCGTACTTTTGATTGTCCGCCTTTGGATTATTGCAACGTGACTGTCGGTCAGCACATCTGATTACGTCATTTTGAGAGTACGTACGCCAGTAATTCCAGTTAACATCGTTATAAGAATAAGGTGATACGTAGGTTTTATAGTTATCTTTGTAGCTTAATTGGCTGGTTGCGTTGGCTCTATTACCCGAGACGATTTCCCTCGTTCGAACGTTAAATGGCACAAAGCCAACTCGGTTAAGCAGCTTGTCTCCGGTGGTATCTTCTCCGGGCTCATCACAAACGTATTTCCACTCTCCATCGACATAGTCCTGTTTAATCGATGTGCAAAGAATTTTACTGGATATTTGATCGATGGCGGTTTTCAAATCGTCGATTTTTCTGTTTCGATTTGAACCCCATCTGTCGTTCATTGAACCGGAAAAGTCCGACACAAAAACAATGTCGATGTTGTTATCACCAAGATACACCGGATACTTTCTCGCTAACGAACGGCCCGCCAGGTCTTGCTGCTCATCAAAAGACGGAATAAAGCTGCTCGCAAACCAAGAGTCATGCGTCGTCTTGGCATTCACCGTGTATTGGATGTATTCAAGAACCCCAGCACCCTCGTCTTCCGCTTGGTGGAAACGGTCTGCAGAAAGGTTGGTTGATTTGATATCACGCACATAGTTTTCGACATACTTGGTCGCAAGCACTCGAGCCTGATCCGGTTGATCTTCAATAGTCACTGCGATGGCTGCAGCCTCTGCGGAATCTCGTAATCGACTGGTCTCCTGAACATAACGTGTGCCTTCCACCGCCCAAAAGGTCATGCCCATAATTGGAACAAGCAATAAGCCCATCCACACTGCGGCAACCCCTTGTTGCCTTTGGAGACTGAGATGCTGGCGATTGATATGACGCCCATGCTGCATTTTCATTTCACTATCTCCCTGGCATTATTGAAGATGAGCCAACCTTGACCGTGGTACTCGTACCACCGTTGAAGAAGGGTTTGAACCAAGAGCTCTCCTCTTCACAAAGACTGATGCGGTACAATGGATACACGACTCCCTTCTCTACGGGCGTCAAATCTGCATGATCTAGAATCGAATCGGTTTGGCAATTTAAGCTTCGATACTTGCTGGTTGAGAATTCAGCGACATTCGTTTTATTGATCAGTGACTCTATCTTGATGGCCACATTGTCTAGTGGTGTATTGAGCATTCGACTTGCCACTTTCGCCATCTCTTCTAACTCTGCATTTGTTACGGGTAGGTTTTGTCCTGCCAACACGTCGGCTTCAAAGTAGCGAGTACGCTCTTTAATGACATTCACCAAAGCAAAGCTGGATCGATCGAGCTTGGCACGCACGAGCAGCTGATAACTCAGGTCTGCAGCAAACAGGTAAACGCCCCATAAGGCCACAAGAATGAAAACTAACTCAATGGTGTAAGAGCCTTGTTGACTACGTTTCGCATACACACCTTGATTACTGAGAATCATCTTCCCACCCCTCGTGTTCTAAGTTCAAAACCATGGTGCGTGAAATATTTCTATCTGCGGCACCGGTCAATTTAATGACTGGGGTATAACGGTAGGTCACAGTGATCTCGGCTAAGTCGTAATTGAAGTTCAAGCCTTGATCTGAATGTCCTCTGTTCGCGATAAAATCGTCATAGGTTTTGAAGTACTGACCTGCGATAGAAAAACGTGAGCTATCAATTAAGAAACTCCAAAGATTGTCATCGTCTTCAATTAACGACCTAAACTTATTCTCGTACTGTTCGTTGATCCCTTTGCCTTCATATATTTTGGTGTTCCTGATGGTTTCTCTCAGCGAATACTCGGTCATGTTCACAACGTAAATTTGGTAACTCGATTCGAAGATCGCAAAGGTGGCAAAAAACAGAACAAGCGCACCTAGTACAAACTCAATCGCCGTCACGCCCTTCTGCTTATTAAGACGCTTCATCATTAACTCCCAATTGAGTTAATTCAGCAGCGATGCTCTGGATTTCTTCTGCAGAGAAGTCGCCTTTAAGCAACTTTTTTGCCGAATCGATTTGCTGGGTTTTCATCAGGGCAATCGCCAGATTCGCTTTAACGGTTTTATTCGCAGGATCTTCTTTTAACACAGGGGCTAATGTTTGAATCGCTTGTTGATACTCACCATTGGCCATTTGAATCATTGCGATATTGTTCTTAACAACGACATCGTCATAACCGCGTAAACGAGCTTGGTTGAGCTCTTTCTGTGCTTCGTCGTATTTCCCAACTTTGGTGTAAGACACACCGAGCAAGACGTGAATTTGCCCTGTTCTGTTTCCGTTATCGATAGAGGCTAAGTAAGCAGAAATGGCACTTTCAATGTCATTTTTTGCATCAAACACTTGGCCTTCTAATTGGTACAAGTTGGGATTTTCGAACCCCTCTTTTTGCAAGTGTTGGACATAAAAGTCAGCCGATTCAATATCCCCTTTGTAGAAATAAGCCCATGCCAATTTTTCTTTAACTTCTGGGTCTTCGGAGCCTTGCTCTAATTCAGCTTTGTAATAGCTAATCAAGCCATCATAGTTGTTCACTTTTTCCATGCTAGTCACGTCGCCAAGCTGCTGGTCTTGTGGTGAAGGGGCCGATTGACAGCCCGCCAACACACTCAACGTGAGCAAAATGAAACCGATGCGTTTTCCAATCATTCGTAATTCTCCCTAGATGCTCAATGTCATTTGCATGATGCTCGGCGCGAGAATCAGGATAACGATCGGGAACATGATGAAGAGGATCAAAGGCACGCTCATCTTCGCTGAGAGCTTACCCACCTTTTCCTCGACCGTAAGAATCTGGACCTTTCGCATATCTTCTGCGAGATCACTTAACACGTGCGCCACGGATGTGCCGTATTGCAGGTTTTGAATGATGGTCAATACAAAGCTTCGAACAGGTGGCGTCGGAATACGTTCACTCAAGTCATTGAGCGCCTTTTCTAGACCGTGAATTTTCGCAGAGTCGGAGGTGCGCTTAATCTGGTAACAAAGGTCGGAATCAAATTCCGCTAACTCTTTGCCCAAATAGACTAGCGCCGCTTCAATCGTCATACCGGTTTGAACACAAACCGACATCATGTCGAGCAAATACGGCAGTTGAGCCGAGGTTCTACTGATCAACATCTTACGTCGCATTTGCAACAAGGTATCTGGAACGACAATGACACCAATCAGCGCGAAAATAACCACGACCAGTTTGTTAGTTGATGTCATGTCACCCAGCAGCACCAACCCAGAAACCAACGCCAATACCAATAACTTGGCAGGGAAATAGAATTTCGCCCACTCAGTGTTGTAATAGCCGGCCTCTATCATCTTTTGCTCGAGTTCGTGTCGATGTTCTTTACCAAAACGAACAAAAAAGCGGTTTACACGCGAAGGTGCGCGAACAGCATCATCGCCAATATAGAGTGCAACTTTCTTATGTCGCTGCTCTTTGCGAATCGAGTCGACTATTAGAAAGAGTAACGAAAAGAACAGCACAATAAGGGAAGCCAGTAACATCATGCGCGTACTCCTCTTACTAATAACCAAACAATGAACAAACCAAACAGCTCACTGCCAAGCACGTAAAACAATATGATTCTTCCCTCTGGGTCATAGAGAACAAAATCCACATTAGCGGGATTAACGTAGTTAAGAATAATCATAAAAATCAAAGGAATAGCTGCAACAATTTTGGCGGAGATTCGAGCTTCCGAAGTCATCGCCATCTTCTTTTTCTCTAGTGTACGAGAGTCAACCAAAACCCTAATCAATCGTGCTAACACGCCCTTAAGTTGGCCACCTCGAGCAATATTCGCCCTGATAGTCACGGTAAAAAACAGAAACTCTGGATAAGGGTAGTTTTTACACGATCGTTGAAGCACTACTTCTGGAGATTCGCCTAACTTCAGTCGCTCTCCCATTAGCTTAAACTCGCGGCCAATCGGGTTGTGCATGACATCGCCTACATAACTGATAGCTTGCATTAAGCTGTCACCCGCGGTGACGGCACTCATTAGAATATTCAACGCGTCAGGGAACGTATTCTCAAAATCTCGACGCCTTCTTGTTACCAGAAAACGATAGCCGAAGAAGGTAAACATCAAAGAGGAGCCAAGCACCAACCAAAAGTTGGTGATGGAGAGTAGATCGGTAACGATGTACCAAGATGCAATCAGGCTGCCCGTAATATAGAGCGCGATGTATAACGTCGAACGTGGACCCAACACCATTAATGTTGGTGAGATGGAATCTTTGAACTTTTGCCAGCCCTGCTTACGCACTAATGACTTCACGTTAATCGCATTAAAGTTTTCAGCCTCCGCTTCTTCGATATTGAAAAACTGGTAGACCTTTTTGACTTTTGAATCTCGGATCAAAAGCAGCACAAAGGCAAACAGGATTAATGAAACCCAAAGCATGTTATGCCCCCTTAAACGATGCGATAAGCTCGTCATAGAGCCCGAAAAATTGCGCTTTTTTCACAAGCTCAGATCGTTGCATAATGCCGTCGGTGACGAATTCGCCTTTAACAGTTTCTCCGTAATGTGCGTCGTCATAACGAAAGCGATAAATCTCTTCCATCACTACGCTCTCACCTTCCAAACCAACGATTTCAGAGATGCTCGTGATCTTACGAGACCCATCACGGAGCCTATTAACCTGAACAATCATCTGAACGGCACTGACGATCGTTCTTCGAATCGCATCTAGAGGCTGATTCAAGTTCGCCATCATCACCATGGATTCAACACGAGCAATCGCATCGCGCGGTGTGTTGGCGTGCAATGTAGACATTGAGCCATCGTGCCCCGTATTCATGGCTTGCAGCATTTCAAACGCTTCAGAGCCACGACACTCACCCAGAATAATGCGGTCTGGACGCATACGAAGCGCGTTGATCACCAACTCTCGCTGGGTAACTGCTCCGGTCTGTTCAACACTTGAAGTACGTGTTTCCAGTCGAACTAAGTTGGGTTGCTGGAGACGCAGCTCGGCCGCATCTTCAATCGTCACGATACGTTCATCTTCAGCGATGTATTGAGACAGCGCATTGAGCAACGTTGTTTTACCTGAGCCAGTACCGCCAGAGATCAATACATTGATGCGGCAGCGCGAAGCGATCATCAACACTCGCGCCATGTCTGGAGACATCGACCCAAAGCCAATCAAATCTTCAAAGCCGATGTTCTGCTCTCTGAACTTACGAATAGAAATCGCTGTGCCATCTAAAGCAATCGGAGGAATCACGATGTTCACACGGCTGCCGTCTTCCAACCTGGCATCGACCGTCGGAGACAGTTCATCAACACGCCTTCCGACACGTGATGCGATACGCTTGGCAATAGCGAGCAACTGCTCTTCGTTCACAAACGAGACTTCGGACTTTTTAACCTTACCATGTCGTTCGAAAAAGATGTTGTTGGGCCCGTTCACCATGATGTCTGAGATAGACTGATCTTCGACCAAAGGTTGCAAAGGCCCTAAACCAAACAGTTCATCGATTAAGCTCTTCACCAACCCTGATTTCATCATCGAAGTGATCGGTCTTTGGTAGCTATTAGCGAGTAGATCAACCGCTGCTTGTATCTGAGATTCAAGGTCTCGGCGGCTCATTTTCTGAACCGCTTCTGCATCTAGGGCTTCAAATATTTGGCCACGAAACGCGAGGTATAAGTCTTTGTTAGAACTCATTTAGCACGTACCTTTTTCAACCAAGAATTCATGCCCTTGTGATCCATAGGTTGACCATTAATCAGCTTCACCAGCTGTTCCATAGAACGGCTGATGTGGCGATCATGTTTATGGCCGCGTTTGCCATCTATGATGATGTGCGCCAGCGCTTTGCAATAGTCGACTTCGAGATCAACCTCTGCGCCTAAATACTTAGTCAGATCGGACTTTTGTAAGACGTAAGCGTTTTCCGGTCGATGGAAGTTCACCACGGTAATCACTCGCGTACGAGACGATAACGAAAGCTGTAAGTTAGAGACTTTCTCAAACAGTCGCTTCGCACTTCTTACTGAAGATACCGAAGCATCTAAAATCAGAACCACCACATCAAAGTTTTCTACCAAGAGTTGAGGTTCAACTTTGAAGTCCACACCACCTGAAAAATCTTCAATAATGAAGTTGGCGTTGCGCGCTAACAACTCACACAAAGTTTGGTTGTAATTAAGAACATCGGTTTGGCTCATGTCGCCATCAATAGCCAACAGACGTAAGTTTTTTCGTGCGTTAATTAAGTAACTCAACGCCCCTTCTTCATCCATTTCATGCAATGGCGCAGTAAATTCATCAATGGTTCGCGGTTTAAAGTCTTTGAGGCCGAGCAAGACATCAATATTGGTATCGGCATATTGATGGTCGACAAGAATCGTGTCCGAGCCTTGCGTTGATAACAGTGAGCCCAACTCAGTGGTGATAAACGACGCGCCAACGCCGCCTTTGGCACCAACAATTGCTACGCGCTTCGCTTTGCGTTTCTGGCTTACACCAGAGAAAGTTTTAAGGTTCTTGCTAACGTGGTTCAAGAAGTCCGCAAATTCTTGTTTGTTCACTGGCCAGAAAACGTAATAAAAGCCCATGTCTTTAAGCGAACGAAGCGTAGAAATGGCGTCTTCTTTACCAATCACGACCACACCTTTGTGGGTAGGCAGTTTGCTGGCAAAAGATTTAGCGTCTTCAACAACATTGGTCGATTCATTAAGTTCCAGAATAACGATATGGCTACTCTGTTGCTCTGTCAGTTTGGTCAATCCCGCTTTGGCTTTGACGCAAGCTGGATCATTCCACCCTTCAAATCGAAAGACTTCTTGAACAAGGTCTAAACACTCTTGAGATTGATAAAACAAAGTGCACCCCGCAACACCTGTTGTTGCGGTCGGAGTTGGCTTGGCCTTTGTTGTTAATGCTTTCGTAAGGTCAAACATTATTGTTCTCCTACCAATCGAGACTTGTAAGCCACTTGCTTCAAACGCATCGATTCAACAAAACAATCTTGCTGTCTCAACCGAGCGTGAATCTGTGCTGGCTTGCACTCTTGAGTCTTCAAACGCGTTAACGTCACCTGAATATTTAGATCGCTAGGCAACAATTGAGCGTTTCGATACGTCACTCTTTGTGGTGCAATAAGGTGTGAAGGATATTGTTCGAAGATCGCCTGCAACATCTGTTTGCTGCGAGATGATTTGTAATCCACAACATAGGTCGCTTCTTTGTCCATCGACTCAATATCTTGAATCAAGGCGGTAATCTGTTTAGTCGTTTCAGAACGGTTTTTCATCGCAAACTCAAAACTGTGGTGCTCTTTGTACACCAAAGCTTCAGAGCCATGTCCGACAAAATATTGCTCAGAGGCGCAGCCAAAAAGTGACGTGGTAAATAACGCCATCAGTAATAATTTCTTCATTGGATAAACCCTCCTTGCGACAACAGACGAATCGTTGCATCAGAAGATGTCACCGCCTTGCCATCCCATTTGACATTGAGCCAACGCGCTAATGTGGAAGTCTTTTTGATGTAAGGCAGTTGAATGTCTTTCGGTTTCATCGGTTCCACAAGATTCACGGTCGCAACGATGATCAATTCAGTTCGTTTTCTTTCTGTGGTCGCTTTTCGGAATGCGGCACCGAGTACTGGTATGTCGCCAACAAAAGGGATTTTTTGCATTTTTTCCAGATCGGCACTGCTCATCAAACCACCAAGGACGAAACTATCGCCATCGGCTAGCTCAACAGTTGTCATGGCGCGTCGTGAAGCCAGTTGCGGAACTTTGATGCCTGCTGCTTCAACATAACCTTCTACTTCACTCACTTCAGGCGCTAGCTGCATTCGAATCTTGTCTTGGCTAAGCACTTTTGCTGTAAGGTCGAGTTTGATGCCGAACTCTTTGAATGAAATGTTTACGTTGCTACTGGTAGAGACGATAACCGGCACTTCGCCACCAACGAGAAAGCTTGCCGACTCACCGGATAACACGGTTAAGTTAGGCTCAGCCAGAACCTCTGCAATCTGGTCATTGCCTAATGCAGTGATTAACGTGCTTAGGTTTGCAGCGTCGAACTGGTCGAAAACAAATTCACCAACACTTGAACCGACGGAACTCCAATCTACACCAACAGTTTGTCCAAATGATTCGGTGACTTGCGCTACTGATATTTTGACGTTCACTTGCTGAGTCGTTGCAACTTCAATGCGTTCGATGATCCCTTCCCACGTCATATTGCGGGCAAATACCATACCTTCAGGTTCTTCATAATCAGAGTTGTCGGATTTAAACTCTAGCTTCTGAGTTTTGTCCCACTTCTCGGTCTTTTCTCGTCCAAGCAGAGTGGCAACCAAACGATAGATATCGTCACGAGTCGCTTCGGAATCAACAAGACCACTCACGGCGACTTGCTCTCCCACAGACTGAATCTTGACTTTGGCATCAGGGAAATGAAATTTGAGTTGACGTCTAATATCCGTTAAATCCAAATCAACAATAATGCGGTCGGAAAGCAGAACATCACCATCAATGCCGTAGACGATCAGTCGTGCTTGCCCAATAGCATTGGCGAACACAACGATCGTGTTGTCGTTGATTATCTTGTAGTCGACGATGTCAGGGTTATTAATAAACACTTGGCCAATCGGATTTTTTAACTGGATGTGCTGACCATCGTTGAGCGTGATGGAGCGATCGGCGGCAAAAGCGTTTGTTATAGAAAGTAAGCCAATCAGTGGCGCTAGAATGGAAGCAAACAGTACTTGTTTGATTCGATGGTGAATCATCATCACAAAGCCTCTCTCGGATTGTTCTCGTTACCACGTAACTCAGCAATC
Organism: Vibrio sp. BS-M-Sm-2; assembly: GCF_041504345.1. Lineage (NCBI taxonomy): Bacteria > Pseudomonadati > Pseudomonadota > Gammaproteobacteria > Vibrionales > Vibrionaceae > Vibrio > Vibrio sp. BS-M-Sm-2. The sequence goes on from NZ_CP167894.1 coordinate 269,407, forward strand.
CCTGTATAGTTATCGATAATATTGCGCACCTCCGCGAACTCGGGTTGCGTGTAGGTTTGGCTTCGGTAAATTTCGATGTGCATTGTTCGTTGTGCTAGCGCAAGTTTTGGTAACTCGTCGGGGCTAACTTCGATGACCACCGTAGTCAGTCCATCCTCTTTACTCGGAGCGCGAGCGGTAATAGAACTGTCGCCAGTGGCGTCATTGCCAATGTTGAGTACTTTGACGTTTTTAAGGAACATTGACGCCTTCACACCTCTAAAGCGCTTCGGCTTATCGATAATTCCGGCTAAGTTATCGTTTGGAGAACTCACAGTGAGGATATCGATGGACGTTCCAGGGCGGATGTAATCGTTGATTAGGTTTTTGTCACTGACTTTAAGTGGGTATAACGTCATGCCTTCCGTGACCAAAAGGTCGATGTATCCGGGCTGGCCTGGCGTCACTTGATATTCAGGCAGTACAACCTCACCTGCGTTAAGGCTGCGATTGAGCAAAATGGAGGGCGAAAAGCTGATTTGTGCATCTTCTCTAACACCAAGCGTTAATGCTTCACTAAGAGGGAGTTGTTGTTTTACGACACCTTGCGCATCGATCGCACGTCCTTTTTCATAAGGTTCCGTGGTCATCCAAACGGCAACATGCTCTTCATTTTTTTCTTCCACCACTTCAGCGGTCGTTGTCGGCTGAGGTTCACTCTTCAACAAATCGACAACGCCTAGTGCGCCCACTATTAAGGCAGTAATGGCAACAAGTAATACCAGTCGAGATCTCATAATGTGCTCATTTTTTGAGGTTTATATATATGGTGTAGATTGAGTTAAAATGGCTATGTAAAATCCAATGCTAATTGCTATACCATATGGAATACCATCTTGGTCATGGGGACTTGGTTTTTTTATTTTTTTAATTATTAGATAAGTGACAGCTAAAATACCACCAGCAAAAGCCATCAGAACAAACGCCAATAATAAGTCACCAACAGGAATGGTAAGCGACAAAATAACGACATATTTAATATCGCCAGCTCCAATCCAAATCAGCTTATAAAGAACAAGCCCTAAACTTAACATCAGTAGAAAGCTCATAATTTGAATATCTAGAGGTGACAAAAAAGACTGCAGGAAAAGTAATACGCATAAGGCATAATTTTGTATCTTACGATAGATAAAATCAGTAACCGACACATATAAACCCAATATTGCCAAAGTCACTAAATACAATTCATGACTAAAAATTGGAATTACCGCCTAACTTTAGGTAGCGAAATCTTATTTCACATTATAAATTAACTAAGCCAGACCAATAAAAAATAGGTCTGGCACAAATACCTTTCGATATTTTTTACATCGAAAACTTTGACTAAGGGGTACCACTAGCAGTTTTTATCGTTGCTGCAATCTTATCAAACGCAAGACCTAACTCCGTGATGAAGCCACCAGTCCCCACAGCTACACTGACTAATACAGCCATCGCAACACCAATTAGGCCATATTCAATTGCAGTTACACCGCGCTCATCATTCTTGAACTGTGATAAGAACATGTTTGTTTTTACGTATAGTTTAGTAATCATCATTTTTCCTATAAAGGCCTATTTAAAATTCACCGCCATTATAGTTAGCACCCCAACGCTATCAAAAATACCTTCTATCGAGTTAATCAATAGATCGAGTAAAAAATGATCAAATAAAACACTATAAAATATATCACCTCGCAAGATTATCTATAAATAACAATCACTTAGATTAACTTCAACTTTCAATCTTTAATTTTAAATTAATTTTATAAAGTTAAAAAGTAAGACTTTGCTCAATGTTTTCTTTATATAACATTTAGTAATAAAGAATTTAATAATTTAAATTACGTTATTATTCATTATAAAACCTGTTGAAATACAAAGATCATCACGCTATTGTTCTTCGAATCAACAAACAACAATAAATATAACTTCTTTGTGTCAAAAGGTTAGTCGAATCATGAAACTACATTTCGAAAATATTGTTTCGTTCATAGCAGTAGTTGAAGAAGGTTCATTTAGCTCTGCTGCACGCAAGCTTGGAAAATCACAGTCAACAGTTAGCACAGCTGTCCAAAATCTTGAGTCAGACTTAGGTTTCAACGTATTTAATAGAGAACACTCTAAAGTCTGGTTAACAGAAAAAGGGGAACGCCTATTCCAATTATCTTTACCTGTAGTATCAAAATATCGGGAATTAATCACTGTTGCCCAGCAAATGAATATATCCGACCAGATAGTTTACCGCGTGGGCATCGATCCATTAGTGTTCAATAAAAACGTAAAGAAAACACTGCTAGCATTCTCGGAAGCATTCCCGAATGTTGACCTACTTGTCGTGACGAAACCCAGTTTCGTGTTAGGTAACTATATAAACGAAGGGAAGATAGACCTAGCGCTGGGTAACCCGTATCACAAGACAAATTACGACTTCAACATCGAGGAACTATTCCACGTTAACTGTTGGTGGGTGGCCCATGAAGACTTAGTAACCTTAAAGTCCCAAGCACCATCACAGCGAGTTCTATTAATGGATGGTTGTGAAGAGCTACTTAACTTGTCAAACATCGCAACATACAACCTATGGCGGCTGGATGATTTAGGAACCATCATCGATTTATGTAAAGCTCAAAAAGGCATCGCCTTTCTGCCAGGGTTTCTCATCGAAGGTAACATCAAAGAACATAAGCTTAAGGTTATTACCGATCACCCTGACTTTTTTGGCAAACGAGTTATTGCATCCCTCTTCTGGCACATACATTCTGACTTTAGCTTGTTTAACCAATGGATAAAAAAAGAGCTACAAACCACAACTAATTACAAACAAACATTTGTTGCTGATCTAGCTCAATAACGTTCTATTAAAATCATGACGATCACACTCTATTGCACTCTCCAGCTTTGAGTGTGATATTTCAATCCCGATATTTATCCGAATATAAACGCCAAGCAAAGCATATAAAATATATATATTTATTATCAGATGCATCGGCTAATATATGCATTATCATTTACTTCGAGTCTTTCATTACCTACCCGTTCATAAATCTGTAATAAAACCTAGATAGAAACCAGCCTTTAAGATTATTCAGCACTTAACTAATACTTAGTGCGTCACCAAATCTCGAACAACATCTCTCAAGCTATGAACTCAGAAAACCCACAAAAGATAATGGCATTGGTTAAGAGCCTTTCTTTAGATACATCAAACTAATCCCAGCTTTCAGATTTTTTTACTATAATATCAACAATATCCGCAAGTTCTTTTCCTTTTTCTGTCAGACCATAATATACAGTCACAGGAACGGTTTCTTCTTGCCTGCGCCAGATAAAACCTTCTTTGCTAAGTAACTTCAGCCTCTCACTAAGTACTTTACTAGACACTAAAGCCAGTTGCTTTTGAATTTGTCCAAAGCGTATCTCGCTACTCTGACCTAATAACCAAACGATGTGAGCAGTCCACTTCGTAGAGATCAAGGTCAAATATTTATCAGCGTTACAGTAACCTTCAGGTTGCTTACCCTGTTCACTCATATTTACCTCTCAGATTATCAAGATTGTAAAGTTACTCAAAGATAGTTAGTTACCTTAAGGTAATTAGTTACTTTTAGGTAGCTAATTTCTTTTAGTAAGCACCCTATCTATTATGGCCTCAACCCAAAACACAAACAAGCAGGTGGTTCCATGAAGATATTTCTATTCCTAGCTTTAAACTTTATAACTTTCTATTCTTACGCATCAACAGATTACAAAAAACCGCAGTCGCCAACTGAACTGCACCAACTTTTCGCGGAATACTTTTCAAAACAAGACATAGACGGACTAGGCACTCTGTTCCATGAAGACGCCATATTCGTCCTGGATGCTCAAGGGAACCTTGCTAGAGGGCCAAGGGCTATCAAGCCGATATTGAAAGGTTACCTTCAAGGTGACGTTGAAATGCTAACCCATGATGTATCCATCCATATTAACGGCGATACGGCTCTTGTTAAGTCTGATTGGGAGATAGTTGGAGGCCCTAAAGGAACCGCTCTGGAAGTGATGAGATATGTAGATGGAGGCTGGTTATACGTAATTGATAACCCGAACGGGTTTTAAATGACCATCGCACTTTAGATCATTGAAGGACGAAGTCTGAAAGCTTTGCTGGCAATAAATTTCAGACACAAAAAAGCCCACACTAGGTGTAATGCCAGTCAGTTAAGCTGACTGGCATTTTTTCTGTTTGTTGCATATTTCTTGGGTTTCAGTTTTACCCAGCGAGGATAGCTTCTATCTTCTCTTCGGGGTGGTAGGATAAACATAGATACTTGCTGTAATAACACTTCATAGTGTTTAGGTAGTTTTCCCGGGCTCGTTAAAGGTAAAGCAGCGAAGTATTGAGTCACAGCCATGGCACTACTCGTAAAGCTTAATTGATTCGGCCAGATGCTATCTAACTTACTCGCTGCTTTTGTCATAACCTGCCTTATAAGGTTATAGGCTAACAAAATTCCCCAGAGCTCCTGTTTGACCATATCTGGCCGCTTACTTCGCAATGTATACTCACTATCCAGCAAGGTTTGCTTCATTTCCCGATAGCCTAATTCGATCTCCCAACGATAGCGATAGAGCTCTACGATGTCTTCACCAGGAAAGCGCAACCCATCACACATTGATGTAAGTACCTGATATTCCTTACCCTTGATAATTTTCGATACTAACCTTGCTTCTATTGTCTCAGGGAGATCACTGAACTTCTTTCTTGCCTGAGGTGTTGTTTTTATGGCAACGATAGCGTCACTCCGGCTGTATTTATGGACGACTTCATACTGAAAGTCCTTTCTCACAGGGAGCATCCAATGCCTTTCTTGACCTACTTTGTTCCAACGATTAAGCAGCCCTAAAGAGTAATATCCTTTATCAAAAATAGTCAGAGAATGATTTGGTGTTTGCTCGATGAGCTCTTCTGCGAGCCGCATTTCGCTGGTGCGATAGTCAGAGAATGCACTATCGATTAGTTGATGACTTGTAAGCTCCATCAAGCAAACCATACGTACCTTAGGGTAAATATTTTCAGATGATTGATTACGCTGTGCTTTAAATTCTTGATGATTTTCAGGTGTATCTGTTGTTCTCCAAACGACACCATCGACGGAGAGAAGGTTTAATCCACACCAAGTTTCGAAGTTAGACGCTTGATAGCTATGCGCTGCCATCTTCTTAAAGACTTGCTTTACACCTTCTTCACCTAATCTCTGCCTCGCTTGAACAACAGCACTTGGTGCAACAAAGCGTTGTTTGTCTGGCAGGACAATATCGAGTTGGTTAGCGATATCCCAAACAGATTGTTGACGAAAGAGACTCATTCCAACAACGGACCAAAGTACTGCTTCCAAAGGTAACCGCCTTCTTCTAACGGTTGCTACGCCAGCTTGCTCAAAGCCTTGCTGGATAAGCTCTGGACTAAGAATGTCAGAGTATTTGTCAAAGTGATGGAAGGTATTACATGACCGAAAAGTATTAGCAAGTTGGCTTTCTAAAGACATAAAAAATCCGATATTAGTTTCCTAATATCGGATTTTGAAGCCTTTTGAGGATCGGTCAAATGATCTCACAAATTTCTTAACTGATCGGCATTACACACTAGGTGGGCTTTCTGCTTGTTCATAAAGAACGAATTTGGTGCCGCTACTGGACTCGACTATCAAACCTATCCAATTGATTAAAATGAACAATATAAAAGTAGAGTTTTAAGATGTTACCTCAGGTGTTACTTCGGAAAGAACTCAACTTCTGAGACAAGATCAGCACTAAATTTATCTGAAGAGCAGATTACTTTCACAAAACAAACATGCTGGTCGGCCATAAACGGTACCAGCACGCATTATAAAATTTTCACACCTTAAGCCTACGCTTCTCAAGACGAGTTAGAACATCTTTGTAAGTCACTTCATTCTCATCTAGATATGTTAGCAGCTTAGCTCTATCGATAACCTCAACCCCGCATGTTTTAGCTATATCATCAGTTCGCTTAGCTAACGATGGTGAGTTAGTTATAAATACTAAACGGCCGAAAGTTTTCTGCATCTCAGATTCATAAATCGGCTTAGCAGAGTGAATCTCTTGTATACCTTTATATCCATCGTATCTTCGTTGCGTATATTTAGCTTGCATTAGAATATTGCCCGACTGAGTCAGGATTACACCATCTGCACCATGGTCAGCACCAGCATTCGTTAACCATGCGCTTTCACTATCATAATGCTTGGACAGGAGCGTCAAACACAGAGCCTCAAATTGCTGCCAACTCAATTTGTCCAACTCGTCAGGTGTTATACGTTTGTTAATGAGATCCCCAGTAATGCTCCCTCCGACACCAGGTGGCTGCGGTACAACATCCTCTGGAGTGACTACAGCGTCTTTCAATAAAGTTTTCTGCGTTAGTAGCCTATGAAGGTTGACATCAAACGACTCAAACTCAGGATGATGTAACAAAGGGATGTAAATATGAACATCTTTTGTTTGCCCAATTCGATACACTCGGTCGGTTGCTTGAGCTTCTTTAGCTGGGTTCCAGTGCCTCTCCAGATGGACGACATGATTAGCGCCAACGACAGTTAAACCAACACCTGCCGCCACTGGTGACATAACAATCAAATTAAAGCCTTCTTTAGCTTCGAAGTCCGTTATCATGGATTTACGAGTTGGAACTGACTTTCTTTTAGCTACAGCTTTGGCATCACCATTAATCACCGACAGTGGTCCTAAACCATAGATTTGACCGAGGGTGATGCTTAAAAAGCTCTGTAGACGCTTATTGACCGCAAAAATGATGCATTTTTCTTGTTGGCTCTTCACTCTATCAAGAGTCTCAAGCAATGAACTTAATTTCCCCGACTCTAGATATAATTCACGAGCCACTTTACTGGTTCTAGGAAGTTCTAGTCGTCCACCGTCACTTAATCTCGGATGTAATGAACTGTCTCGTAATCTCATTAATGTAGTTAAGGCATGGCTATCTTCATTTTCAATTTGATTACTTATCGTTCCTTCATAGACATCGCGCTGATACCCGACCATCGTAGATTCTAATTCTTTCAGGTACTCCCATCCATCAAAGTGTCCACCAGCATACATATTCTTAGCAGGTAGGCCCTTCAGGTTATCTTCTTTAACTCGTCTAAGCATCAAAGCACCCACCGCGATACGCAACTCTCTCCCTAGTCTAGCTCTGACCTCTTCAACTTCATCTCCGGCAGATTTGAGAATAGGTGAAATGTAGTGAGAACGGAACTCCTGATAAGTCCCTAAATACCCGGGAGAGGCAGTGTCCATTAAGCACCAAAAATCTGCCAAGCTATTCTCCACCGGCGTACCGGTAGCGACCAATTTAAAATCCGCTTTCAGTCCTTTAGCTGCCCTGGTTTGCAGCGCATTAGGATTTTTAGTGTTCTGAGCTTCATCGAAAACAACAACACCCCAATCAATTAAGCACAATGAAAACTGATAATCCCGCAACGTTTGATAAGTAGTAATAACAAGTCGTTGTGGTTGGTCTAGACGTTCGGAACCAAAGTTCTTTCCTACTTTTAAAGAATATTTAGGTTCAAGCTCTTCATCTGATTTTTTTGGTTTCGGATTTCAACGCCACCCATCTTGTATCTGTTTAGATCGGCAGCCGATTGCAAAATGACTATGTCTTTAAAAGGAGACGCTTCAAATGTTTTATCTACTTCATCTTTCCAGTTTTCAAGCAGACTTAACGGAGCAACGATTAATGTCGGTTTCTTAGTCTTAGCGTCAATCGTCATACGTTGGTACATATGCTCTATAGCCGAGAGAGCCATGTAGGTTTTACCTAAACCCATATCGTCAGCTAGTAATGCTCCGCTGATACTTGGTTCAGTAAGAATCTTCTGTTCTACCCCCAGAATCCACCTAACGCCTACCTCTTGATGCGGGAATGGTTTTCGTTTGTGATTGTCCCAATTTAACTCACCTTCCCACGCCATATCTGCGATCAATTTATCAACCTGCGGGGAGTTTTCTGACAACTCCTCATCATTTAGATCGATATCAACAACATGGATCTCTTTTTCACTAGAGTCCTTCTCCGACTCTCCAGGTTCATCTTCAGAAGTATCACCAGCTGGTTTAGAAATTTTGTCTTCGATTGCTACAAGTGTTTTACTCACAGCCTCACGATCACCAATGTCATACGACTTCCCTTCGTAATCAAAAACTGTAGCTCCGGTATGTTGAGCGTCATCGAGTTTTTTGCTTACTTCTAATAAAGCGGGCCTGTCATCAATTGCATCAATGAGCTTTGATATTGGATAAATGGTCTCTGTTGTTAATGAGGTACCAAACCAATCAATGCCGGATTCATCCGTCTCCCCAAAATAGGCATGCTTAAATGTCGTTGCACCACGAACCCTTAAAGAAAACCCTAAATCAAGGTCAACTAAGCTCGCGTCAATAAATGCGGTCGGATTTTCCAAAAATGCTTTAACCTGGCTTTTTGGTACAACCCTATTGCTGATAACTTCTTTGACAGCTTTCAGTTTTTCCTCAGAAAAAAGTACTATCTCATCACCTACTTTAAGAGAAACCGAACTATCACTTTGTAATTGACCTAGCACCCTCTGGATAGCTTCATGACTAGCATGTTGCCCCATATTAGGCGTTAATATAAGGTCCCCAACAGCGTTAAGTTCCACATCTACAGTCACTGAGCTAGGCGTTAAAATTCTTAATTTATCAAAATGTTTTAACTTTAACCGACAGCCTTGGTATTGCGCCTCTTGAAGAGCATGAAGAAAAAGCAAATTATCGTACTCAGACTTTTCGGAGTTTTGATGAAGATTTTGTGCCTCAAACACCATCAACTGTGATGGTGTTAACAAATACTCTGCCTCTTTTCCAAACCTAATAAAAGGACCACTAATTGAATAATTAAGCGTTGAACGACCTTGTTGCGTAGTCACTGCCAAGTCAATTTTAAAGTCGGGATTACTTGCCTTTCCCTTTATGTCAGCATCAATTATTCCTCCCCAAAGTTCAGGAAGGCCTAAAAGAGTCATCAACTCTGAATCTAAGCGAACAGCAGTCGATGCAGGCATCATAAACCCATCGGGAAACGATGTTACTTCTCCTTGTTCTTCAAGCATTTTAAGAGCAACAAATTGAGCAGTGAACCACTCATTTGCTTGACCGCTTCGTATTTTTTCTAAGTTAGATTTCGAAGCAGTGAAATCAAGGCTACCATCACATACCAAATCAAATTTGGATGTTTTATCTAAACCAGAAAAAAATCTACTGATTAAAGAAGTTAGCTCCATTCTCTTACTCCGAAACGTTGTTTAAAGTCGACATAATCATCACTAGAAAGTATATCTTTAGCTGTCAATTGAACCCCTAAGTCTCTGAGTTCAGTCAATGCGCGTCGCTGCCAAGAATAACTTGAAGGAGAATGCGTAATCTTTGCTGTCGCCCCACCGGATAAATTAGTCATTTGGTAATTTAATCCACTGGTCAACTGCGAATAAGTTGGACTAGTAATATTATAATTGAACACACAAGCTGAAGGTTCTAAGTGTCTGTAAAGCCATAAGTAACAACTATGGCTTCCCTCAATCATGTGTGCGCCTTCCATCTGAACATAGATGATAGACTTATCCCCATCTTTCACTGTCGAAAAGTTTGGCAAGTGTTTAGCGTCATAGTTTCGTTTCAAATATTGAGCGGCATCTCGACTCAGATACAGTCGTGTATTAGTAATAACACCTGCATCAAACATTCCTTCTAAAAAATGCTTCCTAGATGGGTACATTCTTTGTAGTTCATAGTTGGATGAGGAATACGAATAATCCTCCAAAGCCTCTAAGAACAGCTTAAGGTCTAATTTAGACAACCACCCCCGAACCGCTTGAGTCAACTGAGCATCAATATTTCTCCACCACTTTATGTACCGTGGATTGGAGCTTGGCACTCGAGGATCTCCTGCCACAGCAAGCACTACATTCATCCATGATTCACTCATATGAGAACCAATAGAACGACCAATTAAAATTCGCAGAATCTTGTGTCCTAACAAGTCCTCTGAATCATATTGAGCTTCAAAAACTGCCTTTTTCTGAACCTCAGATAACAATGGATGATTCATACCGATCGGAATCGTTTCAAGCTGTTCTACGTAATAGATCCCTTTAGCTGTCGTCAAATAGCGACCATTAGCGTAATGTTGTAAATCAAGCTCATTAATCCAATGGTCAAAATCAATATTTCTTTCGATTGCTTGCTTAGCAAGCCACTGAGGTCCGTTGCTTGACAGGAGTTTCTCATCAAACTCTCCCTCGTAGCCTCTCTTTCGCTTCGCTTCTAATAACCATTCAGCGGTCGCATCACAATCCGTTAGCTGGTCATACTCTGATAGGAAATGCTGATAAAATGATTCAATAACAAGTGCACTAGGCTTCCCCACGATTTCTGTGATCTTATTGAGAAGACGACGAGTAAAGCTGACTTTATTTTTTACGTCAGTTTGCAAAGAGATTGCCAACGCTCGCACATGAACAGAAGTATCTACTACATCTTCTACAGCCTTGTTAGTTATCAGTGCTTTGTAGACATCACCGTATGCTGACTTAAATTTAGTATTTTCAATGCCAGCGCTCTTGGACAGTACTCCAAGTTTCTGGGTGAGCTGAGACAGCTCCTCTATTGACTTACCCAAAGGATCGTGACGTAAAGTTACCGGTAGCTTTTTAATACGAAGGCGCACTAATTAACAATCCTTTCTAAGTCAGCAATAGATGGTTTCTTAACCGTAAAGCGAATATCGATTCTTCGGTTCTGGCTTTTATCTTGTTGGTTAGCTTCTTGTAGATTCGCTCTCCGTGTTTCTGCATAACCACTTACAGAAAAAAGTCGCTGTCCAAACGCATTTTCTAATTCACCCAACTTAGGTGTAAGTTCTACTTCAGCTTGCCAAACATTCCATACTGATATAGCTCTATCTACAGATAACCCCCAGTTCCCCTTACCTCGATAATAGATCCTATCACTATCAGTGTGTCCTTCTACAAACACTGTATCTAGGTACTTGAATCTTTCGTTCTTTCGAACAGCCATATGAAGCACAGCACCAATATCTTTTACCGCCTGTTGGACTTCGGGACTCTTTGGGATGGAATCCTTACCTGAAGCAAACGTTAGAGTGCTCTCAGGTATACGTATTACAGTGTCATTATCGGCGATCTCAACGATAACATTTCGTTTAGCTAATTCATCTCTAACGTCATAGATTATATCTTTTCTCGCCTGTTCAGCTTTTTTTAGTTCTTCTATTCCTGCTTCAACATCATTTGTCTTTTGAGTAAGTTCAATAATTAACGCTACAGCGGCCAGTATGAAGATAACAAGAAGCGCTGACATAAGGTCAGAAAAGGAAACCCAATACGGGTTTTCTTCGTCAACTGAACCGTTTGATTGGTATCGCGAACCTCTACGCATTAGTGACTCACTTTGTCTTGGATTTCATCTACGACACTTGAAATTGCATTGACGGCATTAACCATCTGCGTTGCGTATTGAGTACTAGTCGTTGACCAAATTTTTAGGTGTTCATTGGTTTGGCTATTTGCCTCATCAGCATACTCTTCCAGTAGGGTCGACATTTGCTCACTCAGTTCCTTCACGTTATTTTTCATTTCTGAAGTTAGTTCGGTCAGGTTACTCTTTTGCTCTGTCAAAAACTCATTTTGAGTAGAACGTAATTGATTGAACGACGATTCTGCGCTATCTAACATGCCATTAATCTTATCAGCAAGTTCACCAAATTTACTCGTATCCTCAACAAGTTGCTCTCTCAAGGAGTGGATTTTCTCTACGCTTAACTGATTCAGTTCAGCCAAATCTTTAGTACTGCTTACAGCTTCAGTTACTGCTCCTGAAAGCTTATTACCCGCATCTTTAATATTCGAGCCAAAGACGCTCATACTGTCAGCTGCATTTCTCAACTCTACCGCTGATAGCTGCATACTCTCTGTCGCTCTCGCAGATGCAGATACAGAAGTTTCAATACTATTTTGAAGATGCTTACCTTGTTCTAAAACCTGATGAGACGCAGATTGCTGCATATCAACACTTGATTTAACTTGTGCTAGTAGCTCATCAGTTCCCGATTTCATTGCATTTGTTTGAGAAACAAACATGTCATTGCGCTCTTTTTCCATCAGGCTTGACTGCTCATCACGCTTAGAGAACGTTTGTGTAAGTTCACCTACTTGGTTATTAACAAATTCTGTTAAAACTCGGCTTTGCCCCGACACATTATCGACAAGTTCTTTAATTGTCGTTTCCATAGAAGAAGCCAGCTTTTGTTCTCTTTCCGAAGCTGCACTCTCTCTCTGGCTAAGTTGCTCACCCATTTCCGAGACCTGTTTCTCCACAAACTCGGTCATCATTCTCTTTTGCTCATTGCCTTGTGTTACCAACTCAGATACCTGTACAGAAATCGAAGAAATCAGCTCTTTCTCTCTCTCCGTTGATGCGCTCTGTTGAGCTTCAAGCTTATTAACAAATGCTGCCAAAGATGTGCTCATAGATTCTAAAGTTTCATTCACTCCTTTAGAGGCACTATCCATAGCAACACGCTGCTGTTCACCCTGCTGCCCGAAACCATCCATGAATGATTGAAGAACACTCTCTAGTGCTTTCTGATTACCGTCAGAGGTTTCATCAACGAGCTTATTAATAGCTGGGGCCATAATTTTTTCTAAGCTGCTCTCCAGGCCTTGTTGAATGCCCTGAGTTGCCTGTACTAAAGACTCTTGCATTTTCTCGCCAATTTTCTCAGCTAGCCCTTGTAGACTTTCACGTGACTGCTGGCTATTGTTCGCAATAGATTGCAATTGGTTTTCAGCGCTCAATCGAGGGAATAATCTGTCAATTCTATTTTGCAGAACCTTAATCTTTTTCCTAATAATCTGTTCAAGTATTTTTTCAATGAAATTGAAAGCTACGCTCAATAGGACACCCCAGACCGATGTCATAAAAGCAATTTTTGCTCCATTGATAACTCCCGCCACCCCATCTTTCATTTCATTTACATCAACATTACCTGCAATGTTTAAGTCAGAAAGACCGAGTTGCAAACCCACAAAAGTACCAATTACCCCTAAGGCCGTTAAGAAACCAGGTACTGCAGCTATCATTCTATTCTCAGTGCTACCACCAGCCAGAGTGGAACTATTGAAGAAATAGTCAGCATCAAATGTATTATGTAACCGTAACACCTCGTCAGATCCTCTGACTTCCAACAGCGTTTCATCAAATTCTAGCCACAAATGCCCTACTGAATTTTTCTTTAGTTCTGCTTTGGCAATTAAGTCATGTCTACTATCAGCAGGGTTTGCCTTCTCAGCATCATTAAGCAAGTGATTTAACCACTTCACACGACGAGTAGCTCGAATGAAAGCAGATATAGACCACAGCAAGAAAAATGCCGCTACAAACCACAAAATCACCACAAACAAGGCACTCAACTGATCTGCTGTTTGTGGTGGAATTACGTTTAGACTGTTCAAGTCGGGCCATAAACTAGAGAGGTTAAGGCTATCTTTCATTTAAATCACTTCCAAAATTAATACGTCAACAAACTTGATTGTTGAAATTCTATGAACCTACAACTCAACCATGCGCTGAGTGCTTTGTGTTAACGAAGCTGCGAAGACTTCATCTATTGCTAAAAGTTTTCAAAGCTTTATATATTTTTTATGCCTGTGGCTCGTTATCTCTTTTAAGGTATTTTGATAATCTAACTCGTAGCTCTTTCTAAATATCCACCAAGCCTTAGTACATAATTCATGGCGCAATAATAGATTGATCCATCACATGCATATTGATCTAGTTCATTACAATCAACTCTTAGAGTCTTTCCCGCACTCGCATTAGTTTGATTGCTGTTGAAGAACTTCAATACTAGAGGGTAAGTGGAAAGCTGATGGCCATCTGATGCCCGTATGTTTCTTCTCTGATATATCGAATGGTACGACCCAAAGCTGATGCCCACCTCCCAACTCAAAGGGGAAATGCAGTGCTTCATCAAAGTTGTCTTGGCTAGGGTAAATCAGCACCACATCCTGACCACTTTCATCATCCGCAAGGTATTTTTTTGCATAAGCAAACAGTTGGTAAATATCCGATTGGGAGATATTTGAATTACTTAACTTGGTATTGAGAAGCTTCCACTTCGTATCGAGCACGACTTGATTGGAGCTCCCTTCCTTAATAATCAAATCTGGGCGTAAACTGAATTTGTTTCTACCGTCATAACGGGCAAGGTACTCACCAGTAACTTGTGTACTAACACTGAGCTTAGGATGACTGACCGCTAGTTGTTCTTTTAAAACTTTAGCAACGTAGTCTTCAAATACCTTCTCCATAGGGAATAAAAGAGAAGCTGCGTTAGCACCACCTTTCATCGTTTGTGGAGAAAAGCCTTCTAAGATTAGTCGACACCAGTCTAAAGGTATTTGGTAGTAACTCATCCCTCTATCAAGCCTGACTTTCGAAAAATCAACGCTGTAGTCCTTACTCTCTGGTATTTCATTAAATACAAAGTCTAGCTCTTGTAACAACTTTTGATTTTCTGCACTCCGCGTATAGCCTTTCACTCGTTTTAGAGCACTATGCATTAACCGGTTTACGGGACGATCGAGTAAGAACTCATCGTACTCACAGTAAAATTTATGCTTACTAATGGAGTTATGCCTAACTTGTTTTCCTACATTCAGCTTCCCCTTTAAGAAACCTAAATTGTCTTCCCTACGCACATAGTCACTTCTTAAGCCACGTTTTACGAGCGTGTTCACCGACTGTAAGAACTGGCCTATAAATACCTCTAACAACGGCATTCTTTGGCGAGTAATATTAGCATTCGAGGTTTGAATATGTGAGAAACCTTTCAACGCACGTAACATTACTAGTAGTGTGTACCGAGCTTTCACATAAGCGTCATCATAGTTGTTGTCACTACCTTCATCTGTTAAGCCTTTTCCGATTTTAGGCAAGATTTCAATTTGCGTTTTATCTGGCGTGAACATAACTCCTGCATAGTTTTGAACTTGCAGAACTTCCATACCATTTCGACGACGTAATTGGAGAAGGTTTCTTTCATTCTCATTACTCAAGCAAAGCTGCTTGAGATATTGATAGGCTGATACAGAGATAACTTGAATGTGTGAAGATGTAGTCTGATCTTTCAGCACATCTTCACTCACTAAACAGTCATACTCGAAGAGAGTGATTTCTTGCTTGGCTTTCACTAAGCTTACTCGCTATCTTTTGCGTAGATAGCTTTGAACGCTGTCGGGTTTTGCCAAACAGTCCCTTCCCCAAAAGGCTTGAATGAGTATGTCACTTTGCAATCCTCATACAGATCTAACCCATGTTCAGGGCCAAATAACTCGCTGTAGAAGTCTTCTGTTCTTTGCAAAAATTGTAGACTCTCATCTTGTTTCAAACTGTCACCAAGGACTAAACGAATCTTGCTCCAATCTTCATAAAAATACTCTTCCAATAGTGGGATTATCTTGTTCTTAAATGCTGTCTGTAGCTCGATAAACGCTTTGCCTTCATCAATCTCACTGAAAACAGGGAACAAGAAAGCATGACCAAGCGTATGCTCTCGGTCATAGAGAACTTCAATTCGCTTGTTAAGTGTTTCGAGCAATTTAGATAAATTGATGCCCTTAACTTCTTTATCAGCAAAAAGCGCGGGGTTTGGCATCATCTCTTTAAAGTCAAAACGACGACGTAATGCTGTGTCCATCATAGCCAATGAACGGTCCGCCGTGTTCATAGTGCCGATGATATATAGGTTATCTGGCACTGAGAAACTATCACCAGAATAAGGTAGGGTGACTTCTAGCGGCTCCTGCGCACCTTTGCGCTTAGAAGGCTCAATCAAAGTAATCAGTTCACCAAAAATTTTTGAGATATTCCCTCGATTGATCTCATCAATAACTAACACATAGTTTTGGCGTTTAATCGCAGGCTGTTGCTCGATATCCACTAGTCCCTTTAAGTAACGAACCAGTGGGTTATAGTAAACACCAAGACCTGTTGAGTATTCCCTTGAGCCCTCAAAGATCTGCTTTAGCGTATTGATGCTAAGAGTGTGATCTTTCTTACCGTTACTTTTCTCAAAGAAAATGCGCTTTTCATTGAAATCAACAACATGAAAAGAGGTTTGTGACATGTTAATTTCAAGACTGTCTACTTCTGCAAGCTTTGCTGCGAAAGCTTGCCAACATACCTCAAAGTTGTGGCCTTGTGATGCTGGTTTTTCAGTACTGTGTTTTTCTGCTTCCTTGCAGATTTTCCGGAACACTCCTTTCTCGACATCATAAGAGATATCACCACCCTCAGAGTTTGCTTTTAACCCTTCAACAAACTCTTCATAGCCATAGCTTTGATGAAAAGTAACAAAGCGAATTTGACCAGTTCTTGTGAGCTCTTTGTATTTTTCCACCAACTTTGTTCGTTGTTCTTCTGATGCGCCACCAGCTTGTTCGCTAATATTAAGGTTGGCATAAAACTCAGGTTCTGCAGCTTGAACCGCTGCTTCAATAGTGTGATAGGTTTTGCCTGTCCCTGGTGGTCCGTATAAGATTTGATTAAGAGGCATAAGCACAAGATCTCTAGGTTCTTTTGAACATTGCTCTATCTGAGGTAATTCAGCTAAGTCCATTAGACTGGTTAAATAATATGGGCGCAGTATGTTTTCCTGAAACAATTCTAACTCCGCTTTTTGATGTGGAACTTTCCCCAGTGTATTGTTATAACTAGGAGCCCATCCATTACCTAAGCCTGAATACCGCACCAATTTAGGCAACCACTTTATCACCACGTATTTTCTAAGTTGCCACCCAGCCCCCAATGGACAACCAGGATCGCTAACTATATCACTTGCAACTCTAACTAATCCTTTAACATCCCCACTCCGACAAAGGCTGACAATATCTCCGACTTTCACCTCTCGAACAAACTTCAAGCCTTGGCTTTTTTTTGTGCTCTCGTGTACCGTAATATACTGGTTCTTATCTAACCAATCTGAATTTGCTGAAGAAATCTCACCAACTCCATGGGAAACTTTCCAAATACTAGGGATAGCTTTTAGTGGGTCTTTGTTAACCAGTTCATATCCGTGCTTTTCAAAAAACCTCTCAGCGTCAGAGGTATGACACTTACTGTGGTGAACATCAAAAATCACACTGTAGAGTCTTTTTGCTGGATACAAATTGCCTTCAATTTCAACAAAGTGATGAAAGTCCTTTTCGTAATAACCATCTTGCTTCAACCGAGTTACGGCATCCTCAACTGACCGCTTTGAAACGTCCATACCTAGCCTCTTTCCTTACTATTATTCTTGCTTTGTCCTGTTCTAACAGGATTTTGATAAACACAACTATAGTTTTGATTGAATGATTGCTGCCTTTATAGGCATTGTGCTCCTGCACTTAAGAAATATTCGTAAGTTTCGTCGAACAGTGCCTCTTGAGGGAAATAAAACACTACGCCATCTCTACCTCTTGTCATCAGTACCCGGTAACTATTAAGCTTAATTTGAAAAGGGTTTTGAACATTTCTATTGCCTTTATGAAGAACCCAGCCACTGCCATTGTAGAGAAAGTCTTTCGCCCAGATTAGCACTGGCATATCAAGCTCTAACCCCTGGCAATCAAACTCACTAATTGTGCGCTGGAAACTACAACACGATGTCGAAGAACTAACGTCATCATGGAACCATGGGCCCAATGGTTGTTTGTTATACTTGATGTTGTCTGACGAACTTAACAAGCCATACTTCTTGTTGGTGTTTTGATATCTATTGAGACAGTATCTTTTGGCTTTTTCCAAATCTCTGGTTAGATAGATATTAAAACCGTCTTTAATCGTCTGCTTAGCCAGCGCAACATCCGGCTTATCATTCAAAACACCTTCCACCCACTTAGGATATAAACTTGCGCTATGAGCTCGTAAAGACTGATCTAAATTTAGCAATGGGTTTACTCGAACACGATTACTGCTCATGAATTGAAAATGATGCTCTAACGCTGGTGGGCAAAAAACAATCCAAGGCTCTTCACTACTTTTCAAAGCATCACACCAAAGAGAAATACCCACCTCTTCACCTACATAAATCTCTTGTCCCTCTCCAACTAGAGCGACATAGTGACAAGGCGTTTTATCTTTATCTTTATCTTTATCTGCGATCCTGATGATGCAAGAAGGCTCCGACATTTGGTAATTCTTGTTTTTATTTTCGTCCCACATCCTCTGAGCTTCATCAAAAACAACCAAATTAGTATGAGGGGTTGTACGTGGCTTCATATATTCGCGTTTAAAGTCTTTCAACGCGCGAACAAACGTTTTGTCATCAAGAGCATATTGCAAGACATCTACCAGCGGGCCATTCCCAGATAGAAACTGGCCTCTTTTGTTCCGATGTACAAACTCCAAACCCAGCAACGTCTTCCCTGCTCCAGGAACACCAGTAACCAGGGTCAATACACTCGCCCGATTTCTATTTCCTTCACTCTCAACCCAAGCAGTTACTTTATCCAACTCATCAAGCGCTTCATATATTCCTGCGCTTTTAGCGCTCTTTAGCTCTTCTATTGGATTGTTTTGAAATATCTCTACCGCTGCATCTACTAGATTAGGTAATGGTGCATAGGGCGATTCAAGCCACTGTTTTAAATCAGTGTTAGTTGGAGCGCCCGTTAAGTACTTATCAAGAAAGGCTTTGAGTTTATCGCTAGATAGGATTGAGATATTACTTTCGATATCCGTTAATTTACCGGTGGATTGAGTCAAAACCAAACCGGCAATCACCTCTAGCTCAGCGCTTTCATGATGGTAATTACAGAGATCTCGATAATAGCCGCACAGCTGATCATAATCCGCTCGCTGATAGCGATCCTTCATTTTGAATTCTAAAATGAATAGCTTATTTTCGACAAGAAGCAGAACATCGGGTCTACGCCCTCCTTCCATTGGTAGAGCGTACTCAAAAATAATATAGCCATCAGATTGGGCACGCTTGGAGAGTTCTTTCTGAAGATGACGAAAGCAATCAACCCAAGCTCGTTTCTGAAGTTCACCGAGCTCCAAGCCAGGGAAGTTCTCACCAAACTCAGAACACATATTGGCCAACCAGTTTTCTTCTTGTTCTTGAAGAAAAACATCAATCCTATTTGCATAGCAATAAGTCATTCACGGTCCTCTTCAGTTTGCTTGCAACTTTGCAACGATGGGAACATCAGCTTCGGCCCAATCTAAAGAAGTTAGCTCATCGAGATTTAACCACAATGCTTCAATATGCTCAGTAAGTACTATCTTTCGGTTTTCGACAGGACATAAGTAAGCGTGCATCGTGATATGAAAATCAGGGTAAGTATGTTCAACCGTCATGACATAATCTACATGTTCGATATTTAGATGAAGCTCTTCTTTCAACTCTCTTTTAATGGCTTCTTCTCTCTGCTCACCTACTTCCACTTTCCCGCCGGGAAATTCAAACTTCTCATGGATATAAGCTAACTTTGAAGGACCGCGCTGAACACACAAAGTTTTGCCTTCATGTTGAATAATGGCCGCCACTACTTCTATGTTTTTTACCAAACTAACCTCAAATCAATAATCATACGTTTTGAACTCAAACACCATCACATAAGGTAACTTCAACGGCTCACCTGAGTAACCACTAAAAGTTAATTCACCCAGTCCAAATGATTCTCTTCAAACACTTCTACGCCCTTTTGGCGGATGCGGTTAATCCAGTACTCAGCTTTATTTGCTCCCACCCCAAAATGATCAACAGCTGCTCGTTGTAATACTCTATGCTCATTCTGAATTGATGTTGGCATTAATGCTGAATCATCTGTATTTACACATACTGAAATTGAACCACGCCTTAAACCAAACTTGTTAAAACGTTCTCCCGCGTTTAACCAAGATTCAATAGGTGGATTCCAACGATAAATAGGATGTTCATGATAATGTTCAAAGCGCCCTATATATATATTTGATGTTGGACAAGCTTCGAATACTATTTCTTGAGATCCGTATTTTTCCATTTGTAAATCTTGAATTGCTTCGTACAACTCTAATTCTGCTGCTGATATAGAGTCAAAATATGTCCCATACTTATAGCCAAAAGGCTCAAAACCTTGCTTGGGATTACAATGAATAATTACTGGTTTTTCACGCCTATCAAAAAAGCGTTCATCTAACTCAGCTAATATGTATTTTTGCCAAAGTGCGAATGCCTTTTGATTACTAGCGTTGCATTGTATTTGGTCAAAATCTATTATCCAATCACGGAATAAAGGGTTCTTAGCATCTATAACTGGAGGCATGTCAGTAGATAACTTATCAAGGTTTAATGCATAAGGGCAATTTCTCCTCAATTTCCAAGCTTCATATAAACTTCGACATGAATGTTCCTCTTCGTAAAGATAGCCTGACCAGAAATTAATCTTCTCTTGCAGTAAATGCAAAACACCAGTAAATTTCGGAACTTTTTGAATAACTTCAAGTGATTTCTGAAAGCACCAAACAAGGTTGTCTAAATGTTCACCTATTGTGACATAAGCCGTTTGTTGTCTTTGGGCCCACAAAATAGGCGATACCCCGAGTGCTAGCCCATGACCGATTCGATCTCCTGACTGATAATCACAGAAATACACAGCTTCATCGATTGCTCTTAATCCAGAGAGCAAGTGGCTATAATCTTCACCTGCATGAATAGTTAAAAATGGTCTTTGATAACGAGTTGTAAATAGGCTCTGTGATGAGTGTTTAGCTGAACGCAAAACCCGCAAAGCAGGAGCAAATACTTCAATTGGTAAATCGTTCTCATTACCTGCCACATCATAACCACGTATTGCTTTACGCAAATCAACTTGTAATGATTCATTCTCACTTTCAATGCGAAATGCTTTTACCTCGCTATCAGAAAAAGAAACAGAACCATGAAATTGTTGAAGGAGCCTAACTTGATTCTTTATATTACCCCTAAACTTAGACTGTCTTTTGTCTTCCCTTTTACCGCTTCTGGTAAAATGCAAAACAAAGTGCACCCTTTCTGTTAATGATTCTTTATAGAGGACTTCTAAACTAGCCTTTAACGCCTTCGGATCTGCCGGAAAGCTATTACTCCCAATAGCAAAATTTGGTGATACTCTAAACTCCCTTACTGTTTCTTTTGATATATCTGATTTAAAAGCATCAAGACCAACAATATCTTGCGAAGCTAAAGATCTCTGCCTACGGAGTGGAAAACGAAAAGATTCTACAAATTGGCCTAATCCAACCCCCATTACAATCATATAATTACGTAAAATATTGCTTATACGAATATAGGTTTCTAAAGCTTTATCTGCTTTGTTACTTAAAGAAATCAAGCCGGTACAGAATAAGAGCCAACGATTCGCTGATGGAATTAATAAACAATTAGCTTGTGATAAACAATGTTGAGTAAAATTAGCACAATCACCACGTTCAATATATGAAATCGCATCACCCTTAAACTCAATATTAATATCAGGCTTTATATGTAGTTCATTTATTCGCGTATAATCATTATCAAAAGCAAAAGCTGCCAAATTATCACCCAATAAAGCACTCCACTTAGGCAAATCACTCTTTTTATATTTTTCACTTTCAAATAAAGTGCTTTCTGGTCTCCTTGGCCACTTAATTTTACCGTTTACCTCTACTCCATATAATGAAAAGCTCAATAAAGATGGACCTGTATGCCCATGCCCACCTTGATGAACATGATTATCAGCAAAACCCTTCTTTCCTTTTGATTGCTGAAGAGCCGTAGGGCACTGATGATTTTTAATACAAGTTATAATCTCCTGTTCACTAATATCATAATCATGAGCTAAATCACTATAAGCTTTTGCAACAATCCAACTAACATCAATTAGAGAGGCTAATTCTAACCACTCTTCAAGATAATTTGACTTAACCTCAAAACGATTACCCTGCCAGATTAAATACTTCTCAACCAATAAAGATAATAATTTTTTCAAACTAATCTGATCAAGGTTAAATGAAAAAATAAGAGCCGTAACATCTTCATTTCTTAGCATTCTTGATATATACGGTTGATAGTCAAAAATACTTTTTTCTTGTAATAGTAAACTTTGCTTATCAATACCAGCCTCATTAAATAAAAAACGGTCAGATACAAGTAAGGAAGCGTAAGCGATACTTTCATCACTAGCTTTAAGCATCATCACCCTCTACATATAACTGTATTGCTTTTAATAAGTTAGCGTTTAATTCTTTTGGTTCAACTAATATAGTATTATTTGTTATTCTATTGTCTTTAATAAAGGCATCTAATTTGTTTTTATTTTTTCCATCTAATGCGTCTAATCTATTTTTAAGTGTAGATACTTGCTTAAGCTCTTTAAGTTCAAAATCTTTTCTTAACTTCACCAATTTACCTTCCAACTCTCCTTTCCCCAAAGAAAACTGTGAATGCAAATTACCTTTTGAATTATTTAACTTAAATATTGGATGTTCCCATAGAGCATCTATGAACTTTACATTCCATTTACTATCATCCTTTGACTCAGACCTTAACTTCTCTTCATTACGAGTAATTGTCCGGTCATACTTCTCAAATTCATTATAATCTCGTAATGTATTATAATTATCTGTTTGAGCAACATTAGCATTTATTGCATTACCTTTAATCGATGCTGTCATTGCTGAGTTAACAAGAATCAATTCAAAACGTCTTGCTAAATCCGTCAAATGCTCGTCGGAGTAATTCTTCTTAGATTTATATAAATTTAGCGCAGAAAATGTCTTATTAAACATAAATGAAAATATGGATATAAGATCACTTGAATTTATTTCTTCAAATAATTCTCTATTATTTACCTTCCACTCATTAATTTCTCCTGACAGAATCTTTGCAGAAGAGCGCTTAGAATCACTTTCTTTTTCAACCTCTTCTTCATAGTCGCCATCCTGAATAACTTTAGTTGGATTTGCATTAAATATTGAATAAAATGGTCTACGACCAAGAATATTATAAATATCTTTTTCGACATCTACAGACTTATTTACGAACGAAAATAAAATCAATTCAAATGCACGACTACAAAATACATATTGGTATGTATTTGATAGTGTTGAATAATAGTCACCATATGTATAAACATCTAGTAATAGATTAGATTTACTTTTACGCTCTTCAGACAAGGAGGAATTCGTGTTTTTTATTGCCCCTTGTGTAACATACTTTTTGTCGTCAAAAAACTCATAAGGTGGCATACTTCGTAAAGTATAACTTTTTTCATTATATGCACTCTCCAGTATAGATAAATTACCATTTAGTTGAGCTGACACCTGCTTGGGTTGTAATGAAAACATTGAATTTAAAGAATCTTTTTGGGAATCAAAAAAACATTTGTTAGCCCAAGGATATCGGTCTTTGCTCATTTGCATTTTAGGGTTAAATGCAATTAGAGATTCAATATTAAAAGAAGAATCCTTATCTAAATTATTAAGCGTAAACCATGACATTGCGTTAGTAAAAGAAACACCGTTTTTCTTTTGTGCAGCCCAACTTTGGTAAGCCATCCATACTGGATTAATACTTTCATCACGTAATACTTCAGGATTAATAGAACGTACTAGTTGTGTTAGTTCTCGTGCAGACTCTGGTTCAGGCCAATTATTTATAACCTCTTCATTTGAACATAAAAAATAAAATCGGTTAAATATTAAATTATAATATTCAACTATTCTTAAACCGCCACTTAAGTGAGGCACAATTCTTAGCTTTGGTATAATTTGTGTTATCGGCTGCAAACCAATTCGCATTTGATTTGGGAAAACTTTTGTTAAGTAAGATGTAGTCAACTCCTTCGATACATCCTTTCCTTCATCAGTTAAACCTTCATTTTTAGATTTACTATCATAAGCATTGCTATCAAAATGGACATTTGTCATTTGTTCATATAAACGCATGTCACCGCTAACAATAGGTATAATATATGGACACCCAAGTAAACGACGCACATCATCTACAACTTCAAATGCTCGACCAAGCGCCATATCTACATCATCAATTGGTAGCACCAGAGCTTGGCAACCCAATAAATTAATTGCCGACTCTATAAACAAATGGAAATAGTTTTCAATTTGAATACCAGAATTATATTGTAGAATTTTATCAATTCCTGAATGACCATTAAAGTCATCTTTCTTTCCAAGCGCATCTGCTAATTTTTTTAGTGAGTTATAGAAATGCGACTTTTCTTGCTCACTAACAGAACTTACACCATGGCATCCACTTGAACGTTTAATCTTTTTTTCAACTACATAATAAATTTGAGCGATTATTACGTTAGAAAAATGATCGTTATTTACAAGCATTGTTGGGTCAATTACGTTTAGAAATTTAAGTTCTTCTTCCTGTATATTTTCTTTTTTACAAGATTTTTTCCACAACTTCTCACAATTCCTCAAAAACACAGTTTTCCCGGTACCTCTCTGACCAGAAACAAGAATTGCATTGTGAGATAACCATGTTTTGTTATTATCTTTCTTTCTATTCTCTTTATACTCTTTAGCTTCTCGCAATGTAATTTCAAGTTTATTAATTAAACTTTCTTGCGCCTCACACTGCCAAAATTCACCACTGGAATCTGAATAATCATCTAGATATTCAGCTTTTATGTAATTTAATTTTAATATACCTGTCATAACTAGCCTACTTCTTAAACCCTTTCACCCAACCAATAGCACTATCAGCTACTGAGAAATAATCACCAACAATGTCTTGATTAGCAGAATTAACGTTAGCTTCTTCTAGAGAAAACAACTTTGTCAGTGTATTTTCTTGCTCTATTTCAATTGTTCTTTTATCGGCATTAATTACTGCTAACTGATGTTCTCGTTCTAAACGTTCCAAATGATAGACCATTGTGCGATTACGACTCCATGCTCTTGTGTAGCCAAGCATTCGGTTAGCCGCATAGGTCACTACAAATACGGCAATGTGCACCGTACAAATAGCTGCAAGAGTTTCCTTTGAATAGAAAACACCTAGCAAGATAGCTTGTGTAATAAACAAGGTTTTAACCCATTTATTGAAGCTTTCAAGAAAGAAGAAAACCACCGCCACGGGCCAGAACAGTGTGAGTTGCCAATTCACAATATCAAAGTCTCTTAACAGGAATGGGTTAGTATCAACTAAGTTGATGTCGAACAAGCTGTTGGAATAAATCAGTGTTAAGGAGAAAACAACCCAGAACATACTGTGCAGTGCCAACCTTCTTGTCACTTTATGAGGAGTAGAGAAACGTTTTTCCGCATTTCTATACTTTTCTAAATGATGTGTGATTTCATCAAAAGCTTTATCACCTTCAAGTGGCTCTTTATTATGTCTTTTATCTTGATACTCAGTCATTTTTATCGGTTCTTCTTATAATTCTCAGCCTGCTCTAGCACGCCTTTGTATACTTCATCGTTGGCGACTGGTGGGAAGCCGTATTTGTGTAGCAGTAAGATTAAATCCACTTTCAACTTAGCTTTGATATCATCGCGGCCTGCCCAGTCTGGGTATTGAGCGACATTGTCTACGGTAATTTTCATTTCCTTCGCCAGTTCGAGCATCTTGCCATCGTCGTAAGTGAAATCGTACTTCTTACGCATGTGATTCAAGATATCGAGGAACGCTTTCTCTTCTAGGTCGATGCCTAGGTCTTCAAACGAGCCCATTTCTTTCACGATATCAAAGATAATGTCGGTCATTTCTTGAGAGAAAGTATCGAACTCCTCACCATTCAACACATCATTTTCACGACGTTCGTTATACTGCTCCACCAGCGATTGGAAGCGCTTAGAGAAATTCATCCCTTGTAGCTGGTTGACCTTTTTAAAGTCACTTATCGCCTTCTCTAGTAGCTTTTGAAGCAACTGAATCTTGGTGTTAGGCAACTTAATCTTGTTGATACGAGCTAGGTAATCTTCGTCAAAAATATCGATAGCTTCGGCGTGCTCATCACCAATGGTAAAGATCTCTTCTACTCCATCGGCACGGAGTGCTTCTGCCACTAACTCTCGAACACGCTTATTCATTTGTGCCGTGTCTGGTGCATCACCTTTGGTTAGCTTAAAGATGATAGAGCGCACTGCGATATAGAAGTGAATTTGGTCGCGCTCTTGCTGAGATAACAATTCACTACCACAACAAACATCATAAGCCGCCTTCATACGGCCAACTAAAGCCATGAATCGGGTTTCGCCTTTCTTGGTTTGAAGAATGTATTCTGCCGACTGATTAAGACACTCTAGCTGCTTACACGGCTCTCCTGTGTAATAACCTGACGTATCGAATTTGTGGAACATCTGCCTTAACAGATCGAGATGGTTCTTCACCTCAATAACGGAAAAGCGAATATCTTCAAAGTTAGTCTCATCAGCCTTTGAATACATCGCTAAGGCTTGATTCATTCGCGACTTGATACCAATGTAATCGACAACTAGCCCTTTCGCCTTGCCTTCAAACTTACGGTTAACACGTGAGATGGTTTGAATCAGGTTGTGTTTCTGCAACGGCTTATCGATGTAGATAGTATCCAATTCAGGAACGTCAAAACCTGTTAACCACATGTCGACTACAATGGCTATTTTGAAATTCGACTTAGGACTCTTAAACTGCTGGTCGAGCGATTTTCGATATTCCTTGGTTCCTAACAGGCTGTACTGATCAGGATCATCGTCTTTGCCGCGCGTCATCACCATTTGCACCATCGCAAGTGGCTTTAACTCTTCTTTCTCTTTATCAGTCAGCTCGACGCCATCAATTGATAGCTTTTCCTCAAACCATTCTGGCCTTAAGATTTTGACTTGCTTATAAAAATCAAACGCGATTTCACGACTCGCACAGACAAACATCGCCTTGCCCTTTATCGTAGAACCTTCTTTAACTCGCCCTTCATAATGTTCAACAAAGTCTTTCGCCAAAGCTTCAATACGGTCAGGGTCACCAAGGATCGCGTTCATATTGGCAGAAGCTTTCTTGCTCTCTTCTATCTGATGTTCATTAGTGCCAGCTTCTGCGCACGCTTGGTAGTATTTCTCTACCTCTTCAAGCTTGCTGTTATCAAGAATGACTTTAGCGGCTCGGCCTTCATAAACAATACGAACCGTAATTTCATCATTAACAGATTCTGTCATGGTGTAGCTGTCTACTGGATCACCGAATACATCAAGGGTGGCATCAATCGGTGTTCCGGTGAAACCAACGTAAGTCGCGCTTGGTAGAGAATCGTGCAGATACTTAGCAAAGCCGTATGTCTCTTTCACATCGACGGCTATACCATCTTGATATTTGATCACCACTTTCTTATCGAGGTTGACCTGTGAACGGTGCGCTTCATCAGAAATACAGATGATGTTTGTACGCTCTGAAAGCAATTCGATGTCTTCGGTGAACTTATGAATGGTAGTCAGGAACACACCACCACTCTTGATGCCTTGTAGCTTATCTCTTAAATCTTGACGGCTTTTAACTGGCACTACCATCTCATCACCAATGTAATCAGAGGCATTACAGAACTGTTTAGAAAGCTGGTCATCGAGATCGTTGCGGTCGGTAATAAGTACAATGGTCGGGCTTTCAAAATCGATGCTTTTCATCAATAGGCGAGATAGAAACTGCATGGTAAAGCTCTTACCACACCCTGTTGCACCAAAGTAAGTACCGCCTTTACCACTACCGTATGGCTTACGCTCTTTGTCTATGTTGTAGTAAAGCTTACGCGCTGCGTAGTACTGCGGGTAACGACAACAGATTTTTATCTCTTTCTTAGAGGTATCAGGGAAGAAGACAAAGTTCTTCACTACATCAAGTAATCGAGTTTGGTTAAACAACCCGGCAATCATGGTGTAGAGGGAATTAATACCGTCTTTTTCGGTAGACTCGTTGCCCGTTACTTTGCGCCATGCGTAGAAGAACTCATAAGGCGCAAACAGGTTGCCCATTTTGTTGTTCACACCATCACTAATGATGCACATCGCGTTGTAGACGAACAGCTTAGGAATATCACGGCGATAGCGAATGCAGATTTGCTTCCAAGCATCAAAAATGGTCGCGTCTTTCTCTCGCACGGCACTTTTGAACTCAAACACCACCAGCGGTAAGCCGTTCACATAAAGAATGCCATCAGGGATTCGAACTTGTTCATCGACACCCTCAATCTCTAGCTGGTTAACGATTTTATAGATATTGGTGTCAGTCGGTTCTAACCGATTTGTTTCTAAGTACGTAACCTTACCTTCAGCAACTTCTCTATCAGAGTTATCTGGTTTAGATTTATTCTCTAGCAGCGGGACAAACATCAAGCGCAAGGCTTGTGCCAAATGTCTTGTATCGATTAACTCAATATAGAGGTCTTTCTTTGAGCGATCTTCACGCTTAAACAAGAAGCCATTAGTTAGCCATTGGCAGAAGGTCTTATTGCTATGGTACAAATCACTGGCAGGCAACGTTGAGATCATACGCACAATGGTGTCGATTTCGCTCTCGGTTATACCATCGCCTCGGTACTGCTTGGCAAGGTAGCGGCGTAAGTCATCTAGAATGAGTACTTGCTCTTTGTCTTCACGCGCTATTTGTTCACCCACTACGTGTGGGTAGCCTTGCTCACCCAATAGCTCAATAATGGCCTGTTCGAGTTTGGCTTCAGTAAATTTTAAGCTCATCGCCTTTTCCTACTGCTGTTTGACGTTGTTTGTTGTTTTCTAGATTGAGTTATTTGAATTTATCTTTGGAGCAAATCGATTTTGTTCTGTCATCTGAGGTGTGTTTGATTCGCCACCTTAGAACTTCACCTTCGTCAGCTTAGAACCTCGCCTTTGTCATCTCAGAACCGAGGGACGAGGTATCTGAGATCTCATTTTTCACCACCGCCAAAAACGAGATTCCTGATAAGTTCGTCCCTCCCTTTCTGGAATGACGAAAAGTTACTCCACGATTGCTTTCGCTGCTTCTACTTGCACGTTTTCTAAATCGATTTCGCCGGAAAGCAATTTAGGAAGCAGCGTGTCACGAAGTTTGGTTAAACTACTTATACTTTTATTTAAAGAGACTTTTTTTGATGTGTAAGATGCAAACAACGGTTCGACTACTTCCGCCAAGCTGATCGGGGGCACAACTACTTTCTGTTCAGACAGAATTTTTCGGCTTAATTCAGTTTGTCCTGTACTACCTTCCCCAAGAGCTTCAATACGCTTTTCATGAGCTAACATTAGCTGCCCGAAAGTGTACTTCAGACATTTTTCTTCATTTGGACGAACAACTGTTACGTGCGAATCTACTACTGTAATTTCATCAAGATAAGTCACCTGAGCAACCCTGCCTAAAGTGCCAACACCTGTAGAGTTAACAAGAACATCACCAACTTCTATCTCTCGTCCTGTAATCTTTCTCAACTCCGGGTTATTACGACGGCACAAGTCGAAATTAATATCATGGTTGCGTATACACTTTTGATTTATAACTTGGATACCGCCTTCATCAAGATATTTTGGTGATATACCTCGACGAAGCTCTGTTGTAATATCCGAAAGCTGAGTGGTAGCCCACCCATGAGGCACCCAACCTAACTCACTTTCATCAAATTCATTCGGAAATAGCTTGCGAACATCATCAGGGAGTGGCTTAAATTCCGCACTTTCACGGACTGCTTTTCGGCGTTCAGCGCGAGCTTCGAAACCTTCTGGAATTGCATTGCCCATATCAAGTGCATTATCAATTACAGGGTCGAAATCGACAAACCAAGATTTGAACAACGTTTGCGCCATTTGCTCTAGGGTTTGGTTGATTTGGTTGTTTAATTTCTGTTTGCATAGGATATCTTCAGCATTACGAGAAATAACTTTTTGAATAGTCATAGGGAGTAATGGGATTTCAAATGATTCGATATGCCCTTTGGTAATAGCTCTTCTACTCCCCCTGCATTGAAGTTCTCAATATACTTTTTGGTCTCTGGCAAACAAAGAAAAGCTAATAAATAACTAGGTAGACACTTTTCCTTATCTACACGAATTATACATACATGTTGGTTGACTGCTGCTGGTAATATGCTCTCGGGAACTAAACAGCAACGAGCGAAAGTTAGTCCATCACCGGTAATATTTAATAAAATATCATCACGTTGCAGATGAACACCTTTTAACTTGTGTGCATCTCCATCAGTTATAAATCTGATTCCATCAGTGTTAAACCGAAAATCATACACATTCTGACTTCTAACAAACGCAAAAACTTCCCTCTCATCAATGTATGCTGACTCCCCACCTCTAGGTGTAGAACCTGAGCCTATTTTTAACGAAATATCCTTCAGTTTTACTACATTCGCCCCATCTAAGAAATGTTCAAACTCATCATTCACCATAGCCTAGCGCCTCCAAGTTGTGGCGAATTGCATTATCTAACTCTTGAGATTGATTCATTTGGCTATATAGCGTTTGTGAAAGCTCACGCATCTTGATTTCAAATGGAACATCATCATTTTCTACTTCGGCTGCGCCGACATAGCGCCCCGGAGTCAGCACAAAATCATTAGCCTTGATATCTACAATGGTGGCTGATTTGCTAAAGCCTGCCTTATCTTCGTATTTCTCAACTTTGCCATCACCACGTTCAATACGCGCTTTTAATTCCGCTTCATCACTGCGCCATGCATGGTAGGTGTCGGCAATTAGAGCTACATCATCTTTGGTCAGTTCTTTATTGGTACGGCTAATCATGGTGCCCATTTCACGAGCATCAATAAACAAAGTCTCTTTTTGGCGGTTACGGTAACCTTTGGTGGCGTTCTCAGTTTTGTCTTTAGTGATAAACCAGATACACACTGGAATTGTTGTTGTATAAAAAAGCTGCCCCGGCAAAGCGATCATACATTCAACGCGATCGTTCTCGATAAGCTGCTGGCGGATCTCCCCTTCACCGGAAGTATTTGAACTCATAGAGCCGTTCGCCAATACAAAACCCGCCGTGCCTGTTTCACTTAGCTTAGAGAGCATGTGCAAAATCCAACCGTAGTTGGCGTTGCCTGTTGGTGGTGTACGATAGCCAGCAAAGCGCGCATCGTCGGTTAGCTCGGCTTCATTACGCCAACCTTTAAGGTTAAACGGTGGGTTAGCCATGATGTAATCGGCTTTTAAGTCTTTATGCTGGTCAGCAAAGAAGGTATCGGCGGCACGTTCACCTAAGTTGCCAGATAAACCGCGAATGGCTAAGTTCATCTTCGCCAGTTTATAAGTGGTCGAGGTCAACTCTTGACCATAAATAGCGATGTCTTTGGTGCGCCCTTCGTGCTCTTTAATAAACTTTAACGACTGAACAAACATACCGCCGGAGCCACAAGCCGGATCGTAGATTTTGCCTTGGAAAGGTTCTAGCATTTCAGCTAATAGCGTTACCACTGACTTAGGCGTATAGAATTCACCCCCGCCTTTGCCTTCGGTTGCTGCAAACTTACCTAGAAAGTATTCGTAAACACGACCGACTAAGTCTTCTTCGCTCATGTCGCATTCGTTCGCCAGCGTATCGATGTTTTCAATGCTGTCGATAAGTGACGCCAGCTTTTTTATTTCCAAACCTTGGCGCGAGAAATAGTTGTCTGGCAAAGCGTCTTTCAAGCTTGGGTTGTTTTTTTCGATCGTCGATAAAGCGGTATCAATGATGATAGCGATATCATCTTGCTTAGCGCGTGCTTTAACAAATGACCAACGCGCATCTTCTGGTAAAAAGAAGATGTTGTCTTGTTGGTAGAACTCTTTCATCTCAACAAAAGCTTCTTGCCCGTCGTCTATCATCTTCTGACGGCGTGCTTCAAACTTGTCGCTGATGAATTTTAAAAACACAAGGCTTAATACCACATGTTTGTATTCAGATGACTCAACACTGCCACGCAACTGATTAGCGGTATCCCAAAGGGTCTCTTCGAAGCCTTTGGTCGCTTTTTTAGCTGTTGACGCGGGCTTAGCTTTTGAGGCAGGTTTCTTATTAGCGGGTGCTTTTGCCATGTTGTTAATTACTCGAATAATGTAGGACTCTGCTTTCAAGCGCAGACTATTGAGGGCGATTATATATGAAATTGAATGAGTTGAATTGATAAAGCTCCGATTTTAGACGCTTTTTACGTGCCTTAAGGTAAGGAAATATCCAAATGATCGAGCATTTTAAAAAAGCCAAAAAATTCGTTTAATCTTTATAAATAATTCAGTGGCTAGATTAGTAGTACCTAACTGCCTTGTAGGCACTCTGCATGAGCTTCACAACATTTGATTGATTACCCCAAGGTAAAGATGCCTATCTTCGCACTTACAGGGGAGCTCGACTTTTACGTAACTAAATTTGGTGTAACCTTACGGCTATTTGATTTGCCATGATTGACTCTTGGGTTATCCCTTTTTCCAGTTCAGACATTCTGGACTCTAACTTAGGGGGAATAAGTTTTGAGACTCGATTCCAGTCTTGGTATTGGTCCGCAAATAGCTCTGATCGGCCATGTTCTTTGAGAGTATCTGTTGATAAACTAGGTAGCAGCATATAAGTCGCTCCCGATGATAAAGCTAAAGAAATACCTTTAGGATCGGTATCAAACCAAGCTATAAGCTCTACGTCTGGAAAAGCCAACGCAATTTCTTTTGAGATTACTCCCGTGTCCTTATCCCCCCGGTAAACGATAAGAGGGTTAGGCCCTATGTCGGTTTGTACTAATCTAAACTTAGAGAATGCCTCATAGTTTTCAACAATTACAATTTGGCTGTGCTCAATGCTCGTCAAATGGCTTAGAGCTACCTCAATGTTCATACCCTCTTGTAATTCATACGATTTGCCATTAATGTTCGTGGACAAAATCCCATAAACTTTAATGACCTTGTCTTTAACAGGACTTGAGCTTAACTTCTCGTTAGGAAAGAACTGAGCCATATCCGTTCGAGAATTAGGGATGGGATCAGTTAAAAGATCAAAACCAGATTGCTCTTTAATCACCTTCCTAATTTGACGTATATCTCTAGGCGTCAGCTGTAAATGTTCTCCTCTGGCGCTCCCAACACTAAAGTCGCGATGAAAAGTATCAAACACGCCACTCAGCGCTACACTGGCACCTTCATTAACCTTCGCAGGAGAGAAGAGTTGCTTTAGCCGATTTAAATCACTACCCGTTATATCATCAATAATTCTACTCACAATTTCCTCGCTATAGACACATCTTCTAAGTGAAGGTTGCCGTAACCTATATTGCTACCTTTTGCTGAATAGGTATAAGACCCGATAGGCTCAACGGTAAAGCCTTTGCTATCTTCGGGAAGCATTGAACTATGGAAATTAAGCACGCTAAATAGCCACACGTCTTTAGCGCAAGTGAGCTGGTCAAGATCTTCCGGTAAGTCACTATTGATTTGCTCGTAATACTCCAAAGCGGAAATGCTGGTTTTTCCCTTACCAATAAAGGCTTCAGCAAAAAAGGTATCGCAATGAGAATCAATGTCCGCTTCAATCAGCTCTTGTATTTCAACATCAAGAGTTAATTCTCGGCGCTCAGCTTCTTCAACAACCGGAAGCTCTTCTTGTTCGGCGGGCTGTGCCGTAATTTTTTCAACAATATCGGCCAATTCCGGCTCTTGGTCCATATCATCAGGATTTGGGTGATGCGCAAATTGTATAGGCTCAGAAAGCCAAAACATCGGTATACCATCATGCTTTGCTACCTCATCAGGCAAGATCAAATCGTCACTTGGTGCCCAGTGTGGTTCTTGATCAATAAACCGATCAAAGGCATTGATCAGGTCCTTATCACGCTCGCGGTTACGATACTTCAGCATCAAAGCTCGGAGTTGAATTAGGATAGACCCGAGCTCTTGTTGGCAACTACGAATCGCACTGTGCATTTCAGCACAAAACAAGGTGTTGAGCTCTGAGTTATCTCCAGCCATTTCACTCAACAACTTAAAAGAGAAAGCTTTCATGCCAGTAACAAGCTTTTCAGCTTGCTCTATAGCAACTTGGTTCTCTTTTTGTTTTTGAGCGAGCGTATGGCCATAGCCAAAATCATAACTGATACGGTTTCTTAAGCGGCGACAAGACTCTTGCAAGTCCATTGTGATTTCATAAACCACACCTTCAAGGCTATTAAACCTATCCGCCTCTTGTTCTCTTTTGCCATTTAATTTAGCTTCCAGGTATTCTTGCGCTAAGCCCTGAATTTCTGGAATGCGCTCAGCATGTTGAGTCCCGAGAAATGAACTCGCTTCCGTTTCAAGGAAATAGTTCATCAGTGCTTCCATTTTAGGATGCACGCGGTAACCGCGGCTTGTCACGATAACAACACGGGCTTCTTTTAATTTACGTAGGTCATTGGCGTTTTCATGAGTTTCACGTATCGTGCCATTTTCAAAAACATGCGTTAATGTGTCCTTTGCTTGGCTGATTAAGCGAAGCATGTGGTTAACACCACCATGTTTGCCATTGTTTTGAGGGCTCATCAAAAGTTGAACTCCCCTTGGTTCTCGTTTGCTTTGTTAACTGTCTCAACGATCTTTTCATGCGTATCGATGAAATCGAGCACCTCGTAAACAAAGTCTAATTTTCCCGTCATCACATAGAGTTGGCGCTCTTTGTTTACTAAATGAGCCACCCCTTCTTTAACCAGAAATTCAACAACCACATTTAGTTTATCAGCGGCACTGTCACGCACTTTTTTTCGACTCACTTTTGGAAGTCGATAAATACTATCGAGTTTCTCCATCAAGCTAGGAGACGATTGGATTTGCGCACTCAGCACAGGCACATTTAACTCATCACCACCAACCATCACTGCTTCAACTTGAGCAGCCTCACTGACTGTCGCCACGAACTTAACCACAGGTCGAATGATACCGTGTACATTACTCATCAACGCGGTCACCTGACGACGATTGTGGTCGTCGATATTTTTATAGGTGACATAATAAGCGCTGGTTCTGCTCGTACATTGGAGCTCGCGGCTCATAAGAGTCAACGCTTGATTGATTTCTCGGCGTGTACGATCCTCTTTAAGCGTCTTGTAAGCTTCACGATCAGTTGCTGGGCAGATAAAGCTACCACTAAGCAGAGATTCTAGGACTTGTGATACTGGCTTCATGCTTCTACTCCTGTGCTAGTTTCAGCGGCTTTAGCTAACGCAAGTTTGCTTACTTTAGGTTTGTTGAAAATGTTCTTGTAAGGCGTTAAGTGGTACAGGTACTTGAATAAATTGGCTGTACGGTTATTGCCATCTGGTTGAGCCGCAATAACATTGAAGTTGTGTGCCCCCATCATTTTAAGTAATTTAGCTTGGTTTTCTGCCGTCAGCTTACCAATCTCATCGGTTGGGTAAGTTATGGATAGTCGACTTGCTCCACGTTGTTGCGTCAGTAGTGCTAAATACAACATGGATTGAATGAGCAAGTTCGTACCATTACTGGCCAAATCACGCATATCTTTATCTGTTTTGGCCGTTTTACGCTGGTTGTTCTCGATGACTTCAAATTTGATGTCAAACAGCTCAGTAGGCTTCTTAACTTTCTCGGCACTAATATGGTATGTCAGTGTACTTAAAGCGTTGAAAAACTCTTTGGTTGGTAGCTCAGCCGATCCCGTTTTATCCCACTCTTCGTAAATCTCAGAGAAGTTAATAATATCTTGCCAACCTTGTAGTTTGGAAAGTGAACTTTCAACGTTAATGTCAATAGAACCAACCACCGAGAACGTGTTATTGAGCTTTACTTGTTCAGAGATATTACGACCAAGTTTCTTAATGTCACGGTCGAAGCCGAGTAGCCGATGCTTGAAGTCAACGAGCATACGCCCCATGTTGACCGCGCTTTCAATTGTTATGCTGGTCACCTGAGGAATAATGTCATTCATGATGATTTCTAGAATATCTATTCGCTTAGAGTCACTAGCAACAATATCCTCTGTAATGGCGTTTCGGCTGCTTTCATTCCAGAAACGATACAGCTCCCCGTCACCAAGGTTGAGAGTGATAGTTTCCATCTGTTGTATATCTTTTTTACGTAGCTTAGTAAGCCTCTCTAACTCCGGGAGTTTGCTCTCTACATAGCTCAAGAGTGAATTTAAATCGCCGTTATAATCGAGCGCTTCTTGGCTGCCTTCTTCGCCCTCAAACATCACATAGTTAGTTAGGCGAGAGATTGCACTGTCAGCTCGCTGTTTGTGGTTTCTCAAGATAGAGAGCTTCTCATCAAACTCTTTTTTGGTTCGATGAGCTTTGGCTCTCAACTCTTTCAGTTTAGTTTCAAAAGATTCAAACTCTTGATGCACCGTTTCAAGTTCTTTGACCTTAGTATTTCGATCGTCACGTCTCTTAGGATCATCCACTTCATAAACAGCAAGCCATATCTCGTATTCTTTGATTTTATGAGACTTCACTTTTAAGTTTTTGATCTCATTATCAAGCAATTCAATTTCTTCTTTGTAGCGTTGATAGATTTCACCGCTAATACCTTGATCACTCAACCGCTGTTCATACTCCGTTTTGATGCGCTGTTTGTTCTCGCCTAACGTCAGAGTACTTTTTTCCAGTAATTCGTCTATAGCTCCGATCGTGAGATCAAGTGATGATTCAACATTGCTAATTTGAGTAAGCCTGTCGTTGTTTAGCTCTAATTTTGCTTCTTCAAAACGTTCAAGCGTCACTGAGATTTCCCTATCAATCAGGGCTATAGCTTTCTCAATCGATTTGATGTTTATATTAATTTTTTCGACTAAGCCCTCTTTTGCACGGGCAATCTCTATTTTCTTGTTTTTAAGGTTAACCTTAGTTTGTGATAGGTCACCCTCAGCGTTTCGCAGCTCATTGCGTAATCGTGATAACTCAAGCGTTGACTGCTTAATAGCAAAATCATTTTTCAAAATTTGCTTATTGAAATCAGCCTCTGCGTCTTCAAGCTCAACGATACGGTCCATCAAGTGAGCCTGCTCTTCCACATCAGCTTTGTTGGTGACACTACAATCTGCTAGGTTGCTCGTATCGATATATAAATCGTACATTGAACCTGAATCTTCAGTCATTGATGGTGTGAGTGTCGTGTCCATCAAAAGCTCATCGGTGAGAACACGACCAAGTGGAGAGCTTTGCCACCCCTGTCGATTAGCCTCCAGGAACGAGAACAAGGTTCCTGAATCTGGGTCTAATCGGTTACTTACTACTTTTAGCCTGGTTTCGGCATCGCGCATATTTCGACGAGTGGCCTCTAATCTTTCGAGTAGCTTTTCACGTTTAGTTTGTAAGTTGACTCCTTCCTTCTCACTCAAAGTTGTCGTGTGTTTTAACGTGTCTACTTGTTCTTGTAATCTGTCCTTCTCAGACTCCAACTGCTCTCTCTGCTCAATGAGAAACTCATCAATATCTGGGTTCTTTAGTCGCTGCTTTTGAGTAGCGAGTTCAGCCCTATGCTCCATAAGAGCCTGAGATTTATCCGCTGTAAAAATCGTATGGGTTTGGGTCAGTTCCTTTAACTGTGGCTGATATACATCGTCTATCTTGTCTTTTTTAACCTTGCACTCTTTCTCGGCATCAAGTTTTTGCTCTGTTAGGTCAGACTTTTCTTTATTGAACTTACTAACAAGGCTTTGTTTGTCTTTCTCATACTTTGCTTTGGCATCATTTACCTTAGTTTCAAGATCGGCGTAACTTTGTCTTTGTTGTGCCACCCTGTTTTCCATTTCTGGCAGTTGCTTTAGCTTAACGGACAGCTCTGGATAACCACTATTTTCGTATGTTATAAGCTTGCTGTGATGTACTTCGATCTCAGAGTTAATACTTGTGATAGAACGTTGAAGAGCGCTCTTTTGAACCTCTTTATCAAGCTTATCTTGATTAATTTCGCCAATCTGCTTGTCACTGTTTTCAAGAAAATCTGAGCGTTGCAGTTCGGTTTTCTTAAGAGAGCCATCAAGGCTTTCAGAGGCTTCACGAATGATTGTTAAGGCATTGGCGAGCTGAGTGGTTAGATAGGCAATCTGCTTATTGTTCGCAATAGCTTCAATGAACGCTTCTTTTTTGTCTAGGAACGCTGTTAGGCCGTTGTAGTCATCACACCATTGTTCAATTCTGTTTGCATCCACACCAAACTCTAATGTGCTATTCCCTTGCTCGAGGATATCCAGGAAAAGCGCCTTTGTGTCGGCCATATTGAATTCACCTTGAATCAACGCCGCTGTAATTTTTTCAATGTGACGAACATCATGACGACCAGAGCACAAAGAGTAGCTTAGGAACTGATTACTCAAATTCCCTGCATTAATATTTTGGATAATTTCGCGGTACTCTTTGACGCTAGTAATACGCGACTCGTATTCTAAGCCGTTAGCGTTCAGCTCCGCGGCCAGCTTTGTACAGCCGATAGCGTAAGGCTTATCTTCGCTGTCTTGTTTAATGATCACTGACTGCTCAAACTGACCTTTAACGAAAAGGTAAACAATGCCACCTTTAGTACTAAGGTTTCGATAACAAATGACATGAGCAACTTGACCACGAGCAGTAATGTACTCGAAAACAATATAACTGTTGTTGTGTGGTAAATACCATTCGGCAAAGGGCTTATTGACATTCGATTTTCTGACGATCTGCGTACCAGTCGCTCCATAAAAGAACGGAATGAGCCTTAACAGTGATGTTTTGCCTTCTCCGTTACCGCCAGTGATCTGAGTGGGGGCATCAAAAGAATACTCAGAAAACATCTTGTTTTTCTGATAAGAATTTATTGCGATAACTTTGGTCAATCCGGCATACATCATCGTATCTATCTCGAGTTATGTTGTTTTTCTTGACTGAAAATCAACCAGTTTGAATTTGTGGCCACTAAATCAGGTTACAGCTTTCAATACCATCGACTCTCTCACAGTAAAGATTCCTGACTCTTCCTGCCCTTCTCAATATCCACAATAAATATATGTACTTTTTTACTACATGTATATACTGTATACATCAACATGTAACATTTATGAGCACGAACATGAGTCAAGCAGATATCAAATGGGACCAACAGGTACGATTTCGACTAATTGAGATCATTGCTCTTTGGGAGGGTCGACTGACGACAAATCACCTATGTGATGCTTTTCACATAGGGCGACAACAGGCTTCTAGGGATATCAACAAGTACATTAGCTTAACTGACCAAGGTCAATTGATACTCGATAGGACAATTAAAGGCTATAGGCCAGCAGACAACTTTAAGCCTTCATTTACTAAAGGGACTGCTCATGAGTATCTACTTATGCTTCATCAGCAATATAACCAAGAAGAGACCTTCGAGTTCTTTAATTGGGGGGAAGCTCAATCGACCGTATTGAACGTTCCTGAAAGGGCTATATCACCAAGCATTGTTCGAGGATTAATCGCGGCAGCAAGGGCTAACCTTCGCGTCGATATTGACTATGTATCACTCTCTACACCTGAGGTTCGAGGTCGAATTATTGCGCCTCACAGCTTAGTCTATGATGGGATCAGGTGGCATGTAAGAGCATATTGTGAAGAGAAAAATGGATTTCGAGATTTCGTGTTAAGTCGCTTTAGGAACGAACCTGACTTAATGGATAAGTCACCAAAAATGCGAGAACATGATGACAACTGGAACCATCAAGTTAAGTTAAGTTAACGATTACACCTAATCCTTACTTGTCTGAGCAACAACAAGTTGTTGTTGCTGACGACTACGCTATGAAAAACAAGAAGATGGAAATAGTAACTCGTGGAGCTTTAGTCAGTTATTACTTGCGACGTATGGGCGTCATACAAGACCAAAAGCTGCTAAAAGAACAACCAGAAGCCTATCAATTGACTGCTCACTTTGACGAAAGTCTACCTATATAAATCAAGGTTCGTTCGAGACAGCCCGATAAGATTGGTGATGTTCTAGATGGAACATCACCTGTCTGTGCTAGCAATTAGAACCCGACTTTTTGGTATCACTTTCAATAAGAACACACTAACTCACTCACCCTTCTCCCGGTCGCCCTCGCTGATGTCATAAAACCTGTCATTTTCTAAGCTAATGAGGACAAGCATACTAACCTCTATATAGACCCCAATGAGTATCTCAAATGACTCTACAGGCCATGTTGATAAATCATCCAATTTAGGGGGCATTGACCATGATATCGATAGCGAATAAAACAAAGAGGTCGACCATGACACACAACTCAACAAAAATTGCACAAGCGCTTAAGGAGCTTTCTACAAGCTCCTCAAAAAAAATACAGAACGGTATTAAAATGCTGAAGGCAAACTATCGAGCCGAAGACAGGAAAATAACAGCTATTCAATTAGCTAAAGCTGCAGGGTACGAAAATTACATGACGGGTAATGAGCAGTACGGCAGCTT
Source organism: Vibrio sp. BS-M-Sm-2 (assembly GCF_041504345.1). Classification (NCBI taxonomy): domain Bacteria; kingdom Pseudomonadati; phylum Pseudomonadota; class Gammaproteobacteria; order Vibrionales; family Vibrionaceae; genus Vibrio; species Vibrio sp. BS-M-Sm-2. Next base: position 309,901 of record NZ_CP167894.1, read on the forward strand.
TGCTCATGAGCTAAGCCTTATCCTCCAGCACACACCTGAACAGCAAAAAAATGGAGTACCTATTTGGACATATACCATTTGTACAGCGGCTGATGAAACAAATATCAATGGTCACTTCACGTGGGTATTAAAAGATCAGGTGGCAGAAGCTCTAGAAGAGTTAAAATGGGTCACTCCTATCGCTCCAAACAACGTAATAACAGATTTAGAAATGATGCAGGCTCAGCTCGATACTTTGTCAGAAAAAGATAGAGAGATAACCATTCAAGCGCGTATCGGGCAAGGACTATTTCGATCTCGGCTCATTCACCATTGGACAAGTTGTTCGGTGACAGGATTCGATAACACGGATTTTCTTGTTGCATCCCACATCAAACCTTGGCGTGACTGCTCCGCATCCGAAGCGATAGATATGACAAATGGATTATTGCTTACCCCAAACTTAGATACTGCTTTTGATAAAGGCTACATATCTTTTGATCGTGATGGGCTGATTATGTTATCACCACAATTAACATCAAATGACGTCGAAAAACTGAATATTTCACCCACTATGAAGCTTCGTTGGTGCTTCCCCCAGCATGATCATTTTTTGCAGTATCATCGAAAACACATCTTTAGGAAAGACTCCTAATTAGTGGTTAGTACTTTTTGAGTCACTCTCCTAACGGCGAATGCTCAAGCCATAACTAGCATTTAGTGAAATGTGCCGCAATTTATATCATTACACTTTCTTTCTAAGATAGGTCAAACAATAAATAGATATCTTAGATATTGGAAAAGTAGAACTATGGCTAGTAATAGAAAGATAACCAACAATCTGATCCGAGGTTTTTCACTGTTCTTTTTCGTTTCAGTGATAGCTGTTTTATTTACTCTTTATATTAGTAGTTCCTATTCGACGGCAACAATAGAGGAGAAATTATCCAGTATAACTGGACTGTGGAACCTCCTACTTGGGCTTCCAATTACAGCGGCAGGAGCAATCATTGCCATTATGCTGGCACAAAAATCTATCGACATCAGTAAAACACAAGAGCACTTAGAAGAACAAAGTCTTCAACTCAACTCGAAGCTAGCAGAATACGAATTCAAACAAAGCCTGACCTTGAAATGGGAAGAGTCCGTACACCATTACGTAGAATTGAACGAAGGGATTCAAGCGCTAACTGACAGCTTGAGTAAGCTAAAATATTGGCACCAGAAACCTAAGAATCACTTATCCATATATGGAGCCGAGCTGTCTTCTTCTACAACAGAAAATATTCAATTAGCATTCGATAATTATCAGACCGACGAAACTTCGGCAGAGAAATTACAAACAAAGATAACAGTTGGCTTTAATTGCTTTGACTGCCCTTCTCTCTCAATATCCAACAACGAGCTCGTGTTCGACGAAGATAAAAACAAAGAGCTTGCATTTGAGCACAACAAGTCCTTCTATGAGGAAGTCGAAGAGCAAGTGATAGCATCGCTGCATAAGGTAGAACTCGCACTCATAGCTATTAATAAATGTGGTTTTACTACAGAGCTATGGAAAGAAAAATACCGTCAGCACTTGGCTAACAATAGTTTTATGCTCGACAATGCCCTCAAACATTATGACGCCTTTAATTGCCAGTTATCGAATGCTTCTGATCGTCTAAAGTTTAATAGCGAAGTTTATCAAACCCCATTAAAAGCACTCGAAAAGGTTAGAGAATACAAACGAAACCTACAAACGCCTTCTTACTCAATGAAGCTTTTTCTCTTAACTTCAAACATTCACCCTGAAGCCAACTACCATAATAATTACTTATCTCTACTAGATTTTATCCCCATCAAGAAGAAAAATCGTCCATCATCTCACTTTTGCGGGTTGCCTGTTTCTGAAGATATCTGTACATCTTCAACACCTAGTCTATTTTGGGACGAGTTAGAAACAAACACTATAGTTCGAGTTGAACATTGGCACTCTACGGGGCTTTTGTTTTTCAAAGATATAGTACGAATGATGCCAAACGAAGATGATGTATTAAATTGGTCAAAACAACAATTTACGCTATCACCCCGCACTCAGGCTTGGATTAAACAGGACTTATCTTTTGATATAAAAAACATTTTTCTTACCAATCAGGTTTTCGTACCCGTTCTACAAGATGAGCTTCTAGACGATATAGATTTAGGAAATGAGGAACATCAAATTGAACTCAACACCTCAGCTGAGGGGCTATTTTCACAATTTATAGCTTCTGCTGAATACGGTCGCTTCCTAACCGATTCATTTTCTTCATATAGTTGTAAAAATATATCGTATAAAACTCATCAATATCGTAATCAATTAATGAAAAAGAGTTATGCCAAAAACTGGGAAGTTCGTCAGCCTAAGTCTACTGAAGACGAAATGATAATTGCTGGGTTTAAATCTCGTATTGATTTGATGTCAGAAGAAAAGATCCAAGACAGTCCAAGCAGCTCTCCCAGTGGATTAAGGCACCGTCTTCGTAGCAATAGAAGAGTTGAAAAAGCCAGTCATAGTAACCACTTTGACGAATACGTGTTCGGATCTATCGTCTTATTTCCTAAGTTTAACGGCTACTGCGATATACTGGAGTTAGTTGGTAATCAAGAAAGCTTGAACGACATATCTCTGGAACGAATACTGTTGTTTAAAGGCAAAACAGAAAATGACAACGGGCACCTTGTTATTGATATATCTAGCACCAATAAAACAATATTCAATGATGTGGATGTCGACGGTGTCGTTAAATGCTTAGAAAAGGAAAATGCTGTATCACTCCCCATCCAAAGTTATGAATCATTGATAGTCACCGTATAAGTGTTCTCGAGTAACTACTCTCGGGTTTAAAAATTAAGTTAATCAGTTCTCGAACACAATAAATTAACGGCAGCTTCCAGAGCGACTGGGCATTACTCAGACCTTGGAAGCCGCCATAACGTCAGAGCAACACGATTTTCGTGAACAGTTACAACCAGATATTCGCATTTAAATCAATCAGCTAAACGATCTAATCACATTCATTACAAACTGCTCTAATTTTATCTATAATGCCTTCTACAAATAGTCTACGCCCTCTTAACCCACCTGATTTCCAGTTAGGTTGTTTTCTATATACCGTTTCACATCACCTGCCTCGAAGTGTTCCGCGATATCTAAACAATCAATAGCTCTTTTAGAGAAAGATGTGCCAACCGGTACCGTATACGTTTTTTTCCAATCCCCACCGTGTTCAATCATTTTTTTGAACAGTTTTAGCTCATTAAGTTCTGAAGCCAACATTAATGGCGTGTAACGCATGCCATTTTTAACAACTTCAACGTTTGGATTCGCACCAGCATTTAATAGGATTCTAGCAATGTGACGCACAGATGAAGTCTTGGGAAACCGTGCCTGAACATATTCAAATATAGCGTCCATAACAGCAAGAAACTTGGGGTCCAGCTGTTGAGCGCTCAAATGAGAACTTAATTCTGCGTTGAATGGTGAATTCATCCCTACGAATAAGGGCCTAAGTTGGTTCACTGCCTCTTCACTTGGCACCGCCATAAGTTTTTCCCTAAACTGCTTAGGATTCTTGGTCATTGCCAGCATACCCAAACATGCATACAGCGGCGTTTGATATTCAATGCTCCCCTTCAGATCGATAGTGATTTCCTTGTTCATCGATAGCAGCTTTTTCACTACGTCTGGACGACCACTCTCAACCGCTGCAAACAAAGGAAAGCTCATTTTTCGTGTAGAGACTGTATTTAGAGTTTTCTCACTGTGCGCATACTCTGAGACAAGATTGAAAATTGAGTCGTCAAGTAGAGACGTCGGCTCACTAAAATCAATATTCGCTAAAGCAATCAATAGCGGGGACTCGCCCCCTTCCGAAAGAGCATTAACGCTTGCTCCTGAATTAAGCAGCTCTTCAACTTTCTCAACGTCGTTATTTAAACAAGCATAGATAAGTGGTGTCGTCTTTCGCTTAGCTCCCCCTTCCAGACCAATTTCAATTTTCTTTCGCTTAGAGTCGGCGTGATCGGAAGAGTCGATATCTTCTAGAACATAACCGACTTTTTGCTTGTATACCGACCATTTAATTCCTGGGTAACAATGTTCATCAGGGAAATAGCGCTTAAATTCAGTGCGATAAGCCTCCACTTCGTTGTTAGCTAGAACCTGGTATTTTCCTGAATCTTCTTCTTGGTACTTTGCTGGCATCAGTTCATTAAAAAAGTAGACCTGTGCCGTTTTTAATCTTTTGAGAAAAACCAAATCTGGCCTAGTTTGATGAGCGGAGACCAACAACGACTCCTTGATGATCTCTCCTAGCACTGCATTTGAATGATCCCGATACAAAGCCGCTGTAAACGCTTGCTGATAGTACTCGTTCGCTTCGGTTAGCTTCCCAGACAAAATCGAATGCCTAGCTTTGTACCAAAATAGATAATGATAAGCCTCTATCTCGCTAGGAAATCCTTCCATCGTCAGCTCCAAGCTTGTTAACCGCTTTTCAAACTCGTCATTGTCAGCCAAAGACTTTGAAGTATGACTGACTGCCTCGTACCACTGTTTCAATGAACTGATCTGTTCGTAGAACTCATGATTATTTGTACAACCATTCCTGTTAGCGTCCAGAAAGGCTTCTGCATGTGAAAATGATACGTTAGTAAACGTCGAACTTGATTGTATATAGCGAACAAAACGCGAGCTAATGATACCCCACTTTATCATTCTCCATGATTCCTCCGATAAAGCGTGATCAGCTGCGCTGTCCATTCTCATCACATAACGAAAAGAAGGTAATTCAGTTCCATTCCACCACGTTCGTAGACGGTCCTTCATATCCTTATCATCGAAACAGCTTTGAAGTAATGGAAGCATATCCGGATTAGATAAGGTTAGCTCCGTGCTATCTGGCAGACAGAGGGCTTTTCCTTCTTCCTCTTCATTCAGAAAGCAGTTCAGGACAAGATTTTCAAAAAACTGTGTGCGCCCAAACAGTTGATTAGCCTGTTCAACAGAAAGACCGTCCAACGGATAGTTTTTCATCCAATGAGCGTAACGTTTGAGTAAGTTAACCAAAAAGTTTTCTACTCTCGCAGATATCTCGTCATCAAAATTTGATCTTATTGGGTTCAGAATATTCAACGACAATATCGCGTGATACTTGTCGATGCTTAGTTCTTCTACTTTTCAGCTATCATCAAGTTGCTTCGCTGCACGCCTGCTGTCACCTTCGTCACTAGCTGTTTTTACGTCAAATGCAATAGCGACTTCGCGAAGTAAACACTGAATAGTTGGATACGGCTTAGCTCGTTTTTTGTGAAGCAGCTTCATTGCTGATTATCCTTAAAATGTCTTTCTTGAAGTTAATGTAAGCCCGTCGGTCACTGGGAGTGGAAGGTATGGTTATACGTTTACCTAAAGGTGATAACAATGCAATATGTTTTGTACCACGGACAGCTGTCCAACAGCTCAATTTAAGTAATGAAAGTACAAACTTATTGATATCCTTATCTTTGCTCATTTTTCGCATATAAACTCCTTCATAGGGCCGTAAACCGACCCTATGCCAAAATTAGTTATTTAGAACGCTTATCTACGACACTCTGAGCTTTGGCTGCAAAGCTGCCTTTAGGAATTTTGCCTCCATTGGCTTTCGCCGTGGTTGACTGTATGCGGCGAACATCAGTTTGCGTTAAAGGTTTCTTAGATTTCGTCATGGTATAGCTCCTGGTTGATTAAGACAGTTACATCTTAATAATCAGGACTATAAAAATCGGCGAGGTGATTGGAGAGAAAATATTTAAAAGCATATGACGTGTCTAGATCGTTTAAGGTCAAAAAGCAGACTAATGGTCTGAAAGACAGTCAGACATCGCCATACCTACACTACGGACCTAGACATTACCTTTATCTAATCAACAATATGTACTTAGAGCACCTCCCTAGCCATCTCCCCCGCTCTCCCCATCTGTTCAAAGCCCCAGACCTTATGTGCACGCCTTACTTCAACAAACTTACTCGCAAGAAGCTTATCGATTCTCTTCCACAAATGACTATTCGCTACTGGCTTCTTATCTGATTTTCGCCACCCTTTCTCTTTCCAGTTATCTAACCATTCATTGACCCCTTTCACACAATACTCACTGTTAGAATATAAACAGTCTCCATCCTTGGCATAAGCGATCGCTTCTATTAAAGCGATAAGTTCTAACTCTGAGCTATCCGTAGTCCCACCTATCGACCAATTACTTTCGTCAACAAGCTGCTCATCATAGTTATAAACACTGATACCAACCCCACCCTGTAGGTTTGATGCATTTCCTTTTGATGTTGCGATACCGATATAGATTGCACAGTTTTCTTCGTTCATAGTCTTGTTCCTCTGTTCAAGTTTTGGCCTACCATTTTGGTAAGGCCCTAATTTGTGTCTTAGCGTTGATTCAGTCTTAATGGCTTGGTCTTTGAGCCAAGCGCATTTCCATCCAGTTATTCACCTCTTCTTCTACCCAAGCGACAGCCCTATCTCCCAAGCTTACCGATACAGGAAAATCACCCTCGTCCATTTTTCTGTAGATCGCCGAGCGGCTTAATGCAGTTTTCTCAATCACTTCTTTTAGCTTTAAAAATCTCATGGGACGTTCTCCTATGCCTGTAGTCCTCATGGGATAAGGAGATAGTGTTAAAAAAAATGAGGCTGGCTTGGCTTACTCTGATTCAAACCTTTTTGAGGTATATGTCATTAAAGTGAATGACCTAAAGCCTGATTAAAGGAGAACCAAAATGAGAACACTTTCACCACCACTACTCTCACAGCAAGAGCATGAACATCGCGTTCTAGAAAAAGCAGCAGAGATATTAGAAGAGCGTTATGTACGAGGAGATGTATTTACCAATCCACAAGCTACCCGAGACTATTTGCGATTTAAGATAGGCGGCAGTGAACGCGAAGTGTTCGCTGTCATGTTGCTAGATAACCAACACCGATTAATTGAGTTTGAGGAGTTGTTTCAAGGGACGATTGATGCAGCAAGCGTCTATCCAAGGGAGGTAGTAAAGACTGCTCTGAAGGCCAATGCGGCAGCGGTTATCTTTGCTCATAACCATCCATCAGGCGATCCTGAGCCTTCCCAATCAGACAGGCGCATCACAACGAGATTGAAAGACGCTTTGGCGCTTATTGATGTTCGAGTTTTGGATCATATTGTGGTCGGAGAACAATGCACGTCGTTTGCGGAAAGGGGCTGGTTATGATTGAGAAACACTATGGTGACATCACCCTCAATAGCAAACTCCACCAGCAGTTAGAGCAAACCATCGCTCGCTACTCGATTCCTAAAGACACGACACGCATTGCACTCAACTGCCGAAATACAAGCTACTACAAAACAAAGGAAGGGGTCGCCCCTGTAGAAATTCAGTTAAAGCGGGAGAATTCACGCTCTGATTGGAATTTGGTTTTCGTGGCCAATTTTACTTATCAAGACAAAGCCACCGACTCGCTCGATGTGTATCTTTATTTCCACCTACTTAATCACTGGTGCTATCAACCAGATGCAGGGGCAGCGAGCCTGAGCCACCCTGTCACAACAAAAGTGTTTCAAGCCTGGATGTGCGCTTTCCATGAACATTTAACTCAGCATGTCTTCGATGACATACAACTCACTCAAGTCCGCTAAGGCTAACCAATCACCCCACTCTTTCACGTAAATTCAAGGAGGCATCAGTATGTCTACTCTGCTCTTTCACCCATCAAGTTTACCTGTGTCAGACAAACTTCACGCACTGTTAAACAACCATTTTCAACAACAATTAACCCAGAGTGAGTCAATAGCTCAAAGTACTTACCTGACGTTCAACTTTCGAGATAGTTCATACAGCTCAGAAGCTGGTGGATTTCACCCTGTTGAAATCGCGATGACACAGATCTCCAGTGGTCAATGGAATGTCGAATACATCACTGATTTTGCTTACGTTGGGAATGTGTATCCAGAATTGGCGCGATGTCTAGACTTTGATTTTCGAGACCAAGCGTTCTTTACAGAATTCGGGGGATGGAGTCCTATCAAGGGTAACTATTCCGCTGTAGAGATGTTCGAGCTTTGGCAGGGTAACTTCTTAAACTACATCGATATGGAAGCGTTTGACTCTATATCTATCACTTCGTGATGAAAGAACAACCCGTCCGGGTCTATGTCACGATACAAAGGCACCGGACCACTACAGCCATCAAAAGTCGTGCTTCGGAGAGAGCTAACCCTATATGTAGCAAGGCCTGAATGACTTTTCATCATTAACTCCCACCCCACGACTTATCACGACATTACCGATAAGTGATACCAACCATGCCCAATATTCCCCCTTTGAAAGAGCAGCTTACAAAAGCTCTCATCAGAGTCGCTCTCGCGAGTTGTCATTACCTTAATGAACAGTATCAGCATTTTAAAAAGGAGGTAGAGCAAAGCTCAGATCACGAACTGTTTGAATTCGTTCAACACCTTTCTTCGGCTCACCTAAAACGGCTCTTAGCCACTATTGAGTTGATGAACAGAGGTTATCTACTGAGTGAAATTCTAGAAGCAGCAAAGGATAAATAATGGCCTTTCCCGAGGTCATTTAAATTCAAATATACAGCCCATTTCACATAATCATTATCCGCAATTTGAGTGAGACGTTATTTGTCTCACCCATCCTTATCCTAATGCCATCAGTGATGGTTCATAGACACCCAACTAAGGATTCACAATGACCACAAGTAATGTACTGCATCATACCAATGATGAAGAGCTCATCGCTTTAATCCAACGAAAAGAGTCGTTCACCATAACTCGGGTAAAAAACTTCTCTCAAGCAGTGAAAAAGATTGAGCGGCTCATAGAGGAGCAAAGGCTATCTTGTCGAATATACACAGCAGGTCGTTCAACCACGATGGCAGCAACTTTGGCTTCAGGCCCTGCTGTCATTTTTGGATTAGCTTCAGCTGCCGCAATATCGGCGCATAACTTAGCAACCAGAAACCCAGATTATGAAATAGCTAAGTACCCTCTAGCTAAGAAACTAGTCATTAACTACAAAAAGTAATCGCATCAGGCTGTGTGGCCACCAGCCGATCCCTAATCAAGTTGAATCTTTAGCTCATTACTTTTTAGTGATGAGGCGATTGATCACGTTTAAATTTTGGTGGTCCCATGTCTTCTAAACCAAACAGACAACGCATCGAACATATAGAGTTAGTATTTGAAATTTACTCTCACATACCGACTCAACGAAAAGTTACAGTTAGTGAAATTCATGAACGATTAGCGAGTACTGGGATTAAGCGTTCGAAACGTACCGTACAACGCTGCTTGAATATTCTGACGGATTACCTAGATATTGAAAAAGACGATAGAACCCTGCCCTATAGCTATCATCGAAGATCCCAGCCCAATGTATTCATGGGCCCTAAAGAATCTGTACTTCTTGAGTTTGCTTTTGAGAGTTTAAAAGCAGCACTTCCTGAAAGTTATCTACCAAGTATGCAAGGCGCATTTGCACCCTTTTTGCTAATGGACCACAACCAAGGTCCACGTATTGATATTCGATACACGTTAATAAATCAGAAAGAAAATTATGACGAAGCTCTTTTTGACAAGCTTTGTCTAGCAATCTATTACCAGCGTGAAATTCGCCTCCATCTCAACAGCGAACAAACACTCCAGTATGTCTGTCCGCTTGGGCTTGTGTTAGAGAGTGAAGCCCTTCAATTGATCTACCAATTCGAAAGCCATGTTTGCGCCATCCCTCTCAATCAAATTCAAGACATCTACATCAGTACATTCGGGTTTACCTATCCAAAGGGATTTTCACTATCTGAGGTCATTACACCTAAACGAGAACCAACACTTATAGCCAAATGTTCAAACAACCACACAAGGAATGATCATGCAAAATACTAACTTACTAAGAACAACTCTCGTCAGCTCTATCGCTTTCGCTCTGACAGCTTGCGGAGGGGGATCCAATAGCAATACCCCACCTAGCTACCAAACACGCTCAATATCAAGCATGAGTGTTGTTAATGATGGTTTTCAGACCTTTAAGCCTCGCGCTCACGATCTAACTGGTTATCGAGCATACTCTAGAGCAGCCGCGTTCAATATGCCTTTAGATGACGGGCAAAGTGCTTACGTTTATGAGAACCCAGAAAATGGTGAAGTCAGCTCGATTAGCTTTGAAGGCGATGATGCTGAGAGCGTTGTGACTCCGACTATCGATATGATCGTCGACCTCAATACCACCTATTCCGCAATCAACATGAGCAACGTCAGCGTCACCGTGGATGACGTGGTATACGAAGGCAGTTACACCCTCATACAGGACAAAAATACCGGTGATCTTTATCCATTGGTCGAGAGCGGCGTTCCTATCTATAAGAAGGTCGAAGCTGAACATGAGGCTTGGGTCACCAACACACGCTTTTCCCACAACGGAGATAGCACGCGTATTTACTTAAGGCACAGTAATGAACTCAGCCTTCATAAAGCCGAACTTGTTGATGGGACGTTTACCATTTCTAAAGTCTTTGATGATTACTTCAGAAATAACGTCATTCTATCAACTGGTGATATTGTCACTGTTCCTTGGAGTGGCGATAGCTTAACGTGGCTAGAGCCAGACGGTACCGAGCACAACTTTAGTTACGATACGTCACTGTTGTCTGTTCCATTTCTATACGCAGATAAACTATATGCAATTCGAGATTCCGATGATGCACTTATAGAGCTTACATTAAATGGAACTACCTTAGACCAAACCGATGCTCTATGGACCACCAATGGATACAGGCCATCCTCTATGAGTGTGGTCCGTGGTGACTATAAAATGCATTCAGATTGCTCTGTATATCAGTTCGATGACACAACCAAAACTATTACACAACTCGAACCCTCTAAAGCGCTTAGTGGCCACGTAGCCAATGCAGGCCAAACCTCACTGTACTGCATGTACTCAAGTGCAGATGATAATAGTGCGCAGCCTAACTTCATGCGTTTTGATATCAGTAAGGCTGAACTTAACCAACCCGCTACAACGACAATCAATGCTTCTAGTGGTACTAAACTTGATGCCAATGAACGAATGGCCGTCGTCAGTGATAATGAACTGATGTTCTATCAATACCCAAGTGGAATCTTTACTGAGTACTACATCAACTTTGACGCTGGTACTACAGTTGAAAAAGAAGTGAGTTCAATAACGGCTATTAAAATGCAAACCGTCACTCAAAACTAATTGTTTATAAGGATTAATGAGGGCGATGGTTTGCCCTCTTTTTTTTAAGTTCGAGAGCACCCAAAACTTCGTGATCTATTCCCATATTGCTTGGTCTCAACCTTAGCCAAATAGCTGACCCGTTTAAACAGGTTATCCACCTGTTGGTTGAATTTATCTGAGTTTTGCTCTAACCAATAGGTAGGGTTGTCTGGGAAGTGAACTAAGGTATCACCTTCATTGGCTTTGATATCCAACGCTCGACACCACGCCTTCTTTATCATGTCTGATAAATTGCCTTTTTGATCAAACCTTCCAAGAGAGTGGTAGACGTCTTTATTCAATAACAAGACAAGGTGGTAATGGTGACTCAATGACGTGCTTCTTTCTTTACACCAAGCATATCGAACCTTACAACTACGAGCCGTTTGACCTCTCCTTTTTTTCGACTGAGATCAGCTTGAATTTGAGCATCCAGCGAAGCGATAAAGTTCTTTATGACACTAGAGTCATCAAACAATAAAGACTTAGCTAAACGCAAGTCTACTCTAATGGCTGTCGTTCGAGGATATTGTGTAACGGCTTTATCAATCGTCTCATACACCTTATCAAGATAGCTACTAACTAAACCGCCTTTTAGCTTTAAGATTGGCAATCCATTGAATGTATCATTGGTCGTTATTTTAAATTTTTTCATCATTATACCTTTGGGGTGAATGTCTCTGGTATAAGATGATTGGGAGTGGTTATTTAATGAGGTAAGTATCTTTATTGAATTGTGTTTGGTAAGGGTAAGTTGATAAATGATATATACGCAATATTACCATACCGCAATAACGAGATCAGCACATGCCCCTGTCGAACCATTGCATTCTAAGTTTAACCAAACGCAAATGATGTCAACGTGACAGTTCAATCAATTTTGAGTAATAAACACTAGATTCAAGCAATTGAGGCTACTCTGAAATTAAGTACTAAGCGGTCATGCATTAACCTTCGCCAAAATAGATATAGGTATGCTCCTTTATAAATAGATTCTCACAATCCAAATCAAGTAAACGCCCGCTTCGAAGAGTTGGACTATCATGAAATTTGGAACTGGCGATATTTAAGTCGTAATAGGTGCCATCAACAACATATGACGCTGAAATATTACAGGAAGGATACTTCCCCTTTCTCGGTGCGTAGTGTTGAAAATCATGCATCAAGAAGTTGACCATGTTCAGACGAGCACCTTGGGAACAATGCCCTCGAATCACTTTTGCCAACGACATTGCTAACCCTGAAGAAAGAGAGAGCAAACTATTCTTCCAAAATGTATGCACGTCTTTTAATAACACAGAATCATTTGGCTCCTTGAGGTACTTCTGAGTAAATATCGAACCTTCTTGAACAACTTGCTGAACTTCGGAATCATCCTCCAGTAACTTATCGAGCTTATCGAACGTTTCACTGGTCAATGCTTGCCAATGGTTCATCAGTATCAAAGCCGTCAAAACTTCTAATTTGGCCAAGATGCCTAAAGTAAGCCCATCCACTCTGAAAAAGGGATCGCACGCTAGTCGCGACAGATCAAACTCATCAACGAAATCTGCCTCAGTTATAAGTTTAGATTTCGTATTTTCAAGCCTCTTATCAAGGTTGATCTTTTTACCTATCAAAAAAGAGAGCTTGAAGGGCAGTTCAAAATCAAATTCATATTTCAGAGAGCACTCTTTTGCTGTTTGATAGATCAGGTAGCATTCAGGCGTCTCATATATTAAGCCATTCACGTTTTTTATTGCTTCCTTGTTAGGTATTGCTCTCCTTGCATTTTCACTTTCTTGCGACGAGAAAAAGCCTAAATCAACCTGATATCGCTTGCCAAACTTGCCGAAGTAGATCGGACACACACCTCCACCAGCCTCTCTTTTGATAAACCCTATTTTGCGCAGTGTTGCTAATTGAGATTTCAAACGACTCTGATTAATCCCCCCATTAAACGTCGAATCTTACTTTCTGATAGCAGCTCTTCATTTCCAGTGGTGGATGACTGAATAAAGCCCAATTCATTTGCATGGAAGATAAATATCCCGATCAAAAGAAGGTTTGAGGGCCTAAGTTTGAGGTTTTTTCCTTTTAGAACTGTTTGAACTTTTGGTGAAAAAGCCTCAAAAAATGCTTCATGAATAGATAGAAAGCCCCCTCTTTCAATGAGTCTAAATAGATTGAATCAAAAATGAATTCGTGCTTCCCGTGCTTTGTTTTTTTCACTTCCCCTAAGTGATGATATTGAAGATAAACAAGCAATTCAGAAACGACTTTATGAGAGACGCCGAAACTTTCACGTAGATGTGAAACCGACATATCTGCCAACACGTTTCTCTTGTTAATTTGCTCGCAAATTATCGCTAAAAATAAGTATCTTCCCTCAGGAGAAATATGCTTCATCTCAGATAAAAACTTAACAACAGCCATCAGACACAACCCTAGATACCACTATATAAACCCTATTTGCGCGTAATAATAGAAAAACTGTACAAACTTTAAAACCACCTTAATCACAAATATAAAACGTATTTAAAATAAAGTTTTAAAATTAAACACGAAACATTTACTATCATTTGAGAGTGGATAATAGGTGTATTATTTTATGGATGAAAAATCGCTAAAAAGTAGAATGAGTTGGTTCAAGTCAGACAACCTAGAAATGGCAACGTGGTTAAAAAGCTATGCTAAAAGACAGACATGGATAGAAGAAATAGCAAAAAAAAATCGCACTAAAGACATCCAAACCGATGAACACTTTGCTCAAAACTTCATCGATAATTGGACCTGTAAAAGCTATATTAGTGACAAAGACAAGCACAAGGTGAACCTGTTAAGAAGTGCATGGCGTAGTCATTCAAAGCGTGAAAAAACGTCAACATTTTTACTATCCCCAAATGCAAAAAAGTGCCTCAACTTCCTATCT